>JAETOP010000249.1 GCA_021771675.1 Oscillospiraceae bacterium | reverse complement strand
CTGAAGCTGGGCGACCGCTATTGCCGGGTGCTGTTCCTGAAGGACTACGCCAACTATATCCAGGACGAGATCGTGGCGAATCTGACCGACCTGAACCGCAATATGATGTTGTCCATTGACATTCTCTCCGTGCCCACCGACGAGGCCGTGCGGGAGGTGGAGAACCGTCTGCTGGGGGTGGAAACCAATATTACAAACTGGCAGCGCCGCCAGAATCAGAACAACAACTTCTCCGCCATCGTCCCCTACGATATGGAGTTGCAGCGCAAGGAGAGCAAGGAATTTCTGGCTGACCTCACCACCCGCGACCAGCGGATGATGCAGGCCGTCCTCACCCTGGTCATCACCGCCGACACCAAACAGCAGCTTGACAGCGACACGGAAAAAATACGCTCCCTGTCCGGGCGGTGCCAGTTGGCCGTTTTGAAATACCAGCAGATCGACGGCCTGAACACCGTCCTGCCCATTGGCACCCGGAAGATCGACGCCTTCCGCACCCTGACCACCGAAAGCCTTGCCGTGTTCATGCCCTTTAAGGTGCAGGAGATCATGGACAGGGGCGGCATCTACTTTGGAGAGAACGCCATTTCCCACAACCTTATCATGTGCAACAAGGCAAATCTGCTCAATCAGTCGTCGTTCCGCCTGGGCGTCCCCGGCTCCGGCAAGTCGTTCAGTGTCAAGGAGGAAATCGCGTTCCTTATTCTCAACACGGACGATGATATTCTCATAGCAGACCCGGAGGGGGAATACGCGCCCCTTATTGAAGCGATGGGCAATATCGGCTCCGTGATCCGGGTGGCGGCTGGCGGGAAAGACCGTTTGAACGCCATGTATATGGTGGACGGCTACGGTGAGAACAACCCCATTGTGGTGAAATCGCAGTTTATCATGTCCCTGGTGGAGCGCATCGACCCCAAGGGCGTGGAGGCCAAACACAAATCCATCATTGACCGCTGTACGGGAGATTTGTACGAGGAAGCGGAACGGAGCGGCACCGTGCCTACCCTCGCCGCCCTCCG
>JAETOP010000248.1 GCA_021771675.1 Oscillospiraceae bacterium | reverse complement strand
ATTCCGTATGGCGGCTATGAGTTGATCTATATGCCCTTGGAAACGCTGTCCGCGCTGATGCCGGCTGAGAATCTAAATTATCAGGTTCTCCTTGACACCGCAGACAGTGATTGGGAGCAGGTGCGCGAGGATGTCAGAAGACTTCTTCCGGAAAATGCGCGGCTGTATGTCACTACGCTGAATGATTGGGCGGAAAACTATAAGGGCTTATTAGCGAATTACCGCACTCCGGTCTATCTATTCGTTCTATTGATCGGTGTGTTCGGCGCACTCAATCTGTTGAACACATTGATCACAAATGTGCTGACCCGCAAACGGGAATTGGGCGTATTGCAGGCCGTGGGTATGGGCCGCCGTCAGGTCTCAAAGATGCTGCTGACGGAGGGCCTGCTCTATACGGCAGGCGCGTTTGTCCTCTCCATCTCTTTCGGAACGCTCTTCGGCGTGCTTTTATGCAGGGTATTCAGCGCAATGAGCGTTTTTGGCGAGGTGCGTTACCACTTCCCGATCTGGGAAATGACGGGCTTTTTCGCCCTGATGCTTGTTGTTCAGATTGGTTTTTCATTTGCAACGATCAAGCAGCTGCGCAGTCAGTCGCTGGTAGAGCAAATCCGGGAATTGTCGTAGATGCAAGGGAGTGAACAGGATGACCTGGCCTTTTGAGAATGACACCGGCGCCATTGTAAAGAAGCTGGCAAAGAAGAGCCTCGCCAGTGAGAAGCGCCGGAACCTGATGGTTGTGATTGCCGTTGCTCTGGCGGCGTTCCTGATCTCTTTTGCGGCGATTCTATCCGTTTCCGTGGCGCAGATCCAGCGCAATCAGGTGGCCGACACCTACGAAGCAGTCTTCACCGGCGTTGACGCATCCGACCTGGCAGCCCTGAAAGACCTGCCGGAGTTTGCCCGGGTGGGCGAATACTATCTGCTTGGGCAGGAGCATTCGGAGCAGGGATACAACGCCTCCTATGTGTACTGCGACAGCGACATGATGTATATTGCCCGCAGCCAAATGGAGCTGGTAAAGGGGGAACT
>JAETOP010000135.1 GCA_021771675.1 Oscillospiraceae bacterium | reverse complement strand
GTGAGCCAGTCGGTGAGAAAGTCCATAAGCCGCCGCCCTTAAAACAGGCCCGACAGCAAGGGGATAAGGGTCGTGCCGATGACGATGATGCCGCCGCCCGCCATAAGCTGTTTCATTCCAAAATTGGTGAAACAACCCACGGCTGGCGGCGGCGTCCCTGTTCAACACCACTCTGGTCCCTTAGCTATCCGGACTGCAAAGTGTGGTATTCAGTTATTTCTCTCGAATAAACCTGTGTTTATCCGCTTGATTGTTGAAATTAAAATGGATTTCCACCGTCTGCCGAACGGTATCGCCGTCCATATCTTCATGAATAACGATCTTCTGAATGAGGCGGTTCAGCGTCACAGCGTCCAATTCCTGGATGTCGGCATAGTCCTTGATAATTTCCAGCCAGCGGGTGTTGTCCTCCTGTTCCTGGGCCTGTTGGGCCAACCGCTCACGGTTCAGCATGACACGGTTTTTCAGCGTGGCCTGCTCCGTCTGGCTGTTCTCCAGGATGCGGTTGAAATTGTCCTCGGTGATGCGTCCCGCGACCATATCCTCATACACACGGCTGATGATGCGTTCCAGCGCGTCAATCCGTTCGCTGTCCTCGGCTATGCTCTGCTCGATCAGAAGCCGCTCGGCCTGCTCGTCCGCTTGGCAGTTCTCCCGAAGCTGGGCGGCGGCCTCCTGTTCATCGGCCAGGGCCTTTTGCGCACAGCTTCTAATCTGCTCCAGCACAATCTCATAGAGCGTTTCGTACTTGATGCGGTGCTGGGTGCAGTGAGCTTTGCCGTATTTGTTATACCGGGAACAGGTGTAAATCCGAACCTCACCCTTCTGGTTGGCGCGGCGGACGGTCATGGTGCTGCCGCACTGTCCGCACTTCACCAGCCCAGCAAACAAGCTGAAATTTCCCCAGGCGTCGGCCCGCTTTCGGCTTTTGACCTTCTCCTGCACCACATCATAAGTATCGCGGTCAATGATGGCCTCATGTACCCCAGGAACGATAATCCACTCCTCCGGCTTCTTGTCGCCCATCCAGCCGATCTTGAAGCGGTAATTCGTCTTTTGAGAGGCGATAGCGCCAATGTAAACAGGGTTGGACAAAATCTCCTTGATGGTGGTAAAGTCCCACATGAACCGCCCCCGCTCCGGGTCCTCACGCTCAAACTTGGTGATATGGTCGCGCAAGCCTTTCTGACGGTTCCACCAGGCAGGGCAGGGGATTTCTTCTTCCTCCAGCCTGCGCCGGATGTGATTGGGGCCGTAGCCGTTCCGGGCAAAGTCGTAAATCTTGCGGATGATCCATGCGGTGTCCTCGTCAATGACAAGGCGGTTCTTGTCCAGCGGGTCCTTCTTGTAACCGAAGGGAGCAAGACACCCCGTAAACTTCCCTGATTTGGCCTTGGTCAAATAGGACGAGTGAACCTTCTTGCTCACATCCCGGCTATACATCTCGTTCAGCAGGGTGCGGAAGGGTGTGATCTCGTTTTCCTCATTGCTGTCCACAGCGTCGTTTAACGCAATGTAACGCACCTTCTGGCGGGGAAAGAAGTCCTCCAGAAGCTGGCCCACCTGCAAATGATTCCGGCCCAGCCGGGACAGGTCTTTGGTCAGTACCACATCGAACATCTTTTGTTTGATTGCCGTCAGCATTTTTTGGAAATCGGGGCGGTCCATATTCAGCCCGGTGTAGCCATCGTCCTGGAAAATCCCGGCCACGCGCCATCCCTGTTCTTCACAGAAACGGCACAAAAGCTCTCGCTGGTTCTGGATGCTGGCGCTGGGTCCGCTCAAATCGTCGTCTTTGGAAAGACGGCAGTAGATAGCTGCTCTCACCTCCTGGGGATAGGGTTCAGCATACACAGTGTTAGTCCTCATTGATGACCTCCGTTCCGCTGTGTATACCGCAGTTTGGAGTAACTTCATTATACCCCGTGGCGGGGTCGCAGTCAACGCGGGATTTCGACATTTCCCGCTTGTATAATATCAAATCCATAAAGGCTTGCCTGCCCGTCTGCCTCCCGGCGAAAATGGTACTGACAGTGATGACAGGCTCCTTTGCTTTTGCCATAGGCGCTCCTTTCACGTTTATCAAATATTTTATCTCGGTCCATACAAAATTCTAAAACGGAAACCGTTTCCCTTTTAGGCTGGCGGGCCTAAAAGCGACATTGGGTCGGTTTTAGCGTGAAAATCAAGGGCGCAAAATGCGCGTTTGATTTTCAGAACAGCTTTGTCCTGGTTTTCGACAGCGTACCGCGCCGCCACGTCAGCGACAAATTGTCGGCAACGTTGCCTCTGAGGTGGCGGCGAAATATGCCGCTACCTCCTTCTGCTCGTGCTGAACATTTTGCTGTCACTCTTTTCCTGCATCAGAACGAAACCGTTTCGTTCTGATGCAGGTCAGCGTCAAAATAACCGTAACCAGAAGTTACCGCTCCACCTCCCGGCGTTTCTGCTGAGTCTGCTCCTGCTGGCGCAGAACGGTGTCCACACAGTCCTTCACTCGCAGGAGGGCCGCCATCTCATCCCTCATGGGCTTGTACTGCTCATATTCAGCTTGATACTCCCGTTGAAGTAAAGCCAGCTCCTGCCGCCACGTCTGCACGGGAATTTTGCCGTCAGGGGTGCGGAGCTTCTCCAGCTTTCGCCGGGCCATATGGAATTGCTTCAATTCGCTCTCATGGTCTGCCTTGAATTTCTCACGCCGAGACTTCCATCTGGCACCCTGTAGCTCGTCATAGATGGGCTTCAGCTCTCGGTAAAGGTCGGCGCAGCGGAGCAATTCCTCCAGTTCCTTTTTCCTGGCGGATTTCGCTTTCATGGAAACTTTGGATGCCTGCAATTTGCCATCGTGAATGGCGATGCGGGCCTCCAAATCCTCCAAAGAAAAAAGCTGGTTTTCCGTCAGAAAGTTGATGGCCTGAGAGAAATACTTTAAGTTGCCTACCTTGGCTTTATTGCTCCATGCCCCGGCATTTCTGGCGTTGTAGTAATTGGACAGAAGGCTGGCAAGGCCGGGGGCCTGGGGTTTGCTCAATTCCTCTCTTGCCGCCGCTATCCAATCGGTCAGAGCGGCAATTTTTCTCCGAATATCCCGGAGCAGGCCATTGGCTTTTTTAATCCAGCGGTTGAGATCGCCCTTGTCGGTGGTGATACCCTTGGCCTCCATCTGGCGGACAGCGACGCCTTCATGGACAGTGGGCACGATATCCAACCCCTGGCGCTCGTAGGAGCGGTGGTCAATGCGGCACGTCAAACCTTTTTCCTCAAACTTGGCGTTGACCATGCTTGCCCATGCTTCCCGCCAACGTTCCAAAGTCTCCGGGCTTCCCCAGTCGGTGGTGGGAACAGCGTCAAAGAGGGCTTTACCGTCCTCACCCATGATGCGGTTTCCGTCCTCGTCCAGACGATAGACCCGCCGCTGCTTAAAGCCCCATTTGCCGTCCGGGTTAAAAGGCCGGATGGGACAGAGGACATGAAAGTGCGGGTTGGGGATGCCGCCGTCTGCCTTGTCCGGCTGGTGGATGGCGAAGTCGGCAATCATGCCCCGGCTCACAAGCTGCTCAGACACAAAACGCCTTGCCAAAGCGATGTTTTCTTCTAACGAAAACTCGTTCTGCAAAGCGATGTCAAAGCTGTATGCGAGTTGGGCGGTTTTGCTCCGCTCCACGCTCTCTACGGCGTTCCAGAGGACAGCCCGGTCCCGGTATTCGGGAGGAGCATGGGAGGGCAGAAAAATATCTGAACAGATCACGCCGCCCTTGTTGGTGAAATCGTTGATTTCGCCGTAATACTCGCTGAACAGTTTTTCCCCAGCTCGGTAGGCGGCACAGGCGATGGCGGACTGTCCGGCGCTCCGTTTCACTTGGGTGACGTGGAGATGGAATAAGGCCAATCAGCCGCCCTCCTGTTCCGTGGCGAGGCGGCCCACCAGGGCGGCAACTTCCGGCAGAGAAAAGACCTGCTCCACAAAAAGAAAAAAGGCCCTCTCGCCCATGCCACGAACCGCCGGAGTCACACTTTCCACCGCCGCGCCACGGGTGATGAGACGATGGGCCCGCTTCCGCCGCTCACCCTGTTGGTAATATTTGAGACGGTTTTCCAGCCGTTGTTGTTTGTGCCGATACCGTTCTAATTTTTTGAGGGCAGCATCCAGCTCTTTCTGCAATTCTTCTCGTGATTTTTCCATGACAAATTTACCTCCTGAAATTTTGAATTTTGGGCAAAAAAGACCGCCCTGCTATAACGCAAAGCGGTCAAAATGTGGTATTCGGTTTAGGACTTCGGATGGGGATAGCCGCGAAGCGGCGCAAGGGGCGAAGCCCCTTGTTCGGAGCGCAGCGACGCAAGCCCCGCAGGGCGCACTTCATACATGGCGAAGCCTATGTATAGAAGTGCGCCATTCGGACCGTTCGGATAATCCTGCCCAGTCTTTAGTTCCAGAGCAACAGGATTGCCATATGGGCCAGTGTCGAGCTCTCATTCTGAAACAGGTCCTCCTGAAAACCGTTTAAGCGGTCCCTATTATGCATCGTTGCCCTGCTGGCCATGACGATCATGTGAAACAGGCGCTCCTTTGAGACGTCCTCCTTGCAGCTCAGAACCGATACAAAATGATAAAAGCTATACAGATTACAGAGGGAAACATAGCTTTTCCACAACGCCTCCCTGCTGCTTAGATTTGGAAAGCTCAGATATAGTGAAACGGCGACCATCAGATTTTCAAAGAAATATTCGTGATCCGAAAACGATGCCTGGAACTGTTTCAGCGCGTCCTCATAGGCTTTGGGGGAAAAGGTGGTTGTAATTTGGGCCACACGCCCTATTTCCCCATTCTCATCAGATACCGCTTCGGCCTTTTGCTTGACACCCAATGTATTGTAAAGCTGGGTGGGCCAGTGCGCTCCCGCCGCAGCAATCGTATCCAAAACGTGCAGGTTCTGAAGTACGTACATATCCCTGTTTCCGGCAATATTTGCAATCATGTCCTTGACAGTGCCCGCATCAGTCAAAGCGGCCATCCGTTCAACCCAGTTGTCCGGGTCAAAATTCGTCCAGTCCTCCTTTTGCAGCCGCTGAAGTACAATTCCCAGAAGGAGCATCCGCTGGTGCAGGGGCATCGCCCGGTTTTGCAGAATATCAATGAACAGACTGCGCAGCGGCGCAAAGTGCGGCGTGAGATTTTCTCCACGCGGAATGTTCACAGTCCTTTGTTCCACTTTTGACAAGGGATTTTCTACAAATTCCACGCCGTCCGGCAGATCCCAGAGCTGCTGGAGCACCCCCTCGCAGGACGGGGAGAGAGCGTATTCTTTGGCGGCGGGGGTATATCCGATTTCCCGCGGATAGGTCATACATACACCAGGCAGGGCCTTGTGGCCGCAGGCCAGCTGGAGGGAACACAGCCCCTCCGAGGTTTGGAGCGGGCACCGCCCGCCGTTGGAATCCAAATCGAATTTTCCGAAAAAACCGTCATCATTGTTGCCATTCCGCTCCCGGCGCACACACTGGTCCAGTTTTGCCTTTACCTCGGCGGGCGCGTCCAGGCAGCGCAAGCGCAGATAGTCCTTTTTGTCAAACGCAATCCTCCAACCCGAGCAGCAGGTGTCCCGGCAATCCTGGGCCAGACAGCGGAAATTCGTGTAGAAGTTCGGAATCAGCGCGGAGTAGAGGAAGATCTTGATTGTTTCATTGGGCATATTGAGCTCACCTCATTTACAAAGCAGGGGACGGGCCGAAGCCCGTCCCCTTGGTGGTCTTTGCTGTTTTCCAAAAACAACCGTGAACAGCTTTTTACTGGAGCAGCTGGAGCACGCCCTGGGGCATCTGGTTCGCTTGGGCGGAGACGTAGTTGATAGCGGACTTGATGGCGTCCACTGCCTTGGCGGCGCTCTCTTGGTCAGCGATGGAGGCATCGCCGATGCCGATGGCGTCGACATGGCAATCGGCAATGTTCACCTTCAGCTGGTTGTACTCATCCGCAGTGTCGCCGATCTGGAGGGTCAGAGACTTGCCGCTGGCCTTGCCGTCCACGGAGAAAGCGAACTGCTCAGCGATGCCGTCCCGGGTGCTCAGGTCCACGCCCTCGCCCCACTTGTACTCCTTGTTCTCGGTGAAGGTGACACGGCCCTTGTCATAGCCGATGGAGAACATCTCGTTGTCGGCGTGGCTCAGGCGCTCCATGGCCTTCTCTACCAGATCCTTGTCGGCAGCGGTCATGTCCCTCAGGTCGATGACGTTATCGCCGGTCACCTTGCTGTCCTTGCCCACGGCGAAGGTGTAGGTCACGTCGCCCACTTTGAACTGGGAGCCGTCCTTCAGGCCCTCCAGCATATCATTGGTGATGAAGGTGCTGGCGAGACGGCCTGCGTCGGCGATCTGGCCGGTGGTGTTGTGGGTGGTGGAGGCGTTGGGGTCCTTGCCGCCGTTGACGGAAATGCCGCCGGGGACGGCGCCCGCTTCCTCGGTGCCGTTGCCGGCGATGGAGTAGGAGTGGTTGGTGACATTCGCCGTGATCTTGACCGTGTTCGTATCAGGAGTGGCGCCGGTGGCGAGGGTCAGGTTCGCGTAGCTCTTATAGTCCTCCGTACCCAGAGCGCCCTCCTTGGCGGCGTTGGCCAGCTGCTGCCGGAGCGCACCTTGGAACGCGGCCAGAATGCTGGCGGGCTTGGTATCGGCAACGCCAAAGTTGGTGCCGTTATAGACGTTATTATCGCTCAGGTCGATGAACTTGCCGCTGGCCTTTTCCTCCTCGCTCAGGCCGCTGCCCTTGAAGGTGACGGTATAAGTCTTGCCCTCGATGTCGATGGACATGGTGGAGCCGTCCTTGGCCAGGTCCGCGCCGTCACCGGCAGTGGCGGAAGCCCAATTGTCCACGGTGATCGCGTTGCCGTCCTTGTCGGTCATGGTAATGGCCGCCTTCTCCGCCAGAACCTTGCCGGTCTCCGTTGCGTCCGCGGTGAAGTTGGAGCGGTTCAGGGTCACGGTGGTCACGCCGGTGTTCAGCTTGGTGTTGGCCGCAGTCAGGTCCAAAGCGATTGCGCCAATCGCATTACCATCTTTGTCATAAATCTTGAGCGTAGCAGTTGCATCGGTCTTAAGGACCCCGGCAGCAGCGGCGGTGGCGAAGGAGATATCCTTTCCGGCTTTGACCTCAGTCTCATTCGTCCCATCGCCGATTTTCAACGTGTACCCGGCGTCGGTCAGGGCCTGGTCGAAGGTGATCTTGATCTTAGAGCCAGCCTGTGTCGCGTTGCCGGCCAGATCGGACAGCTGGAAGGAGATATTCAGGCCCTTCTCGCCCAGCAGCTCGTTGAAAGCGTTCTGCTGCTTCGCAGTAATGCCGCCATCGGCCACGAAAGCATTGGCGGTTCCGGTCGTGACGGCAGCGGGCAGCATATTGCCGTCATCCTTAAAGGTGCTGGTGGGATTGGTGTTCAGGGGGGTGCCCTGGCCCAGCGTGAAGGTGCCCTTGTAATCGGTATTGGCCGCTGCTGCACCGTTCACGTCAGTACCGCTGCCCGTCAGCGCAAGGTCAATCATACCGATCGCGTTGCCGTCCTTGTCGCTGATAGTCAGCTGAAGATTGCTGGCGTTAGCAGCGTTCGCAAGATTGAAGATGTTGGGGTCGACCTCGTCCGCTTTGACCTCCGCTCCGTCCTTGATCTTCGCGGTAACGGTGTAACCATCGCCCAGTGCCTTCTGCAGGGAGGTGATGTCCACCGAGTAGTTCTCCACTTTCTTGGCTGTAGCACCAGTCTTGGCAATCACATCAATGCTGACAGTAGTAGTGGCGGTGGTGTTGTCCTCAATGAGCTTGTTGAGGGCGTTGCGCTGCTCGGCAGTAGCGCCGTCCGCCCACTTGAAGGTCTGGGCAGTTACGCCCGTATTGTTTGTGCCGGGCGCGGTAACCGTAAGCGCGCCTGTGTTCAGGGAGGCGGAGGAGTTACTTTCGCTGACTGCGCCAATACCCTCGTACTTGATGGCGAACTTGCTGCCCACGATCTCGCTGGCGTTCTTGGGCATCTCCTTCTGGGTGAAGACGATCTTGTCGCCCTGGGCCTTTACGTCGAAGTTGACCTTGGTGGTCCCGTCCTCGGCCAGGAAGTCCACGCCGTCCTTGCCGTACTTGCTCGCGATGGCGGCGGCGATCTCGTCGGCGCTGGCGCCCTCGCTGATCTCGTCGGCGGTCAGGGTCAGGGCCTCGTTATCGCCGATGGTGATGGACACGCCCTTGTCGCCGGTGACGGTGGAGTTGTTCAGCTCTACGGAGAAGGTGGTAGCCTTGGCCTCCTGCTGGCCGTTATGTACGATGGTGCCATCGCCCACGTCGGCCAGGGAGTTCTGGGTGCTGCCCACCCACTCGGCGATCTGCAGCTTGTCGGAGAACTTGGTCAGGTCGGCCTTGCTGTCCATGGAGCCGTCCAGCAGGTTGATGCCGTTGAAGTTGGAGCTGTCGGCGATACGGTTGATTTCGGCCTTGAGCTGGTCCATCTCCTTCTGGAGCTGGGCACGGTCGGTGGTGTTGTCGTAGGTGCCGTTGGCGGACATGGAGGCCAGCTCCACCATGCGGTTGAGCATATCGTGGACCTCGGTCAGGGCGCCCTCGGCGGTCTGCACCAGGCTGATGCCGTCCTTGGCGTTCTTCTGGGCGGTCTCCAGGCCGGTGATCTGGGCGCGCATCTTCTCGGAAATGGCCAGACCGGCGGCGTCGTCACCGGCGCGGTTGATCTTGTAGCCGGAAGAGAGCTTCTCCAGGTTCTTCTTCATGGCCGCAACGTTGTTGGTGTAGTTGCGGTAGGCGCTCATGGCGGGGATGTTATGTTGGATCCTCATAATTCTTGATTCCTTTCAAATTAGATTTTGGGTATTTGCCGTCCATTGCGTCTTCACTAATATTCCCTGCTCCAACGCAATGGAGTTTGCTCCGCGCTGTCCATGCTCCGTGGCCTTTGGAGGTCCAGCGCGTTGCTGTATTCCAACCGGGCAGCTACTCCGGGTGAAACCAATTTTATTTGGGGGCACAGAGCGTCTCGTTGGACGCGAATTCGGGCGGGAACAGGAAGTCAAGCTGGCGGTGCAGGTCTCTCACGCGGCTGTCGCTGCCGTCCATCTGATTGAGTAATCGCCGCATAGCATTCAACGCCTGGGTCTTGTTCCGATTCCAGGACAGTCCCGTCCTTGAGCTGTGCTGGCGGGCAACATCTATGACGCACTCCGGGCGCGGCTCTCCGGCACGTTCCAGCAGTTCCCCCCGCACAACGGGAACTTCCCTGGGGGCCTCGATCATCAGCTTACAGTGGCTGCTGGAAGCATCGTTGAGCTGAACCACCACGTTGCCGCCGATGGTCATGTACTCTCCTGTTTTGAGCTGTAAGAACAGCATGGCAAACTCCTTTCGCCTGCTTTTTCATAGTCATAATGTTTTGGACAGCCCGAAGGGCTTTCGACCGCGATTTGTAAAGAAAGACGGCCTCTCGTTTCCCACTCGACGGCTTCGGAAACGCTGAGTGAAGCAGAACAGAACGGTTCCGTTTCACTCAACGCTCCCCGCCGGAATCATGGGCTTTCACTGGTGTCCCAGCCAGCATAGCGTAGAATCAATATCTGCTAAGCGATTGCTTGCTCCTGCATACTGAAGTATTGTGCCAGGCCCTGCGCCTTGATGTTCTTCGCGGCGTTGACCTCCCGGTCATGAACTGCGCCGCACTTGGGGCAGACCCAGCGCTTCTTTTTATAGGAAATCTCATCGTCCTGGACGAATCCGCATTTGGAACAGGTGCGTGTGGTGGGGGTGTAGCGGTCTACGATAATCAGGGGCTTGCCCCGCCGCGCCAGCTTGTAGCGCAGACATTCCCGGAAGGTTCCGTATCCTGCCTCCAATGCGTTGCCCCGCTTCAGCCGCTGAGACATCTCCGTCATAGAGTCGCCCCTCATACACACAGCGTCCCAGCCGTTGGCTATCCGGCTGGACTGCTTGTGGATGAAGTCGCGGCGCTGGTTGGCGATGTGCTCGTGCATTTTGCGGTACTTTTGAACCGCTTCCTGATAATTTTTGGAGCCGGGTTCCATCCGATTCAGCTTCTGTTGAATCTTGACCAGCTTCTCCTGGGACTGTTTCAGCCAGTGGGGCGGGTCGGCCATCTCGCCGTTATCTGCCGCATAGAAGTGACCCATGGAATATTTCAAACCAATGGTGGTCTCCGGGGTTGGCGTGACGGCTTCCGGCTCTTTCACAACGTACTCATAGAGAATGTAAGCAAAGTATTTGCCCGATTTGGTTTTCTCCACCGTGACCCGTTTCAGCTTCCAGCCGTTGCGCGGGCGGTGGGAGAATTTGGCCCGGACGATCCCGGCCTTGGTCATGCGGATGCCGTCCTGCGTGGTGTAGATAGTGGGGCCGGATTCAAAAACATGGTTGCAGGCGGTGAAAGAATCCCGGTCAGTCTTTTTCTTTTTGAAATTGGGATAGCCAAAGTGCGCAGGGTCTTTGAAAAATACCCGAAACGCCTGGGACAACTTGTTATGCTCTTGAATAAGGGCTTGGTTATCCACCTCTTTCAAGAAAGGCGCTTCTTTTTTGTACTTGGCAGGAGTGGGGATGAAGTGCTTATCCGTTTCCAAATAGAACCTCTGCTGGTCGGCCAGCATCCGATTCCAGATGTAGCGGCAGCATCCAAAGGTGTTTTCAAATAGCTCCGCCTGGGTCTCGTCAGGATAGAGCCGAACCTTGAGGGTGGTATATTGGATTATCCTCCCATCCTCAATGCGCTGGCTGTGAGGCCGCTTGCCTGCCATAATGTGACACCCTTCCCCTGAGATTTCGGAAAAGTGTACTTTTTCGAAGTGAAAAAATTGCGCAAAAAAATCCCGCAAACCCCTTAATTTTTCAAGGCATGGTGCCGATTATAAGGGTGTGGGAAATAATGAATGTAGTTTCGGAAGGGTACACTTTTCCGTAAAAAACAGGGGATTTATTTAGTCAGACTTTTCGAATTTGATTGCTTTTTCGTAAAATGTTGTAACGGGCATAGCGCAAGCGACTGCCGCCTGTTGCAGCGTTATTTTTTTGCTTCTCCAGTCTTTGTGCACCTGATAGAAGTTATCAGGCACTGACCGGGGCGGCCTTCCGAATTTTACGCCCCTGGCTTTTGCCGCTGCGATACCCTCCGCCTGACGCTGGCGGATGTTGGTGCGCTCATTCTCCGCTACAAAGGACAGCACCTGCAAAACAATGTCACTAAGGAATGTTCCCATTAGGTCTTTGCCCCGCCTGGTGTCCAGCAGGGGCATATCCAGCACCACAATGTCAATGCCTTTCTCTTTGGTGAGGACCCGCCATTGCTCCAAAATCTCCCCGTAGTTACGCCCCAAACGGTCGATGCTCTTAATATAGAGCAGATCGTCTTTTTTCAGTTTCCGCAGCAGCCGTTTATACTGTGGCCGCTGGAAATCCTTGCCGGACTGCTTGTCCATAAAAAGGTTACTCTCTGGGACGGACATCTCCCGCAGGGCAATGAGCTGCCGGTCCTCGTTCTGTTCCCGCGTACTGACGCGGATATATCCATATGTGGTTGAAATAGTTATCGTGCCTCCCTTCTGCGCTGCCAGATAATATCATATCCCAGCGCGTCAGCCAGCTCCACGGCCTCCCGGTAGCGTAGGGAACCTCTGCGCAGCTTGCCGGACAGATTGGGGACGCTGGCGCTCCAGCCGTATTGATCGGACAGCTTTTCCACCAGTTCAGACATGGTGAAACCCTCTCGGATGATATAAGATTTAATTTCGTTCCTTGTGTCCATTTTTATACTCCTTTTTCACATTTGCTTATCGGTGCACCTGCTTTTCCGCATAGCGGGGTATGTACGCTGCTGGGCGCAATTTGTTGCTGTGCCTTCAACTGACAGCGTTGTTGCTCACGATACCCTGTCTACAGGAGAACCCTTCGCTTTTCACAATTTGGCGTGACCTCATGCGGAACCGCGAGAACACACGCGCTTTAGCATACTGTGTTCGCCGTTCGGCGTGTCGCTATTTCGTGTGGCATTCGTCACAAAAACTGCTTTTTATTTGCTGTTTTCACATAAATTGAAAAGTACGCACGATTTTTAGGCCAATTATTTGCCGTTCTTCCCGAAAGCCGTTCCTGCCCAGGCGCGTTCCCCTCGGCGTTTCGCTCCCCTTGGTGCGCATCATGCGTCACTTCGCCAGAGAGCATATCATGTTCGGACGGTCATGCACTTGTCAATGTTCGTGTCCGCACTGGACAAGGAACATTGTAGCGGTTTTATGCCGTCCCTTCCGTATATCTCTAAGGATAGAAAAAGCGCCGTTTTGCGAAAAATTCCACGCTTAGAGAAATTTTGTGATATAATGATAGGCATATCATGGTTTGCGGCGAAAAGAGGAATAAATATGCAATGCAAGTTGACAATTCCGGAACGACTGAAGGATTTGCGGGTAGAGCGCGGCCTGACCTTGGAGCAGTTGGCCGAGGCCACGGGCCTGTCCCGCGCCGCGCTCGGCAAATATGAATCGGACGATTTCAAGGATATCAGCCCATACAGCATCGTCACCCTGGCCCAGTTCTACGGTGTGTCCGCCGACTACCTCATGGGGCTGACAGAACAAAAAAATCACCCAAATACAGAACTTGAGGCCCTGCATTTGAATGATGACGCGATTGAAGTATTGAAAAACGGTAAGATCAATAATCGTTTGCTGTGCGAAATGGTTACGCAAGAGGGATTCCGCCGCCTGCTACTGGACATTGAGATATATGTTGACCGCATTGCCAGTGCACAAATCAACAATCTGAACGCATTGGTGTCGATAGCACGAGCGAAAATTTTGGCGGAGCGGGCACCAGATGAAAAGGACGCTTATCTCCGCACATTAGAGGCGGCATACATAGAGGAAGATAAATATTTTACTCACGCGGTTCACGAGGACATGGATGCCATTATCGCAGACATCCGGGAGTTACATAGAAAAGATTCAACAACCGCCGACGAGGGTACGCTTGCCGCAAAGCTAAAAAATGATATTGAGGAAGCAATGCAATTTCAAGGAAGCGCCCAAGAACGAGAACTCAGGATTTATTGCAATCAGCTCGGTATCCCGTATGATAAATTGACGCCGGAGGAACTCACCAGCATAATGAGCGCGTTGCGTAAGTCCAAATTATATAAAATGAACACAGGGAAAGGGCTACGCGGTAAAGGCAGCATGACCCATGGAAAGAGAAAGCGAAAACGGAAATAATGCGCCGGAAATTTGAATAGACGTTGGGCTAAAATTATGATATAATCAATTTACAGAGAGCGGGTGACGACATTGGATTCAGAGACTACAGTGGCCCGAGGGCTGCATATCACAGATGACAGCGCGGGCTATGATGCGGCCTGTAAGCGTGTCCTGTCTGAAAAGTCAATTCTGGCGCGGATTATGAAGTCCTGCCTGGAAGAATACAAAGAGTGCGATGTCAACGACATTGCCGAAAAGTACATAGAGGGCCAGCCCCAGGTGTCCAACCTCCCAGTTCTGCCGGACGAGGGCGGCACAGTCATCAGCGGCATGGACACCGAGGACAAATCGGTACATGAGGGGACAGTCACCTATGACATTCGTTTCCGCGCTATCGTCCCAGGCTCCGAGGAACGGATCGCCCTCATTATCAACGTGGAGGCGCAGAACGATTTTTACCCCGGCTATCCGCTGATAAAGCGCGGCATATACTACTGTTGTCGGATGATTTCTTCCCAGTATGGCAGGGAGTTCACTGGTCCCCATTACGAGAAAATAAAAAAGGTCTACTCCATCTGGATTTGCATGAAACCGCCGCAGCATCGGGAGAACACCATCACCCGGTATCGGCTGGTGGAAGAACACCTGGTAGGCGAGGGCAAAGAACCCGTCAGGAATTATGATTTGCTGTCCATCATCATGTTGTGCCTTGGCGGGCCGGATGGGGCAAACTATGACGGCGTACTGCGGATGCTGGATGTGCTTCTCTCCAGCGAAACCAGCGAGGTGGAGAAGCGGAAGATTTTGCAGGATGATTACGACATTCAAATGACGCAGACAATGGAAAGGGAGGTGTCGGTCATGTGCAATTTGAGCAAGGGCGTTCGGGAGAAAGGCATTGCAGATAACACATTATCCAGCATAAAAAATCTAATGAAAAACTTGGGGTTGTCCATAGAACAGGCAATGGCTGCGCTGGAAGTTCCCGAAAGTGACCGTCAAAATTATGCCAAGTTATTGGATGAACAATAGTTTGCAAAAAAACAGCAACCGCTGGGCAAGCGGTTGCTGTTTTTTCTCCAAATATGCGGCATACACAGCACTTTTATCGTGGTATTTGTATTTACAACTAATTGGGTATCAAGTGTTTCATGCCCTGGCTCTTGGAACCGGGGTTGTCCGAGCCGTAGCCCTCCAGCAGGTTGACAACGCCCCAAACGCCGAGGCCCGCGCCCAGCGCGATAACGAGGGTCTGCAAAGT
>JAETOP010000247.1 GCA_021771675.1 Oscillospiraceae bacterium | reverse complement strand
TCCCGCTCATACATGGCGAAAAAGAAAAAGGGCATCATAAGCCCGATCATCAACAGCACTGCCGCCGAGTTGCCGATAGCGCCGCGGGTAAGGAAATATACCGGCAGCCCCACCAGTGCGGCCAGGCTGAAACAAATGAGCTGGCGCTTCGTCAGGTTAAACGCCAGCTTGGTCTTGACTTTTGTTAAGTCTTTGGGTACGGGTACATAGGGCATGTAAATTCACCTCCATTCATGCTGTATCTTACTGATTTCGTTCCTGCATCGTGACCGTGGATTCCACTTCATTGCCCCACACATCCCAGCCGGGGGTCTGCTGTCTTGCAAAAAGCTCTACCCTGGGCTGGTCGCCCATGAGCTTCACAATCTTATCCCGTACCTCGTCCGGCTTTTTGCTGTGCTGCTCGATATGGGAGATCACAAACTGATGGATTCCCGCGCACTGGCGTTTCGGGTGCCCCCTGGTCGCCAGTAAGCACACCTCCGCATTAGAGCGGGTCCAGAATCCCATCCCATAAAACCAGGAATCCGCTTTCCGGTTCTGTTTCAGCCAGAGGAAGGCCAGCGTCTTATATTTGAATCCCCATGCTTCGATCACCCGGAAGGCTTCATTGAGCTGTGGGAAGGTGGCCCATAGAAAAAGCGCACTGTCTCTGGCCGCAAGGTCTGTAACCGGCAGTGCGCATATTTCTTCTATGCTCATGGTGGGGTAATGGTTTTCCGCCACCCCATTGCCGCGTTTCATATCGTAACGCCAGGGCGGGTCTGCGTACACGATGCCATATTTTCCAGCCTCCGGCATTATCGGGCCTGCTCATTCTTGGCGGGAGCAGATTTTGCCGGCTGCGTCTTGACCTTGCCGGCATTATCCTTCAGGGCACCGGTCAAGGAAGGTTTCTCCGCCGCTCCCTTTGTCGCTTCAAGGGTGGCCTGCAAATTTTCAATCGCCTGGCCGTACCCTTCGATCAGGGCGTCGTTAAGCTGCCTGCGGAAATCCGCCGTCACCGGCCAGCAGACATCCCTCCATTTTCCCTGCTTATCCTGGGT
>JAETOP010000246.1 GCA_021771675.1 Oscillospiraceae bacterium | reverse complement strand
TTATACTGCCTGTCAGGATTCCCGGCAAATGTGCGATTTTGTTTTTCTTCCTCCCAATATAAGGGCAGCACGGTGCTGGCGATCTCCCGCAGGGGCATCTCGGCTATATCGCTGGCTGCGGCCCCCAGGATAGCAAGGGTTTTCAGGGTATTAAAATCGTAGATGCGGGCAAAGTCCTCGCCGCTGAAATACTCCTGGGGGTCGATGCCGCACCGGGTCAGCATGATATAGGCCACGCTGTTCTCCAACAGGCTCTTAAACCACACTTCGGTGTTGAGATCGTCCAGTTCTTCCAGCAGACTTCCCTCTTTGATGCGGCAAAGGTCGGCGTAATAGTCGCCAAAGTTGTCCTCTACGATGATCTTTGCCGTTTCCAGCAGACAGGCGGCAAAGTCGGCTTTGTCGGAAAACTCGCCGTAGCTGTTTTCCAGCGCCTCCACCACCGGCCCCTCGTACTGCGGCCTCATCTGCCAGACGGGGACGGTGCGCCCCGCACGGCTGTTGGTGTCGGACATATCAAAGACGTGCCGCAGCTTGTACCCCTTGTCGGTGTCCACCAGCAGGGCAATCCCCGTGGTGCCCTTGTTCACCCACCGGCCATGCTTGTTCCAGAAGTCGGTTTGGGCGCAGGCGGTGGCGTCCGGCTTTTGGGCGTAAATCAAAAGCTGGTCGCGGAAACTGTATTTGAAGTTGTGGGCAGCAGTGGTCAGAAACGCCATATAGTTCCCGCTGTTGGCAAAAATCTGGCGGGCCGTCTGCGCCGCAAGCCGGACAATGGGTTCAGGTTTCTTTGCCACGATTTATCCCTCCTTTTCCTCATAAGATTTCAGCAGCCCCTTTGTGGCGGCGGCAATTTTGGAGATACGCCCGGTGAGCTGGGCGACGGTGGCCTGTATCTCCGATTGCCGCGCCGCGTAGAAGTAGCCGATGGCATCGCTGCAAATGGGCCAGCCGTCACAGCGCAGACGGTTGACGGCCCGACGCAGCTCCGTCCCCTTGACGTGGAACGCGGCCTCCAGCTCCTTGCTGGAGGCCGCGCTTTCCTGTCC
>JAETOP010000134.1 GCA_021771675.1 Oscillospiraceae bacterium | reverse complement strand
TAGCCGATATTATATCCGGTAATCAGGGCGATTTCTTCTCGCCCTACCTCTCGGCAACTCAATTCAAGAACGGTCAAACGCTTATCTATCCGTTTGTTTTGATTCTTGGCTTTTGCTGCCATGATCTCTTCCAATTCTTCTTGCGTAAACTTGTATTTCTTACCCATTTCTATCACCCTGAACATTATATCATATCCAGGCCACTTTGTGAAGTTTTAATCAAAGAAAAGTATAAAATATGGTGGGCAAACGGTGGTTCTTTCTTGGGAGAAATCCTTTCAGGGGGGCGCGTTTATGACCGTATGCGATAAAAATACGGCCCGCACCAATCATTATCATGGGTTTTGATATATGTCCAGGAAAGGTCTCTGGCAACCACATAGATTTCAGTTTCTTTCTCTAGTTGTTCGGCAGTTATATTTTCAAAATCAGAAATCTTCACAGATGTTTTTCTCTCAAAAGGAATAATGTACCATGAATTTGCTTTGTCAGCCTTGTTAAATGCGGAGCGCACTTCTTCGCCGCTGAGATAATTGTTTGAATCCACCAGCTCAAAAGAAAAAATGTGCCAGATATACCCGCCTGTTTGACAACTTTATTTTCGATGTCTCGCTTTGAAATATTGGAGGCAAAATGCTTGAGCCATTCCTTCTTAAATGCGTCCAGCTTCATCCCAACATACATGAACAAATGCCTCCTCCTGCAACAATCGCGCGAAGTAGATTCTGTTCAATCCTGTGGAGCATTCCCGTAGGAGTCCACCGAAACGCGTTCGCTTTTTTGCAAAATAAGTCTTACCCGAACCACTGCATCCGATTATATGTATTTTCATAGAGGCTTCAAATACATCACTTCGGTGGCGGTAAATATCTTTTCGATGGATTTACCGATTGGCTGCTTGCGCTTGAATTTATTCGTCTGAACAATCCTGAAAGGAATTTTATGAAAGAACCGCTTTTTATATTGGATGATCACATCTTGACCACCGGCAAATTGCCGCACCCAGTCTTCTATATCGGCTAATTCAATCTCATAAAATCGCTTTCCGTTGATATATGGGTATTGTTCGCTCCAATGATATTCAAAAATAAAGTGATCATGAAAGCGTATCACAAATCCATTCCGACTGATCTGTGATGGATAGGGAAGCTCATTTTTGACATAGTGCAGCACATCACGAAGTTCGTCCCCCTCGGAGAGCTGGTTATACTTACAGGATGTGCAGATGCTGTCCGCGTTTTCCAGCGACATGTGGAGCATTTCAGGTTCTATATACCCGTTTCTGACCATCTGTATGTCGCAGCATTCTTGAGCACTTATTTTACAATTTCGTAATTTACAAGATATTGACATCGAACGCACCTTCAGCAGTATTGTCCAGGTCAAAATGAGGGACTTTATATTTGAATCTTAGCCTCCCGACACTTCTCAATTGCTAAATTGTGCCCCTGCTGTGCGGCGGCTTTGTACCAGATTTTTGCCTTTTCCAAATCCCGTTGGGTTCCAATCCCATTTTCATAGAAGAAACCGAGATTATATTGACCATCCCAATCACCATGATCAGCAGCCCGCTCAGTCCAATAGAAAGCCTTTTCCAAATCCTTTTGGACGCCAAGCCCCTCCAGATAGAAATAACCGATTTGGCATTCAGCCAATGGATAGCCTTTCTCCGCAAGCTCCATGTGACCGGAAAAGCATTTGTCATATTGCTTGCTTTCCCAATATTTTTCAATTAACGCATTGCATCTGTCAAATTCAGGGCAGGGTTTATAGTAAGCGCTTGCCATGCTTTTTCCTCCAATTGCGTTTGCCGCTTTTCATAATTCTGCAATAAAAAATGGACGCCAGTCAAGATACGTAATGGTATCAAGACTGGTGTCCGGTTATGGTCGGAGTGGCGGGATTCGAACCCGCGGCCTCATGGACCCGAACCATGCGCGATACCAAACTTCGCCACACCCCGATAGCGCTAGTATTATAATGAATATTCTCAGGTTTGTCAAGAGGCTGCCAGGGTTAATCGCCGATTTCGGGGCCATATTTTCCTGCCAGTGTGCATAGGAATGTATGAGGTGATTTGCATGAATCGGAGTGGCGGAACGATGGAGCATGGAAAAAGGCTGCTGCCTGTGCTTGGCATCTTCCTGTGCCTTTTTGTGCTGCTGGGGGCGGCTTATTGTGTGCTTCCGGAGGGAAAGCCCGCGTTTCCCCTGCTGGGCGGGGTTTCTGCCCGGCTGGATCGGGTGGCGGGGGAGCTGAAAGCGGGTTCACCCATCCAGGAGGCGGCGGAGGCTTTTTTTCATGAGACGGTTGCGGATTCAAATTGAAAGCGGATTTTACATTTTCCTGGCGGTGCTGCTGCTTGCCGTGCCCCTGCGCTGGATTTGTGCCGCCTTTGCGGCTGCCTTTGTCCATGAGCTGGGCCACTACCTGGCGGTTCGGCTGCTGGGTGGTCAGGTCCTTGGCGGCAGCATCTGCTTCCGGGGAGCGAGAATGGAGACGCTGCCCATGTCAGCGGGCCGGGAATTGACTGCGGTTTTGGCGGGGCCGGCGGCCAGTCTGCTGCTTCTATTCCTGATCCGTATTTTTCCTCGGGTGGCCATCTGCGGCCTGATTCAGGGAATCTACAACCTGCTTCCCATCTATCCTCTGGATGGGGGGAAGGCTTTGAGATGCCTTATGGCCCTGGTGGAGGAAAAGGGCCTTTTTTCACGGCATCCCGGAAAAATTCCTTGCAAAGCGGGGAAACAAAGAGTACAATAGAGCCACTATGTGCAACGAGGTAGCTCTATGACCGACTTGAAAAACAGAATTTTGCCCCAGGTTCAAAAGCCCGCCCGGTATACCGGCGGGGAATGGGGAGAAGTGAAAAAGAATCCGGCAGATGTAAGCGTCCGTGTGGCGTTCTGCTTCCCGGACACCTATGAGATCGGCATGTCCAATGTGGGAATGCGGATACTCTATGGCGTGATGAATGAGATGGACGGGGTTTGGTGCGAGCGGGTCTTCGCCCCCTGGGGTGACATGGAGGAGCAGATGCGCCAAAACCATCTCCCGCTGTGGGCTTTGGAGAGCCAGCAGCCGGTGGCGGATTTCGACATGATTGCCTTTACCATCGGCTATGAAATGTCCTATTCCAATATCCTGAATATGCTGGATTTGGCGGGCGTTCCCCTCCATTCCAAGGACCGGCATGGCCTGAAAAATATGGTGTTTGCCGGTGGGGTGTGCGCCTTTAATCCGGAGCCCCTGGCGGATTTTGTGGACTTTTTCTCCATCGGCGAGGGGGAGGAGATCACCGTGGAGATTGTCTCCCTCTACCAAAGGGCGAAGTTCGCCGGGTGGAGCAAGCAGACCTTCCTGGAGGCGGTTTCCAAAATCGACGGAGTTTATGTCCCCGGCTTCTACACCCCGGAATACAACTCCGACGGCACTCTTGCGGCGGTAAGGGTTCGGGAGGGGGCGCCCAAGACCGTTACAAAACGGATTATCGAGAATCTGGACAGCGCCTATTTTCCCACCAAAATGATTGTTCCCTCCACCGAAATTGTCCATGACCGGGCCAATCTGGAGGTGTTCCGTGGCTGCATCCGTGGCTGCCGGTTCTGCCAGGCGGGCTTTAGCTGCCGCCCGGTGCGCAAAAAGAGCCCGGAGGCGCTGTACCGCCAGGCTGTGGAAATTATGGAGCAATCCGGCAACAATGAGATCACTCTGTCCAGCCTCTCTACCTCGGACTACCGGGGACTGAAGGAGCTGACGGATCATCTGATTCCCTACTGCGCCCAGAACCGCATCAGTCTTTCCGTGCCCTCCCTCCGGGCAGATAATTTCTCCCGGGAGCTGATGGAGAAGCTGCAAACCGTTCGCAAAAGCGGTTTGACCTTTGCCCCGGAGGCGGGAACCCAGCGGCTGCGGGATGTGATTAACAAGAATTTGCAGGAGGAGGAAATCCTCTCCACCTGCGCCCAGGCCTTCGCCGGAGGCTGGAACAACGTCAAGCTCTATTTCATGCTGGGGCTCCCCACGGAGACGGATGAGGACGTCCTGGGCATTGCGGAGCTGGTGTACAAGGTCATCCAGGCTTGGAAGGAAAACGCGGTGAACAAGAAGCGGGGACTTCGGGTTCATGTGGCCACCGCCTATTTTGTGCCAAAGCCCCACACGCCCTTCCAGTGGGAGAAGCAGATCACGCCTCAGGAGTATCTGCGGCGCTGTATGCTCCTCAAGGAGCATTTCTATTCCAAATCCATCGAGTATGACTACCACAGCGTGGAGCTCAGCACATTGGAAGCGGTGTTTGCCCGGGGGGACCGGCGGCTGGGAGCGGTGATCGAGGAAGCGGTAAAGCGGGGCGCCCGGCTGGACGGCTGGGATGAGTATTTTGATTATGACCGCTGGCACCAGGCCTTTTTGGCCTGTGGCATTCCGGAGGAATTCTACACCACCCGGGGCTACGGGGAAGAGGAGCTGCTGCCCTGGGACGTGATTGACGTGGGCGTGTCGAAGCGGTTCCTGCAAAAGGAGCGGCAGAGGGCATACCAGTGCCGTGTGACGCCGGACTGCCGTCACGGCTGTGCCGGCTGCGGCGCCAACGCACTGCTGAGGGAGGTGCCCTGCGATGATTAGACTCCTTTTTGAGAAGAAGGGGAATGCCGTTTGGATTTCCCACCTGGATTTGATGCGGCTGTTCCAGCGTTCCTTCAAGCGGGCCGGACTTCGGTTGACTCATACCCAGGGGTTTAACCCCAGACCCTCTGTCTCCATTGCCCTGCCTCTTTCCGTGGGGGTGGAGAGCCGGTGTGAGCTGCTGGATTTTCAGCTGGACGGGGAACCGGTAGCCTGTGACGAAATCTTAACGAGACTGAACGCCGCCCTGGTGGGAGGGGTGCGGGTGTTGTCCGTTTATGAGAACGGGCAGAAGGTCAAGAATTTGGCATACCTGGACTGCACTGTGACCATGGAATATGACGGCGGCGTCCCGGATGGCGCTGAGGCGGCCATTTCCTCACTGTTTCAACGGGAGGAAGTGCTGGTGACAAAGCGGAGTAAAAACGGCGATGCGGAGCATAATATCATCCCCATGATTCGCTCCCTCCGGGTGGAGCGGGAGGATGACCATACCCTGGTGATTCACGCAAGAATCTGCTGCCAGAACCCATCGCTGAATCCCATGCAGCTTTCGGCGGCGGTGGAAAAGGAACTGCCTGATTTGGCGCCGGATTTTGTACGGTGCTGCCGGAATGAAATTTACGACAGTCAAGAAAACATTTTCAGATAGGAGAAAAAACATGGATGAAATGATTATGCTGGAAGAGTGCCCCATCTGCCGTGGTGCAGGAATGCTGCTCCACGAGGGCGGCTGGAGCGTTCAGGTGGAGTGTGTGGATTGCAGCGCCCACACTGTTTACGTGGAATATGAGACTGAGGAAGAAAAAAAGCAGGCGGAGCGGACAGTTGCCCACCTGTGGAACATTGGCAAGGTGATCAGCAGTGAGCGGGGAGAGTAATCGCCATGGCTCCGCTGCCAGTCAGGCGGAGATGGAGCAGCGCTTGAATTATTGGATTCAGCAGCTCCATGAACGTGCGCCGGAGACCATCGGCGATTTGCTTCACTTTCGGGTTGGCTCTTGCAGCCCCGGGGACGGAGAGTACAGCTTCCTGGTATCCACGGAAGGCTGGATGCGCAACGCCTTTGGAAGCCTCCACGGCGGCATCATCAACACCATTCTGGATCAGGGTATGGGAATGCTGGCCACCTGCCTGATGGAGGGGACGGCCATTACGCCCACGGTTCAGATGAATGTGACTTACCACCGTCCCTTTAAGCCGGGGGATGAGATCCTTCTGAAGATTTACGTTGAGGCGGTAACCAAAACGTTGATCCACATGCGGGCCGAGGCGGTGAAGGAAGCTCAGAAGGATCGGCTCTGCGTCAGCGCAACGGGAATATTTTTCATTAAACCCATGGAACTATGAAAAGGGGCTCTGATTTGCTGAAAGGGAAGCAAATCAGAGCCACAAATTTTTTCACCCAAATTTGAAAAAAACGCTTGCATTTTCTGAGAACATGTGCTATTATATCCAGGCAGTTGAGAGACGCAAGCAACAGAATAAATCCGGGTGTGGCGAAGTTTGGTATCGCGCTTGAATGGGGTTCAAGAGGCCGCTGGTTCGAATCCAGTCACTCGGACCATGTCGAGTGTTCATAACGCAACTGAACACTCGTATGTAAAGGAACAGTCGAAAGGCTGTTCCTTTACTATTTCTATGGGGCGGTGTGCCCCGGTGGAGCGGCTTTCGGGCCGCTCCGTTTTCTTTACCCGGCCTTGCCGACAAGATACTCAATAGCCACCCCCTGGCGGCTGTCCAGCACCACGTTCTCCGGGTATTCCTCTACCTCCGGCAAGTCCAGGACACCGATAAAGTTATAGTGGATCACGATGCGCTGCGTCCTGTTCTTTCCTCTGCCCTGGGTCTGATACACGTCGATGCGCTCTACAAGCTCATGGAGGATGGTGGGCGTCAGCGTTTTCATCTCCATGAACTTCCGCACCGCTTTCAAAAACTGCTCCTTACAAAAGGCCCGGTCATTCTCCTTGTCACACTGGCGCTGCAATTCCTCAATGTCCTTTTTGAGCTGCTGCTGTTCCTCGTCGTACCGCTGGGACATTTTCATAAAGCGTTCATCCGTCAGCTTGCCTGATACATTGTCCTCATAGATACGTTCAAACAGCCGGTCAACCTCTTTGTTCCTTGCCATCAACTCCTGGAGGTGTTGCTGTCTGTTCCGGCTCTCCCTCTCATAGTCCTTGGTGGTTTTCTGAGCCAGCAGCTCGGCAAATTCCTCGGCGTGGTTTTTCAGGTAGCTGACCATGCGGTTGAGTTCCAGCAATACCACCTGCTCCAACGAGTCGGCCCGGATATAGTGGGTTTCGTTGCAGGTGCCCCGGTTGCCCCGGTAGTTGGAACAGTTGAAATATTCAATGGAGCTGTTAGGGTGGTTGATGTTGTAATGCAGCTTGTGGCCGCAGTCGGCGCAGTACAGCAGACCGGCGAACATATTCTTCTCGGTGTTCTTGGGTTTCCGGCGCTTTGTCCCCTCCCGGAGCTTCTGCACCTGCTCCCATGTGGTTTTGTCGATGATGGCCTCATGGTGGTTCTCAAAGATGGCCCAATTTTCCTCGGGATTGTCCAGGCGGCGCTTATTTTTGAAAGATTTGGAGTAGGTCTTGAAGTTGACCAGGGTGCCCGTGTACTCCCGGAGGGTCAGGATTTTGGTGATGGTGGTCTTACACCATTTGCAGGGGGTGCCCTGGCTCTTTTTGCCGCCTTTGCGGATGCCTTTGCTCTCCCAATACTGCGTGGGGGTCAAGATACCGTCCTCCTGCAACAAGCGGGCTGTAGTTTCGATCCCCTTCCCCTCCACGCAAAGCCGGTAAATCCTGCGGACGACCTCGGCGGCTTCATCGTCGATGATCCACTTCCGGGGATTGTCCGGGTCTTTCTTATAGCCATAGGGCGGCGGGCACATGGGGTCGCCAGCGTTGCCGCGCAGTTTCTTTGAACTGCGTACCTTGCGGCTGATGTCCTTTGCGTACCACTCATTCATGATATTGCGGAAGGGCGAGAAATCATCGTCGCCCTGGTCGCTGTCCACGCCGTCATTTACGGCGATAAACCGAACATCGTGGTCAGGGAAATAGGTGTCGGTATAGTAGCCGACCTGCAAATAGTTACGCCCCAGGCGGGACATATCTTTTACGATCACGGTGGTTACATAACCGGCCTCAATATCCTCCAACATATCCTGAAAGCCCGGACGATTGAAATTTGTCCCTGTGTAGCCGTCATCTGCATAGCAGCGCGTGTTGGTGAAACGGTGTTCCTTCGCGTATTTGGTGAGCAATTTCTTTTGGTTCACGATAGAGTTGCTCTCGCCTTGAAGATCATCGTCACGACTGAGGCGGAGGTATAACGCCGTAACACCGTGTTTGTTGCCTGTTCTGGACTGCATATTTCCTCCTTCCCGGCAGCCAGACAAACACATTTCTATTTCATTGTAGTGGCCCTGACTGCGAAACGCAAATGTGCAAATCACTTTTTCTTCGGCTTGATGTCCTCGGTCAGAATGAGCCGTTTCATCTTGTCGGCCAAATCCTCTGCTTCTTTCCCAGCTTCAGATTCCTTAAAGGCAGAAACGACCTCATATTTTACGTTGTTGACCGTATGCTCGGACAGAGGGGCGGCAAGGCTTTTTTTCATACCTGCCCCCTGCTTTCCTTGGGCGTCACATCGAAATACGCCCCCTTGCGCTCCTTGCAGTAGGCGCAAATCTCCTTTTCAGCCTGTCCCGGCGCAGCCTCCCGCAAAGCAAAAGCGCCTGTGCCGCGAAAAGCGTCAGCACAAGCGCCGCATAAGCAGAGTGTCAGTTTCGGAGGTACAGGTTCGATCAGGCCGATGCTGACCGCCAGGGCGTGATTGATGCCCCGGATATGTTTCTCGTCCAGTCTGCCGATGTAGCCGGACAACCGCTGCTTGTCTATGGTGCGAATTTGCTCCAAAAGGACAAGCGAGGGCTGTGCCAGCCCGTTCCCGGCGTCCAGGTAGTAGTGGGTGGGCAGCTTGGCCTTGACGTTGGCCTTGCTGGTGACGGCGGCGATAATGACGGTGGGGCTGTGCTTGTTGCCCACATTGTTCTGGATGATAACGACGGGCCGGGTGCCCTTCTGCTCCGAGCCGATCCCGTGGCCCAGGTCAGCGTAGTATAGGTCGC
>JAETOP010000133.1 GCA_021771675.1 Oscillospiraceae bacterium | reverse complement strand
TATAATGTATAGCCTAATTATATCATACGGCAACAAAAATAGCAAGCCTTATTTTGCCATTTTTCCTAAATAAGGCTTGCTTTTTGAACTTTTTTAGGTGTGAAGGATAATTTTTGAAGAATTTAGGTTGAACTGTCACGTGGGACAGAGAATCCACATAAATGCAATCCGTTAGAAGAGAAAACGGTTAGAAAACCACAAACCCGGGTACATAGGGAATAGACCGAAATAGGCTGAAATCTTCAAAAAACACAACAAAAAACCGCCAAACCTTTCGATTCAGCGGTTAAATGTTTGGTGGGGGAAGGTGGATTCGAACCACCGAAGCGATAAGCAGCAGATTTACAGTCTGTCCCCTTTGGCCACTCGGGAATTCCCCCATATTCAACTGCGCTCCCACCAAGTCCTTGCAGAAGCTGGAGCCGGTAGACGGACTCGAACCCCCGACCTGCTGATTACAAATCAGCTGCTCTACCGACTGAGCTATACCGGCGACTCACGCGGAACGATAGTATTATACCATGGGTTTCAAAAAAGTCAAGTATCAATTTCGGGAAAACAAAATTTTTTGCGGGTTTTGGCTTCACTGTTTCTTAGGGAAACTCTGAATAAATCGCCTGCGGCTGAGCGGCAGTCCTTTTCGCTCATCCGTGAAGTTTTAAAAGCGGAAAATACATAGAGTATTCCTCCGCTTTTAGAACTTTCGGCTGAGCTAATACTAATTCTTGATTAAAATCTTTAATATCAGCTTGGTCTATTGACGCAATACGGCGTTATCGTCACTTGCCATACATACAGATAGGCTTGGGTTCCTCTGCCTTGTCTTGCGCCAATATCCCTACGCTGCTGATTAAATCTTTTTATCAAGAATTAGTATAAAATTCCATGCTGTCAGCTCTTACCGATTTCATCAGAGCTTCCTTGCTTTTACCAGCAGCATCATGGGGCGGCGCAATTCATCCTTCATTCCCGGGAGGTCCATTATTTCCTCCGGCGGCTGGGCCTCCACCACGGCTTCCAGGGAAAAGCCATTATTCAGCAAACCCATCAGTATCTGGGTGAGGGTATGGTGCTGTTTTACCACGTCACAGCCCAGAAAGCAGGTTCGTCGCTCTCCCGGGAGGAAATAGTCGTCAACCGGCCAGTATTGGGGAGTTCCGTCCGGGGTGTAAATCCAGTCCTGTCCCACCCCGGCTGTGAAAACAGGGTGCTCGATATTGAACAGAAAGATCCCGCCGGGTTTCAGTGTTCTGTGTACCATCTGAAAGACGCTCTCAATATTTTCAATATAGTGCAGAGCCAGGTTGGAGATCACGCAGTCCCATCTGTTTTCCGGATACGCATATTCCTGGATGCCGCAGACACGGTACTGAATCGGTTCCTGACCATTCCGCTTTTGGGCTTCTTCGATCATTTTGGTACTCAGGTCAAGACCCAGCACCTTTGACGCCCCCTGCTCTGCCGCATAGGCGCAATGCCAGCCGTAACCACAGCCCAGGTCAAGGACGGCTTTTCCGCGGAGGGACGGGAACAGGGGCTTTAGTTGGTGCCATTCTCCGGCGGCGCTCAGGCCGAATTGGCTCCGGGGCATTTTCTTGTATTCCTCAAATAATGCTTTGTTATCGTATTCGCTCTTCATGGCCGGTCCTCCTGAATTCTTTGAAAACCCAAAAAGCCGGGGCAAGCCATCCCGGAAGGGAGGGCTTGCCCGGTTTACTTACAGTTCCACGTCCATCTTGGCGATGACGGCGGCACAGCGAGGGCAGAGACCCTCGGAATTGGCGTTTTCGGAGTGCATCCAGCAGCGGGGACACTTGACGCCCTTGGCTTCGCTGACACCGATGGTGAGGCCGGGGAAGTTCACACCCTGGGCCACCTCGGCGCCCGCCTCAGGAGCGGACCAGGCACAGGTGGAGACGATGCAGATCTCTGCCAGATTAATCCCTTCACAGGCTTTTTTCAGAGTTCCGTCGTCGGTTTCCAGAGTCACATGGGCTTCCAGGGCCTTGCCGATCCGCTTGTCTGCCCGGGCCTTTTCCAGGACGCCGTTCACATCCTGGCGGAGCTTCACGATGGTGGCCCATTTCTCCATTGTATCATCGTCCAGGGCGTACTCGTCAAAGTTCTCGGGCATCTGGTTCAGCAGGACATTCCGGGGGTCGTCCCCTTTCCGGTGGGGCATGGCCTGCCAGATTTCGTCGCAGGTGAAGGCCAGAATGGGGGCGAAGAGCTTGGCCAGAGCATCTACGATGAGATACAGGGCGGTCTGGGCGGAGCGGCGGCGCAGACCGTTCTTCTCCTCGCAGTACAGCCGATCCTTGATGATGTCCAGATAGAAGCTGCTCAGCTCCACCACGCAGAAATCGTTGATGGCATGGGATACGGGATGGAACTCAAAGCCCAGATAGGCCTTCCGGCACAGGGCGGTGAGGGCGTTCAGCCGGGTCAGGGCCCAGCGATCCAGCTCCTCCATCTGATGGGCGGGAACCAGGTCGTCGGGGTCGAAGCCGTCCAGGTTGCCCAGGCAGTAGCGGGCGGTGTTCCGGAATTTCAGATAGCTCTGGGCCAGCTGCTTGAAAATCTCTTTGGAGCAGCGGACATCGGCATGGTAGTCGGAGGAACCGGCCCATAGACGGACAATGTCAGCGCCGAACTCCTTAATCAGGTCGGCGGGGTCAACGCCGTTGCCCAGGGACTTGTGCATGGCCCGGCCCTGGCCGTCCACGGTCCAGCCGTGAGTCAGCACATTCCGGAAGGGTGCACCGTTCCCAAGGGCGCCCACGCTGGTCAGCAGGGAGGACTGGAACCAGCCCCGGTACTGATCCGCTCCCTCCAGATACACGTCGGCAGGCCACAGCTGGGGGGTGTCGTGCATCAAAGAGGCATAGTGGGTGGAGCCGGAGTCGAACCAGCCGTCCAGGGTGTCGGTCTCCTTCTCAAAGCCATGGGTGCCGCCGCAGTGGGGGCAGGTGAGACCCTCGGGAATCAGGTCGGCTGCCTCCCGCTGGAACCAGACGTTAGAGCCGAATTCACCAAAGAGCTTCGAGATATGGGCGATGGTTTCGGGGGTGCAGACGGGCTTTCCGCAGTCCTTGCAGTAGAACACGGGAATGGGCAGGCCCCACCGGCGCTGACGGGAGATGCACCAGTCCGCCCGCTCCCGGATCATGCTCTCCATCCGGTCGCCGCCCCAGCCGGGGAACCAGCGGACATTCTGGATGGCGGCCACAGCCTCATCCTTAAAGGACTCCACCGAGCAGAACCACTGGGGGGTGGCCCGGAAGATGATGGGATTCTTGCAGCGCCAGCAGTGGGGATAGGAGTGGGTGATTTCCTCGGATGCGAAGAGCATTCCGCTTTCCTTCATATCCGCCAGAATGATGGGGTTGCTTTCGTCGGTCTTCATCCCAGCGTATTTTCCGGCATAGTCGGTGTGGCGGCCCCGGTCGTCTACAGGCACCACCAGGTCCATGCCGTAGCGCATGCAGGTCACGTAGTCGTCAGCGCCGAAGCCCGGGGCGGTGTGGACACAGCCGGTACCGGAGTCCATGGTGACGTACTCCGCATTGAGCAGCCGGGAGGTCTTGGGGAGGAAGGGGTGCTGTGCCAGCATATTCTCAAAGAAGGCGCCGGGATAGGTGGCCAGCACCTCATAGTTCTGGAAACCGCCCATGGCCATGACCTTATCCATCAGGGCCTGGGCCATAATATAGGTCTCGCCGTTGTCGGCCTTCACCAGGACATAGAGCTCCCGGGGATGGAGGCAGATGCCCATGTTGCCGGGGAGCGTCCAGATGGTGGTGGTCCAGATGACGAAGAAGGTCTTGCTCAGGTCGAACCCGCTTAGCTTGCCCAGATCGTCCTTCATGGGGAACTTGACGTACACGGAGGTGCAGGGATCGTCCTGGTATTCGATCTCCGCCTCTGCCAGGGCAGTCTCATCCTTGGGGCACCAGTATACAGGCTTGAGACCCTTGTAGATATAGCCCTTTTCATACATGGCACCGAAGATCTTTACCTCTTCCGCCTCAAAGTGCTTATTCATGGTGCGGTAGGGGTGCTCCCAGTCTCCCACCACACCCAGGCGCTTGAAGCTGGCCATCTGCCGCTGAATATAGCTCTCGGCAAAGGCCTCACAGGCGGAGCGGAATTCGGGGATGGGCATATGCTTGTGATCCAGCTTGTTCTTCTTAATGATGGCGGACTCAATGGGCATACCGTGGTTGTCCCAGCCGGGGACGTAGGGGGTGTAATGGCCCATCATGGCATGGGAACGGACAATGAAGTCCTTCAGGCACTTGTTCATGGCGGTGCCCATGTGGATGTCGCCGTTGGAGAAGGGAGGGCCGTCGTGGAGCACGAAGGGGGGCAATTCGGCGTTCTTTTCCAGCATGGCGTGGTACAGGTCCATGTCCTGCCAGGCTTGCAGCATCCCCGGCTCCCGGGCGGGAAGCCCTGCCTTCATGGGGAAGTCGGTTTTGGGGGTGATGATGGTGTTTTTATAGTCCATAGAAACGTTCCTTTCTGAAAGATAGTTCATTGAATGAGGGAATTAGGAATTAGGAATGTTATTTGGCGATTTGCTGCACACCGTAGGGGAGGCTATTAGCCTCCCGCTTTTGTATGGGTTTTGAGCGCTCCGGTGAATGGAACCTGGCACCATTCAACGAGCTGCTGAGTAAAGCCGATAGGCGCATCCTTAATTCCTCATTCCTAATTCCTAAATTATCTTAAATCTCATATGCAGGCCCGCTGGCAAAAACATCGCCTCTGTCCCTTACAGATAAGAGACAAAGGCGATGAATGACCTCTGCGGTACCACTCTTGTTCCGGCGAGATGCCGACACTCGATGGCGCTGTAACGGGCGCACGACCCGGCGCAGTCTACTTGTCCCAAGACGGGAGGTTCTTTGCGCAGCATGGAGGTGATAAACGGTTGGAGCAGCCTGCTGCCTTGCACCTTCCGGCAGCTCTCTGTAGGCCACAGGCCACAGTTCGTGTCCTCGTAATGGCGATGGGAATATGATTTGCGTTCCCCGATAAAATCGGAGCTTGCTTACTTCTGGGTGGGGTCGTAGTTCCGGCCAAATTGCAGGTTCAGGTTGGAAAAACGGCTGGTGGTGGTATCCTGGGTGGGGTGCTGAGGAGCAGCCTTGGGGGCGATGTCGGTGGTGGTGCCCACCATGGCCTCCAGACTCTGGGAAATTTCACCCACAACGGCATCGCTGTCGTAGACATCCAGGGGAGCAGCCTTCTCCACGGGAGCCTTGGGCGCCTCGGAAATGATGGGCGCCTCGGAAATGCTGGGCGCCTTGGGCGCTGCCGGAGCGGGGGCGGCCGCAGGAGCCTTGGGGGCTGTGGCCGCCTTGAAAGAGGGAGTGACATTGGCGGTCTTGATCCGATCCAGAGCCTGGATGCACTGCTGCATCTGGGTCTGAATCTCGGTGATCCGGGCGGTGGCAGTCTTCCGGGCCTCGGCCACTCGGGCCTTTTCCACGGCCACAAAGGCATCGGCACTGGGAGCGGCCTTGGGAGCAGGAGCGGCGGCAGCGGCGGTTTCCTTGGCCTGGCGCAGCATCTGCTCACACTTGGCCTGGGTCTCCTGAATCATCTTTTCGGCGGTGCGCTTGGCGCTCTCCACGGCGTCCTTGGAGCCCGTTTCGCCTTTGCGGTACTCTTCCAGCTTGCCCACGAGAACCCGCATCTTGCTTTTCAGCAGAGCATTCTCCTTGTACAGTGTGACATAATCCTCGGTCAAGGGCTCCAGAATCTTATCCACCTGCTCCATATCATAGCCATGGCGGGCCTGGCTGAAGGAAATTTGATCAATTTGCTGCGGGGTAATCATATGTTCTTTCTCCTTTCAGAGTTATCTATAAAGCTCAGATGTAGCTCTCCACTTCGGCCTGGAGGGTTTCCAGATCCCCCACGATGTCCATGTTGTGGGGGCAGAACAGATAGGCGGACTGAGCAATCTTCTTCACGTCGCCGTCCAGGGCGTAAACGCAGCCGGACAGAAAGTCCACCACCCGGCGGGCCATGGCCTTGTCCACATTCTCCATGTTCACAATCACAGCCTTGCGGCTGCGCAGATCATCGGCGGCCTTGGAGGTATCGTTGAAGCTGTTGGGACGAAACAGAACCACTTCCTGCTTATTGGAAACGGAACTGGAATTGTTCATGTTCAATACCTGGCCGTTAAAGCCGCTGCCGGACAGACCGTTGGAGCCAATCAGGGGAGCGGAACCAAATCCGAAATCATCCTCCTCCTGGGGTTCCTCCGCAGGAGCAGGGTCGGGAGCGGGAGCGGGGGCGGGCACTCTGGCGCGGGGGGAAGAACGACGGGCGGGACGCTCTTCGGGCTCGTCGTACTGGTCGGCGGCTTCGTCCTCGTCCTCATCGTAGTCATCGTAATCATCGTCGGCATAGGGCTGGGTAAATTTCTTTACGTTATCCCAAAAACTCATTTTCTTTTTCTCCTCCTGTATGTTCACATCACGGTTGATGTCGCATGGCTTAATAGGTTCGGGCACCGAAAATGGCAGTGCCGACACGAATCATGGTGCTGCCCCACAAAATCGCATCTGCGAAATCGCCGGACATGCCCATGGATAAACAGTCCACTGTGACATTATCGTATTTTTTCCGCCGTATGTCAACACATAATTCGGACATTTTTTGAAAAAATTTTACATTATCCCCCACATTTTGGGAAATTGGGGGGATTGCCATAAGCCCTTTGACACATATGTTCGGAAATTCGCCAATTTTTTCCAGGAGAGGAAGAATGTCCCTTTCCTGGAAGCCGGATTTGCTGGCCTCCTGGCCAATATTGACTTCCAGCAATATGTTTTGGAGGATATGCTGTTTTCCGGCCTCCAGATCGATGGCCCGGAGCAGGTGCTCGCTGTCTACGCTCTGGATCAGATCCACCTTTCCCACCACCTGGCGCACCTTGTTGGTCTGCAGGTGGCCGATGAAATGGACGGGAGCGCCCCGGTAGGCATCCTCCCGGAGCTTGGCGGTGAGCTCCTGAACCCGGTTCTCCCCGCAGCAGTCTACCCCGGCGGCAATGGCCTGGCGGACAGCATCGGCATCGTTCATCTTGGTGGCGGCGCAGAGCTGAATCTGCTCCGGGTTCCGCCCGGCGGCCAGAGCGGCCCGGGCCATCTCCCGGCGAATCCGGGCCACATTTTCTGCAATGGACATATAGATTACCTCTCTGTTTTATTTTAGCGTGAAGGACAGATATGAGATAGGCGATATAAGATACAAGATAAGGAACAGGCGCTATATCTTATATCTCATATCGTATATCTCCCCTGGGGGGTGCAAAAAAGCGGCGGGTGAACCGCCGCTTTTTGGTGGAGTTACGTGGCAGCAGCGGCCTTGAGGGGCCGAATGGGGGCCAGGGTGGAGATGGCGTGCTTGTAGATCATCTGCTGCCGCCCATCCGTCACCAGTACCACCACAAAGCTGTCGTAGCCTGTGATGGTCCCCCGGAGCTGGAAGCCGTTCATCAGGAAAAGAGTTACCGGGACCTTATCCCGGCGGACCTCCTTCAAAATGGCATCCTGTAAATTCACTTGTTCTGTCATATGTATACCTTCTTTCTTCAAGGGTATGCACATGCTATCATATTCTAACTGTCGTTTTCCTGCAAAATCCGTCGGGCCTGGCAGAGAATTTCCCCCTGCCCGCAGGCCAGCCAGTGGATGCTTTTGTTCCGGCGGAACCAGGTCAGCTGCCGCTTGGCGTAGCGGCGGGAGGACTGGCGCACCTGATCCGCCGCCTCCTCCAGGGTGCACTCCCCATTCAGGGCGGCCACAAATTCCTTGTAGCCGATGGCCTGCATGGCGGTGCATTTGGGGGGGATGCCGCCGGAAAGCAGCCCCTGAATCTCGCCGATCAGCCCCGCTTCCAGCATCAGCCCCACCCGGCGGTCGATCCGCTCATACAGCGCCCCCCGGTCTTCGAAGTCCAGCCCCAGCCAGAGGGGAGAAAATCTGGGGGGCAGAAGTTGGGTTTTCCGGTTGTGCTCCGTGATGGTCTCCCCGGTTTCCAGGTAGACCTCCAACGCCCGGATGATCCGCTTTTTGTCGGACAGGTGGAGCCGGGCGGCGGCCTCTGGGTCAACGGCGGCCAAGCGGTCAAAAAGGGTCTGGATGCCCTGGAAGGCCGCTTCCGCTTCCAGCGCCTCCCGCACCCCCGTGGCGGGGAAGGGGGCGAAATCGTTGCCCCGAATCAGGGCGTCCATATACAGCCCGGTGCCCCCGGCGATGATGGCGGTCTTCCCCCGGGCGACAATGTCCTCCACAATGGGGGCGGCCTGGGCGCAGTAGCGGCTGACGGAGAAGTCCTCCTCCGGCTCCGCCACGTCCAGCATGTGGTGGGGGATGCCCTGCCGTTCCTCCATGGTGGGCTTGGCGGTGCCGATGTCCATGCGGCGGTAGACCTGCATGGAGTCGCAGGACACCACCTCGCCCTCCAGTTCTTTGGCCAGCTCCACCGCCAGGGCGGTTTTCCCAGAGGCGGTGGGCCCGGCGATGCAGATGATGTTGTTCATAGGGCACCCCCAGGAAGATAGAAGATATGGATACAAGATAGTTAGGAATTAGGAGTTAGGAATGAGGAATTATGTTCATGGGCGGAGCCTGGCAAATTGAAATTTGGCGATTTGCCGCACGGCCCTTTTCACTGTAGGGGAGGCTATTAGCCTCCCGCCAAGTAATGTATTTTGAGTGTTCCGGTGAATGGGAAATGATACGAATTTGCCTGAACC
>JAETOP010000003.1 GCA_021771675.1 Oscillospiraceae bacterium | reverse complement strand
CATATCGTCTTGCTGCCATACGAATACCCCCATGCTTTTTCTCTTATTCTATCGCATTTTGGCTTCTTGTGCAACTTTCCTAAGATCAATTAGTTTTCAGATACGCCCTAGTATTAATAGCCCCGTTCTTTTATACGCCCAAAAGCAGCTTGGCGAAGAAGAAATAGAGCAGCAGGCTCATGGCGTCCACAATGGTGGTGATGAAGGGGGAGGCCATCACGGCGGGGTCGAAGCCCAGGCGCTTGGCGATCAGGGGCAGGGAGCAGCCCACGATCTTGGCAACCAGAACTGTGACGCCCAGAGTCAGGCACACGGTCACATCCACCCAGACCGTCACGCTGGCATTGCCCATCAGCAGCCGGTCCACCAGCATCACCTTGATGAAGCAGAGGGCCGACAGCACCAGAGCGCAGAGGGCGGCGGTGCGCAGCTCCTTCCAGATGACGCTGAAAATATCCCTGAATTTCAGCTCATCCAGGCTCAGGGCACGGATGATGGTGACGGAGGACTGGGAGCCGCTGTTGCCTCCGGTGTCCATCAGCATGGGGATAAACACGGTGAGGATGGGCAGGACACCCAGAGAGGTTTCAAAGGCGCTGATAATCATGCCGGTGAAGGTGGCGGACACCATCAGTAGCATCAGCCAGGGGATGCGGTGCTTGAACAGCTCGAAGGGGGAGCTGGCCATATAGCTCTTCTCCGAGGGGGTGATGGCGGCCATGATCTCCATATCTTCGGTGGCCTCGTCCTGCATGACGTCCATGGCGTCGTCGAAGGTGACGATGCCCACCATCCGGTTCTCCTTGTCCACCACGGGCAGGGCCAGGAAATTATATTTGGAGAACATCCGGGCCACTTCTTCCTGGTCGTCCTGGGTGGTGACGGAGATCAGGTTTGTCATCATAATGTCATTGATTCTCACGTTGTCGTCATCGCACAGCAGCAGGTCCTTCACCGTGACCAGACCCAGCAATGTTCGGTCGGTGTCGATGACGTAGCAGGTATAGATGGTCTCCTTGTCCACACCCTGGCGGCGGATGCGGAGGATGGACTCCTCCACGGTCATGTTGGGCCGCAGGGCCACATACTCCGTGGTCATGATGGAACCGGCGGAGTTTTCAGGATACCGGAGAATTTGATTGATGGAGCTGCGCATTTCCGGATCGGCCTGCTCCAGGATTCGGCGCACCACCGTGGCAGGCATCTCCTCCACCAGGTCGGCGGCGTCGTCCACATACAGCTCGCTGAGCACTTCCTTCAGCTCATTGTCGGAGAAGCCCTGAATCAGCAGCGCCTGGGTATCGGATTCCATTTCCACAAAGGTCTCCGCCGCCAGCTCCTTGGGCAGCAGGCGGAACATGAGCGGAACCTGCTTCTCTTCCAAATCGTTAAAAATACCGGCCACGTCGCTGGGATTCATGGTGATGAGAATGTCCCGCAGCGTGGTATACTTCTTATTCTCCAGCATTTGCAGGAGTGTCTTTTCCACAATTTCAAAACGTTCTGCCATAATTTACCTCCTTAAATATTCAAAATCTGGGAGGCAAAATACGGGGTGTCAAAGGTTCGGGTCTGCCACGGAAGCAGACCGCATCCTACTTCGGCCCGGTATATTGCCACTGCCGCCGGCGTCCATGGTATTCCCTCCTTTTTTGTTCGCACAGATAATACTATTTTACCCAATTCTTTTCCGGTTGTCAAACCTATTTTCTAAGGCAACACCGACACATCTGCGGGAAAAAGAGGTGCGCAGGCTCCTCAAGGAAAAACTGGTGCATTTTTTCAGGACGGCGGACACGAATCCGCTTTGTAATGCGGATGATTTTTTTCTTGACATTCCGGCAGGATGCAAGTAAAATAAGTTTGGTATGTTGTACACTGACCCAGCTGGCTTATGCCCGGGTTTTGTATTTCAGGCACTTCTAAAAACAGCCCCTTTGTGGTTTGGATGAATCTTTTCCTCTGACAGTGGGTTTTGAAAATACCATGATATGCAAAATGTACCGGTATTGTCAGACCTTTTGCCAGGCAAAAATCCCTCGCCCAAACCATCAAGAAGTAATTTGGGGAGGTTGCCTGAAACCGGCATCTGGCCGGGAACTGCGTTTATCGCCACATGGCGTTTTGATGCTGATCCACACGGTTTTGGCCGTGGTTTTGCAAAAAATTTCACATGGGCTTTGACGCACACTCCTGGCCGTAATTTTTTGGAAGGAGGTGTGCTGTAAGAATTATGGAATGGTTGATTACCGTTATTGTTGCCATCCTGACCGCTGCTCTGGGCTTTGGGGGCGGCATCCTCTACCGCAAGAAGGTGGCCGAGCGTGCCATCGGCTCGGCAGAGGAAGAAGCTACCCGGCTCATCAATGAGGCCATCCGCACCGGTGAGAACCGGAAGAAGGAAATGCTGGTAGAGGCCAAGGATGAAATCCATAAATCTCGCACAGAACACGACAAGGAAGTTAAAGAGCGCCGTGCGGAGCTGGCCAAGCAGGAGCGCCGCCTGGAGCAGAAGGAAGCCGCCCTGGACAAGAAAACAGAGGCTTTCGAGCGCAAGGAAGAGGAACTGAACAAGCGTCTGGCAAACGTGGCCCAGACCCAAGCCCAGGCGGAGGAAATCCGCAAAGAGCAGTTAGCCACCCTGGAGCAGATTTCCGGTCTGACCCAGGAGCAGGCAAAGCAGTATTTGCTGGACTCCATCGAGCAGGATGTGCGCCACGACGCCGCCCAGAAGATCAAGGAAATTGAGCAGCAGCTGAAGGACGAAGCCGAGGAAAAGGGGCGTGAAATTATCGCCACTGCCATTCAGCGCTGCGCCGCCGACCACGCCGCCGAGACCACCGTTTCCGTGGTTACGCTGCCCAACGACGAGATGAAGGGCCGGATTATCGGCAGAGAAGGCCGGAATATCCGCACCCTGGAGACCATCACCGGTGTGGATCTGATCATCGACGATACCCCCGAGGCCATCACCGTCAGTTCCTTCGACCCCGTCCGCCGGGAGGTCGCCCGGCTGGCCCTGGAGAAGTTGATCGTGGACGGCCGTATCCACCCCACCCGCATCGAGGATATGGTGGAGAAGGCACGGAAGGAAGTGGACCGCACCATCCGGGAGGAGGGCGAGCGGGCCTGCTACGAGACCGGCGTTCACAACCTGAACCCGGAGCTTATTAAGATTCTGGGCCGTCAGAAGTACCGCACGTCCTATGGCCAGAACGTGCTGAACCACTCCATCGAGGTGGCCCACATTGCGGGGCTCATGGCCGCCGAGCTTGGCGTGGATGTGGCCATGGCAAAGCGGGCAGGCCTGCTGCATGATCTGGGCAAGTCCATCGACCACGAGGTGGAGGGTAGCCATGTGCAGTTGGGCGCCGACCTGGCCCGGAAGTTCAAGGAGAACCCCGTCATCGTCAACGCCATCGAGGCCCACCACGGAGACGTGGAGCCCAAGACCGTCATCGCCGTGCTGGTTCAGGCCGCTGATGCCATCTCCGCCGCCCGTCCCGGTGCCCGGAGAGAGAACGTGGAGAATTATATCCGCCGTCTGCAAAAGCTGGAGGAGCTCACCGGCTCCTATCCCGGCGTGGACAAGGCCTATGCCATCCAGGCAGGCCGGGAGGTCCGCATTATGGTCAAGCCCGAGGAGGTCACCGAGGACAGCATGATCCTCCTGGCCCGGGACATTGCCAAGAAGATCGAGGCCGAGTTGGAATATCCCGGCCAGATCAAGGTCAACGTCATCCGGGAGACCAAGGCCATCGAATACGCAAAATAATTGGAACCCGCCAGGCAGAAATCCCTGGCGGGTTTTCTGCGTTCAACATTCTCCATCCCTTTCAGAGGAAAAATGGGAATTCCTCTTGCAATCTACCGGAATATCCGGTATAATTCCTCTTGTGATGTGACCGGAAGGGGGTAGCTTTGTGAAAAGGATTTTAAGTTTTTTTCTGGTGTTTTCCATATGCAGCCTGTTTTTCCCCATGGCAAAAGGCGAACATCCGTCAGCCGGTGGGACCCTGTTCCTGACCGACGAGAGAATCACCTTCTCCGTTGTAGGGGAGCAGGCCCTTGTCTATGCCGGCTCTGTTCCCGCCCAGGAGGTTCAGTGGGAGTCCGACAATCCGGACGCAGTGTCCGTGGAAGACGGCGTCCTGACCGCCCGGGGGGTGGGCACCGCAAAAATTACCGGCCGCTGGGGCAGCCAAAGTGTGGAATGCCTGGCAGGATGCCTGGCCCGGGATCGGAAGGAGCTGCTCCAGCTGCCCAGGGACGAGCTACAGGCCCCCAAGCGAATCCCCGCCAAGGTGGAGTTTGATCCCACTGCTTTTTTGGGGGATGCGGCCTTTATTGGCGATTCTCTTTCCGCCAATCTGATGGTGCATGAGACCAAATCCAATCTTCTGGGGCACCCTCTGTTTATGGCTAGAAAAAATGTCGGCGTATTCAATTTCGTCACCTACAGGATAAACCTGTATTACCAGGGCGTGGAATACCATGTGGAGGATGCCGTGGCAGTCTCCGACGTGAAAAAGGTATTTCTCATGCTGGGCATGAACGATGTGGGCTACCAAACCCCGGAGGAATTTCTCCAGCGTTATACTGTCCTTGTGGATCGGATTCTGGAAAAATCCCCGGAGGTGGAAATTTACATTCAGACCTGCCCCCCTTGGTATCAGGATGCGTTGTCATTCTCCGATTTTAACGACAGGATCGACCAATGCAACTGTTTGGTGGCGGAGATGGCCGCCGAAAAGGGCTGCCACGTGGTCGACCTGGCCGCCTATATCGAGGATCACACCAACAACATGGCCAAGGAATACACCATGGACTACGAAGCGCACCTGAATGAGGCGGGCAGCACAGTCTGGATGGAGGTTCTGCGGGCCTATGCCTACGCACAGCTTTTGGAGGATGCGGCATGAAAAAAATGATCTCCCTGGTTCTGATTTTTGCTTTGGCCCTGACCGCCTGCGGCAAAGGTTCTGAAAAAAACATCGATTTGCAGTCCGTTTACAATTCCCTGGAGGAGAGGATGCCAGAAATGCTGGTTCTGGACGAGACTCTTCAATTAAACCTGTTGGGGGTCAACAGTGCTGACTGCCAGCAGGCCATCACCGCCATCTGCGACGACAGTATGCGGGTCGATGAGATTTGGCTGATTCAGGCCAAGGATTCTGCCGCTCTGGAGAAGCTCACCGCTCTGGCGGAAACCCGGGTAGCAGCACAGGCGGAGGTGTGTGAATCCTATTCCCCGGATCAGTACGCCATTGTTAAAAAGGCGGAGCTTGTGACCGACGGACTGTACCTGGCCCTGCTGATCGGCCCCGAAGCGTCAGCCATGAAGCAGACAGTTACGGCAGCCCTTGGTTAGCAACTGTGCAAAAATAAATTGGGCAGAGCTGGCGGAGGATTTCCCACCTGCGGCAGGGCGGAAAAGGCAAGCCGGATTGTCCAATTTATTTCGGAACAGTTACTGCAAATCATATCGCTTTTATGCAGGCCGGTGAGTATGCCAGCCTGCAATTGCTTTCAAGGAAGAAACTCGGTATCACGCAAAAAGAGGAATGCCTATGCTGTTTTCATCCAACATATTCTTGTTTGTTTTCCTTCCGGCAGTGCTGGGGGTGTATTATCTCTGCCCCCGGAGGGCCCGGAACCCGGTGCTGCTGGGATTCAGCCTGTTCTTTTACGGTTGGGGGGAGCCGGTGTACCTGTTTTTGATGATCGGCGTGATCGTGCTGGATCATCTTTGCGGGCTGTGGATCGCAAAGCAGCGTGACCATGGTGGGAGTGGGAAGTCTCCCCTGGCGGTGGGAGTTGGGGTAAATCTGCTGATTCTGGGCTTTTTTAAGTATTCCGCCCTGCTTCTGGGGAGAATGGTGGTGCCCCTGCCCATCGGCATCTCCTTTTACATTTTCCAGTCCATGAGCTACCTGGTGGATGTGTACCGCAATCAGGCCCCGGTGCAGCGGAACATTGTCAACTTTGGCACCTATGTGGCGCTGTTCCCCCAGCTCATCGCCGGGCCCATTGTCCGCTACACGGACATTGCTCACCAGCTGGAGCGGCGGCAGGAGAATTTTAGCCAGTTTGCCTCTGGAGTGGAGCTTTTTCTGGTGGGCCTTTCCAAGAAAATCCTGCTGGCAAACCCCATGGGCAGCTTGTGGAACCAGCTTCAAGCCCAGCCCGGAGCCACGGCTGCCTGGGTGGGGCTGGCGGCTTATACCCTACAGATTTATTTTGACTTTTCCGGCTACTCCCACATGGCCATGGGTCTGGGGCGGATGTTTGGCTTTGAATTTCTGGATAATTTCAACTATCCCTACACCTGCACCAGCATCACCGAATTCTGGCGCCGATGGCACATCAGCCTGTCAACCTGGTTTCGGGAGTATGTTTACATTCCCTTGGGAGGCAACCGCCGGGGCCTGGGGCGTCAGATCGTGAATATGCTTGTGGTGTGGCTGCTGACAGGGCTATGGCATGGGGCCAGTTGGAATTTTGTCCTTTGGGGCGGGTACTACGCCCTGCTTCTGATTGGGGAAAAAACGTTCCTGCTAAGACTTCTGTCCAAATTGCCAAAGGCAGTGGGCTGGGTGTACACCATGCTTGCGGTGATGCTGGGCTGGGCGCTGTTCTATTTCGAGGATTTTGGCGCCCTGGCGGCGTTCTTTGCCAGGCTGTTCACCCCCGTTCCCTCCCCCGGGGCAAGGACGGTGATTCTGGGTGCCCTGCCGCTGATGGCCGTTGGGATTGTCGCCGCAACACCGTTGGTAAAAACAGTGGTTTGCAGGCGGCGGAATTCCGCCGCCATGGAAATCAGCCTGCTTCTGGCAGGCCTTGGAGCGCTGCTGCTGTGCACGGCGGCTCTGGCCCGGCAAAACTATAACCCCTTTATTTACTTCCGATTCTAGGTGGTTCTATGAAAAAGCGTACACTGCAAATCCTGACCGTTGCTGTCTTTGCGGCCTATCTGCTGGCGATGCTGCTGGGCACCATTCTGATTCCCAAAGCGGATTTTTCCCGGCGGGAGAAGCGCTATCTGGCGGAATTTCCTCAGCTCCGGTGGGAGGACATTGCCTCCGGCACCTGGGGGGACAGCCTGGAAAGCTGGCTGGCAGACCATATTCCGCTGCGGGAGCTCTTTGTGGGCCTGGATGCCTACAAGGAACACCTGCTGGGCTGGCAAGGAGAAATCCGCTGCATTGACGGCCGCCTGGTGGAGGCCCCAGTGACCCCGGAGCAGGAGACACTGGAAAAGAACCTGAAGGCGATTGAAGCCTTTGCGGGGAAACTGGAGGGCGGCATGACCCTTGCTCTGGTTCCCTCAGCCGGATGGGCGACGGGGCGGGAAGAATGGATGGACGATGACATCATCGCAGAGATTTATGCCCGGGTGGGTGTGGACACTCTGGATTTGACGGATTGCTTCCGGGACAAACCGGAGCTGTTCTACCGAACCGACCACCACTGGAGCAGCCAGGGCGCCTATGCCGGTTATCAGGCCATTGCGTCCCATTTCGGCTGCGGGATTCGGGAGCAATTCGTTCAGGAGCGAATCCCCGGCTGCTTTCGGGGCTCCAACTACTCCCGCAGCGCCCTGTGGCTGACAGCGCCGGAGGATATGGAACTGTGGCATGGAAGCGATGGTATTTTCTATACCACCACCGAATCCGACACCCCGCAGCAGCCCTTTTGTCGGGACAGGCTGGCCGATTCCGACCCTTATATGGTATTTCTGGACGGCAATCATCCCCTTGTCCGTCTGTATAACCCCAATGCCACAGGCAAACTTCTGGTCATCCGGGATTCCTACTCCAATTGCCTGGGCTCATTCCTGGCAGAAAGCTACGCCGAGGTGGTCATGGCAGACCTTCGCTATTACCGGCAGCCTCTGTCCGACCTGGCCACAGAGGGGTTTGACCGGGTGCTGATGATTTACAGCCTGAATAATTTTCTGACGGACCCTAATATTGTTCTGCTGCGGTAAATTTGTTGAATGCGGTAAAGGAGAATTGGAGGCGGAGAATATGGCCGAGATCACCGCCCTCGTGGAAAAGCAGCGCCGGTTTTTTGCCACGGGGCAGACGCTGAATGTGGAGTTCCGGATTGCCCAGCTGAAAAGGCTGCGCCGCGGGGTGAAGGAAAATGAGACCGCACTGCTGCAAGCGCTGGAAGCGGATTTGGGCAAGAGCGGCTACGAGGGCTATATGTGCGAGGTAGGGCTGCTGCTGTCGGAGATCAGCTATCTGATGCGCCACCTCCGCTCCTTTGCCCAGGCCAAAAGAGTGCGCACTCCCCTGTCCCAGTTTCCGTCCCGGGGCCGCCGGCAGCCCATGCCCTATGGAAACACACTGATCATCAGCCCCTGGAACTATCCGCTGCTTCTGACTCTGGAGCCTCTGGCGGATGCCATTGCCGCAGGCAACACCGCCATCGTCAAGCCCAGCGCCTATTCCCCCGCTGCCAGCGCCGCCATTGCCCGGCTGCTGGGGAGCCTTTTTCCGGAGGAATATGTGGCGGTGGTCACGGGAGGCAGGGCGGAAAACACCGCCCTGCTGGACGAAAAATTCGACCTGGTGTTTTTCACCGGGAGCCAGGCCGTGGGGAAAGAGGTACTCAGCCGCTGCGCCCGGCATCTGACCCCCGCCGTGTTGGAGCTGGGAGGAAAGAGCCCCTGCATTGTGGATGAGACGGCGGACATTCCTCTGGCAGCCAGACGAATTGTCTTCGGGAAATTCCTCAACTGCGGCCAGACCTGTGTGGCGCCGGATTATGTCCTCTGCCACAGCAGCGTGAAGGAGCGGTTCCTTCAGGAAGTGAAGAAACAGATTCAGGTTCAATTTGGAGAAGCTCCCCTGGAAAACCCGGACTACGGGAAAATCATCAACGAAAAGCATTTCCAGCGCCTGCTGGGGCTGCTGGATGGGACAAAGGTATTCTGCGGCGGAGAATCCGACAGCGGCCGCTGCCGGATCGCCCCTACCGTGCTGGAGGAGGTCCACTGGGAGGACCCGGTGATGGAGCAGGAAATTTTCGGCCCCCTTCTGCCGGTACTGACCTTTGACAGGATAGAAGCTGTTTTGAATCGCCTGGATGCCGCACCCAAGCCCCTGGCGCTGTACCTGTTCTCCAGGGATAACGTCCGCATCCGGCAGGTGATGGGCCGGGCCCGCTTTGGGGGCGGTTGCGTCAACGACGTGGTGGTTCATCTGGCTACCGGCATGGCCTTTGGCGGTGTGGGCGAAAGCGGCATGGGGGCCTACCACGGCAAAACCGGCTTTGAGACCTTCTCCCACGAGAAATCCATCCTGGACAAAAAATGCTGGCTGGACCTGCCCATGCGCTACCAGCCCTACACCGGCAAGCTCAACAGGCGGCTCCTCCGCCTGTTTTTGAGATAAGATTGGAGCGTTATCATATGATCGTTACAAAATTTGGGGGCACGTCCCTGGCCAGTGGGTCGCGGTTTCGCCATGTGGCAGGCATCCTCCGGGCGGACAGCAACCGCCGGTATGTGGTGGTGTCCGCCCCGGGGAAACGGTTTGACGGAGACGAAAAGGTCACAGACCTGCTCTACCGCTTTCAGCAGAGCGGGGCAGAGCGGGATTTTGAGTCAATTGAGGCCCGCTTCCAGGGAATCATTGAGGAGCTGGGAATTTCTCTGAACCTCAGCGACTGCTTTAAGGAGCTGAAAGAGAAACCCCACAGTGCCGAATATCTTGCCTCCCGGGGGGAATACTTTTCTGCACGGATTATGGCCGCCTATCTGGGCTGGCCCTTTGTGGATGCCGAGAGCTGTGTGTTCTTTGATGACCAGGGCCAGTTGGACGAGGTAAAGACCCGTCATGCCCTGTTTGAAAAACTCCGCTCGCTTCCCCACGGGGTGCTGCCCGGCTTCTATGGCGTGCTGCCCGACGGCCGGATTCACACCTTCACCCGGGGCGGCAGCGACATCACCGGCGCTCTGGTTGCCAGCGCCATGGACGCCCAGGTCTATGAGAACTGGACGGACGTGGACGGAATGCTGGTTACGGATCCCCGAATCGTCCCCAATGCCGCTCCCATGAGGGTGATTACTTATCCGGAATTGCGGGAGCTGGCCTATCGGGGGGCGACGGTACTCCACGAGGACTCCGTGCTGCCTCTGCGCCGCAGCGGCATTCCCATCCATATCCGCAACACCTTCTGCCCTCAGGCCCCGGGCTCCTGGATTGTGCCCCAGGCGGAAAAGCCGGAATCACCCATCACCGGCATCGCCGGACGGCGGAACTACTCCACCATCCAGATCGAGCGGGAGAACACCAACTCCATGGTGGGCTACGTCCGCCGGATTCTCTCCTGCCTGGAAGAGCGGAATATTCCCTTTGAGCACCTGGCCACGGGACTGGGCAGCGTGTGCTTGGTGGCGCCCACTGAAGCCATCGATGCCTGTCGGGAGCAGCTGCGGGAGGAGATCACCCTGGCCGTCCACCCGGACAGCCTTCTCATTCAAGATAACCTGGCTATGATTTCCGTCGTAGGCCGGGGGATGCGGGGCAAAAGCGGCATCTGCGCCCGGTTGTTCTCCGCCCTGGGAGCGGCAGGCATCAGCGTCCGGGTCATTGACCAGGGCAGCAACGAGATGAACATCGTCATTGGCGTGGAGGAGCCGGATTACCCAAATGCTATCCAGGCCCTCCACCGGGAATTCTTTGAGTGATGAAATAAAAAGTGTGTCAAAAAATGTGTTTCAAAATTCAAATTATATATTGACATATTGAAACACTTGTGCTATACTCATCTCACAAACAAGGAAAGGAGCATATTTTATGACGTATATCTACCATAACGGCGGCGAGGATGCCACCGACGGATTCCAGAAGCTCCTTGATGAGCTGCAAACCGGCGACTGCCTGGCGGTGGAGCACCTGGGCTGTGCGGCCAAGGACAGCGCTTCCCTTCTGGAACTTTTGGAGCAATTGGAGGCCCGGGGCATCCGGTTCCGCAGTGCGACGGAGAATTTTGACACCGGCACCGACCAGGGCCGCTTCACCTATGAGATTCTGAAAAAGGTATTCCAGCTGGATCGGAAGGAGAAGCCCGAATCCAGGGAAGACAGCCACGCCAAGGGACGCAAGCCCATCGAGGTGGATGAGGAGATGTTCGACAGCATCCTGGAGCGCTGGAAAAATGGGGAGATCACTGCTCGCCAGGCCATGGCGGAGCTGAATCTGAAGCCTAACACCTTCTACCGCCGGGTGAAGGAGCGGATGCCCGATGCCACTGCTGCCGCCGATTCCCTGCTGGACGCAGCCAGAAAGATCGGCCAGGGGATTGTGAACACTGTGGCTGAGGGCTCCGAGGAAATCCAGCAGGCCGCCGGAAAATTTGCGGCGGAGCACGATATGGGCAACATTTCCGACACGGTGAAGAAAAACATCACCGCCGCCGGAATGGTTTTCAGCCGCAAGATGGACAGTCTGAGCAAGGATTTCCAGGACGCCATGGAGAAATTCGAGAAGAAGCAGCAGCCTCCTAAGCCCCAGGAAGCGCCGGAGGCGGAATCGGAACCTCAGGAACCGGCTGCCACCCCCGAAGCGCACTCCGCTGCCCCCGAGGAGCCTCCCGTCAAGCCGGAGGAAGCCGGCACTCAGCCCGAGGAAACTGAATTTCTGTAAAGCAACGCTGGATAAGCGGTTAGGATTATAAATCAAGAGGAAGCTCTGATAAAACCGGCAAGGGCCGGCGGCAAAAGATTCACCCCCAGCCACAGAGGATTGATTCAGGGTTTCCAAAAAATGTGAAGGAGAAAAGATTATGGAAAAGAGACTTACCCGTGTGGAAAACGGCAAAATGCTCTGCGGTGTCTGCGCAGGCATTGGCCAGTATTTTAACATTGACCCCACCCTGATCCGCCTGGGCTTCGTGATTCTGGCCTGCATCGGCGGAAGCGGCATCCTGGCCTATTTGGCCTCGGCCATCATCATCCCCAAGGAGAACTAATGCGAAAATGCGTCAGGGCCTTTCCGTTTCCGGAAAGGCCCTGATTGTTTATATAAGCGCTGTGATAAACACAATAAAATTTTCAGGGCGGGCTATCCTTTTGCTCTGCTGATTCGTTATACTGTATGAAAGCGCTTTCAAAACAAGGGGAAGGAGGGAAAAACCGTGGATGCCGACTTTTTGCTGCTGCGCCGGATGCGCCAGGGGGATGAGGACGCCATTGAGGAATTTGTCCGCAAATACTATCCCCTCATCCTCCGCTACTGCCGTCTCCACCTACCGGACACGGACGAGGCGGAGGACGTGACCCAGGAGGCCTTCGCCCGGTTTTTCCGAACCCTGCCCCAGTACCAGCACTACGGCAAGGCGGCAAACTACCTGTATGTGATTGCCGGGAATCTCTGCCGGGACAGCTTCAAAAAAATCCGGCCCCTGCCCCTGGACCAGGTGCCGGAGCAGCCCCAGGAGGTCACGCCGGAGCTGGACCGGCGGATGGATGTGCGGCGGGCCCTGGACAGCCTGCCCCCGGAGCTGCGGGAGGCGGCGGTGCTGTATTTCTATCAGGAGCTGCCCCAGAGCAGCATCGGGAAAATCCTGGGCATCGGCCTGCCCCTGGTGAAATACCGCATCAAGCGGGCCAAGGAGCTGCTGGCACTGTATTTAGGGAAGCTCTGAAAGGAGGAATCACCCATGCAATTACCATTTGACGACTGTTACAGTGAAGAAAAGCTCAACCGAACCATTGCCGTCTCCAAGCAGGCATTTTTAGAGGGGGAGCAGTGCAATCATCTGTCCCGGCTGGAATTTCTCTGGCAGCAGAGCCAGTATATAAAAAAGCAGTGGTGGCTGCTCCAGGGGGTGCTGCTGGCGGCGGTGTGCCTGCTGCTGCGATGCCTGAACACGGACTACGCCGTCCGCCGCTGTTTGGGCCTGGCGGGGCCGCTGCTGGCGGTGCTGCTACTGCCGGAGCTGTGGAAGAACCGCAGCTGCGACGCCACGGAGGTGGAGCGCACCACGCTCTACTCCCTGCGGGGCATCTATGCTGCCCGGATGACCCTCTTCGCCGGGGTGGATTTGATTCTTCTGTCCGTCTTTTTTGCCCTGGCCTCGGTGCTGACGAGAGTGACGGTGTGGGAGATGCTGATTCAGTTTTTGCTGCCCTTCAACGTCACCAGCGTCATCTGCCTGAGCACCCTCTACAGCCGGAAAATCAAGTCCCAGGCCGCATCCATGCTGCTGTGCCTGGGGTGGGCGGCGGTCTGGTTGCTGGTCGTGGAAAAAGAAACAATTTATGACGCCATTTCCGTCCCCGTCTGGGTGCTGGCGCTGGCCGGCTCCTTCTGCGGCCTGACCTGGGCCGTCCTGCGGGGGCAGGAGAAATGGGAAGCGAATTTGGAGGTTAGCCCCATATGGAATTAAAAATCACCAATTTGACCAAGGAATTCTCCGGCACCCGGGCGGTGGATTCCGTGAATGAAACCCTGGGCCGGGGGGTATACGGCCTGCTGGGGGTGAACGGAGCGGGAAAAACCACCCTGATGCGAATGCTCACCACCCTGCTCCGGCCTACCTCCGGCTGCGTTTCCTGGGACGGGGAGGACATCTTCGCCATGGAAGGCCGATTCCGGAACATTCTGGGGTATCTGCCCCAGGACTTCGGGTTCTATCCCAACTTCACCGTGGAGGACTATCTGATGTATATCGCCTCCATCAAGGGCCTGCGCCCGGCGGTGGCCAGGCAGCGGGTGAAGGAGCTGCTGAGCCAGGTGGGTCTGAGCAAGGCCAGGGCCAAGAAGATGAAGAATCTCTCCGGGGGCATGAAGCGCCGGGCGGGAATCGCCCAGGCCATGCTCAACGACCCCAAGCTGCTGATTCTGGACGAGCCTACCGCCGGGCTGGACCCCAACGAGCGGATTCGCTTCCGCAACCTCATCAGCGAATTGTCGGAGGAGCGGGTGGTGCTGCTGTCCACCCACATCGTCTCCGACGTGGAGTACATCGCGGGGAAAATCCTGCTGATGAAGGACGGCCGCATTTCCATCACCGGCACCGCCCAGGAGCTCACCGCCACCATGCCGGAGCGGGTGTGGGCGTGCCAGGTGCCAAAGGAGCATGTGGATGCCTACCTGAAGGCGCTGAAGGTCTCCAACGTGAAAACCACCCCCCAGGGGGCGGAGCTGCGGATTGTCTCGGCGGAGCAGCCCACAGACAATTCCGTCCAGCTGGCGCCCACGCTGGAGGATGTGTTCCTGTGCCATTTCGGCCAGAGAGGAGGGGAAGAAGATGGTGCGCTTTGAGCTGAAAAAGGTGTTCGGCACCGCTGGCGGCAGAGTCGCTCTGATCCTCTATGCTGCCCTTCTGGTTCTGTCCTGCTGGCTATCCGCCACCGGTATGCTGAATCTCGAAATCAAATGGGTCAATGAGCAGGGGGAAGAGGAATCCGGCCTGGCAGCCGTCAGCAGGCTGCGCAGCGCCCAGAAGGAATGGGAGGGCTGGCTGGATCAGGAAAAGCTGACCGCAATGATTCGGGAGAATCAGAGAATCAACGCCACCCCCCAGGCAAAATCGGACATTGTGCAGCAGCGCAACATCGCCTTCTACTGGAAGCAGGGCTTTGAACCCATCCGAAACCTGGTAAATTCCTCCTACGCCAGCGGCTTCCGCTCCTATGACTACTACCTTGCCGACGGGCTTACCGCCATCGACGAAGCCACGTTCTACGCCAACCGGGTGAAGCTGCTGAAGGATTGGCTGTACGACGAATCGGACGTTGGCGATTCCACCTATTCCGAGGCGGAAAAGCAATATCTCATTGCGCAGTACGAAAACCTGGAGACGCCCTTCTATTTTGCCTATCATGAGGGCTGGTATCAGCTCCTGGAAAACGCCGGCTTTATCCCCGCCCTGGGAATTCTGATCCTCTGTTTTCCGCTGGCGGGCATCTTCTCCGGCGAATTCAAGTGGAAGGCGGACGCGGTGTATTTTTCGTCCCGCTACGGAAGAACCAAGGCCACCCGGGCCAAGATCAAGGCCGGTTTTCTCATGGTGACGGCACTGTACTGGGGCGCCATGCTGATTTACTGCCTGTTCACCCTGTGCTACCTGGGCTTTGAGGGCGGAAACTGCGTGATTCAGTGGCGGCTCTGGAAGAGCGTCTATTCATTGACCATGTGGCAGGCCGCAGCGCTGTCCCTTGTCGCCGGGTACATCGGAAATCTGTTCCTGGCATTTCTGACCATGTGGATTTCCGCCAAAACCAAAACCGCCGTCTTTGCGGTGACGGCGCCCTTTATCCTGCTCCTGCTGCCCTCCTTTCTGCAGGGACTGGCCGGCTGGCTGGACAAAATTCTCAGCTTCACACCCTATAATCTGCTGGAATGCTACCAGCACCTGGGCGCCTTCGACATTCTTACCATTTTTGGCCGGGTTTTCCGGACGTTGGATTTGAGCATTCCGCTGTACCTGCTCCTCTCTGCCATCCTGGTGCCCGCAATCTACTACAGCTTCCGCCGCCAGCAGGTTCGCTAGAGCCGGCATATTGCCTTTTCCCGGAAGATATGCTATATTGATTTCATCCAATTTCAAGGAGGAACCGGTATGAAGGTTTTAATGCTCAACGGAAGCCCCCGGGCGGGCGGCAACACGGCCCTGGCGCTGAAGGAAATGGAGGCTATTTTTGCCCAGGAAGGAATTGAAACAGAGATCGTCCATGTGGGGAAGCAGGACATTCGGGGCTGCATCGCCTGCCTGAAATGTGCCCAAACCGGAAAATGTGTGTTTGATGACATTGTCAATCAGATTGCTCCTAAGCTGGAGGCCGCCGACGGCCTGGTCGTCGCCTCCCCGGTGTACTACGCCTCCGCCAATCCCACCCTGGTGGCCCTGCTGGATCGTCTGTTCTACAGCACCAAATTTGACAAGACCATGAAGGTGGGGGCCAGCGTGGTCTGTGCCCGCCGGGGCGGCTGCTCCGCCACCTTTGATGAGCTGAACAAATTCTTCACCATCTCCGGAATGCCCATCGCCTCCAGCGTGTACTGGAACAGCATCCACGGCCGCCTGCCGGGAGAGGCTGACCAGGACGAGGAGGGGAAGCTCGTCATGCGCACCCTGGCCCGGAACATGAGCTTTTTGATGAAGTCCATCGCCCTGGGGAAGCAGGAATACGGCCTGCCCCAGCAGGAGCCCCGGGTATTCACCAATTTTGTCCGGTAAAATACATCGAAGCCGCCTCATCCGAGGCGGCTCCGTTATTTTGCGGGCATATCGGGCTCATAAATTGGTATTTGGCGGGCAATGCCCGATGATAATCCGCTCGAAGCTGGTCGATCATCGTTTTCGCCCTAACCCGCCCGGTAACGTTTTCTGAGCAGAACGTTGCGTGGTGATGGGTGACGGCTTCTGAGAGAGGCTCCCCTGTGTAAGGGGAGCTGTCAGCCGAACAGGCTGACTGAGGGACTGTACAGCAGGCACTGGGGTTCTCTGAAAGTCCAATGTGGGAAGGTATTTCCTTTTCGCCCAACCGGATACGAATACACAACATTTTACCGCACAGTCCCTCAGTCACGGCTTACGCCGTGCCAGCTCCCCTTACACAGGGGAGCCTTTGCTCAGAAGCCTTTACCTAATTCCATTCAACGACGTGCGGCAAAAGCGTTACCGGGCTTATATCGGGGTAACGACCACAGACGATCTCCGTGCGAATTATCAGCGGGCATTGCCCGCCCGCCGGTATGTACCTTTAATGAATGTCCTTTCTGTTATACTGCCAGAAGGCGGCCAGGATGCCAAGGAGGGTGAAGGCAGCGCCCACTGCCAGATAGGCTATGTTCAGGCAGCCGTCGGACAGCAGGTCCGCCCCCTCCGCATAGCCAAAGGGTGTGATGTATTTCAGAAATTTGGCATCCTTGCTCAAATTGGCCACCAGGTTCAGGAAATACAGGCAGATGGTCAGCCCCATGCCGATGCCCAGGCCGCCCCGGCGGAGAAAAGCGGAGATGCCAAAGCAGATGCCCTCCAATTCAATTTGAACCAGGAAATTTGCCGCATGCAGCAGCCCCAGCTCCTTCCAGGGTATCTCATAGCCGATGGCGGCAATGGAGACGATGGACAGGAGGAAAACCGCCCCATTCAGCGCCAATGTTTGCAGCACCATGGCCCCCAGCTTCCCGGCCACCACCTGACTGCGGGTGATGGGATGGGTGAGGAGGAATTCCGCGGTGCGCTCCTTCTCCTCCTTGCACAGCAGGTTAGAGGCAATCATGGCCGCAAACAGCGCCCCGCCGATGCCCAGAATGTTGCCGCACTCAATGGCGTAGAACCCGGTGAGGGTGCCGAAATTCAGCCGATCCATGCCGAAGGCGGCGGTGAAGGCCCCCATGGAGGCAAAGATATTGCTCACCATCTTCATCTGCCCCGCCATCTCCGGGAACAGGAAGACGCAGCAGACCATGAAGCCGCCGATGGCCGCCGTCCAGATGGCCAGGGCCTTGCGGCCCATGCGCAGTTCGTGTTTCAGCAGTGTCATTTCGATTCCTCCTCATAGTAGTGGAGGAAAATCTCCTCCAAGTCCGGTTCAGCGATGGTGAGCTCCTGGACCTTCGCCTGGGAAAGGCGTTCCAGCAGTTGCGGCATGGGGCCGCTGTAGAGGAAGCTCATGGAGCCTGATTGGGATGTCAAATCCCGGATGCCGGGCAGGCCGGACAAATCCAGGTTCCCCTGGAGCTGCACCCGCCGGGCGGAGGACTGGGCGAGATTGCTCACCGCCCCGGCGGTGATGATTTTTCCCTGGCGGATGATGGCCGCCCGGGTGCAGTTGCGCTGAATTTCCGAGAGCACATGGCTGGACAGGAACACCGTGGTCCCCTGCCGGTTCCGCTCCCGCAGAATCTCAAAAAATTCCCGCTGCATCAGCGGGTCCAGGCCGCTGGTGGCCTCGTCCAGAATCAGCAGCTCCGGCCGGTGCTGGAGGGCGCAGACGATGCCCACCTTCTTCCGGTTGCCCAGGGACAGGTCCTCCACCCGGCGGCCGGTGTCCAGCTGGAGCCGCTGGCAGAGCAGCTCCGCCTCCTCCCGGCAGCGCGCTCCCCGAAGCCCGGCGGAAAGCTCCAGCACCTGGCAGACCTTCATCCCGGGATAAAAGGTGATCTCCGAGGGCAGATACCCCACCCGGCGGAGGATTTCCGTCTTGTCATGCCGGATGTCCAGTCCCAGCACCCGGGCGTCGCCGGAGGTGGGGGAAATCAGGCCCAGAAGCAGCCGGATGGTGGTGCTCTTTCCGGCGCCGTTGGGGCCGATGAAGCCGAAGAATTCCCCCTGCTCCACCTTTAAGTCCAGCCCCTCAATGCCTCGGGCGGAGCCGTAGAATTTTGTCAAATGCGTTGTCTCGATGGCGTTCATCGTTTGTCCTCCCTTAAATAAGTGGTTTTCCAGAATTCCAGGAGCTGGACGAAATCCCGACGCATCCGCTCCCGGTCCGGCCCGCCCTGCTGAAGCATCTCCCACAGATACCCCTCTGAGGCCAAAAACATCTGCCGGTACATCATGGAAAGGTCCAGCCCAGGGCGGAAATCCTCCCGGTTCACCCGGGCCAGGGCGAAGTTTGCTTTCCGGAGGAAAATCTCCTGATAGCTGGCGTGGATTTCTCCCTGAACCTGACTGTTTTTTTCATAAAAAGCCCGGATGGCGAAATTGGCGATATAGGGATATTTCTCCATCAGGTCCATTTTGGCGTTCATCCCCCGCTCCATCATTTCAAACAAATCCGTGGGCTCATAGCAGTGATAGGCGTCCAGATATTCCAGCGTCAGCCGACAGGCCTCCTTCCACAGATACAGGTACAGCTCCCGCTTGTTGCGGAAATAGAAAAAGAGCAGGGACTTGCTGATCTGGGCCTGCTGGGCGATTTCGTTCATGGAGCTTTTTTGATAGGAATTCTGGGAGAATACGGCAAAACCGCCGTTGATAATCCGCTGCTGCTTCTCCTCTGGCAGGGAAAAGAATTTTTCATTCATACCGCTCCTCCGTTGACCGTTTCGTTCAATTTCCATTATACTCCGTTGACCGTTTTTGAGAAGACCCCAAAGGAAAAAGATTCTGCCAGCCGGGTTGGCTGGCAGAATCTGGAAAACGATTTATAAATCCAAATCCGTCAAATCATCGTCGTCAAAATAAATGCTCAGGTCTCCCAGGTCGCTGAGGTCGTCCCATTCATCGTCACCGCCGGGGAGATCGGGCTTCTTCTGGGGCTCTTGTTTGACAGGAGTCCGGTGGACAGCCTTGGGAATCTCTACACTTTCTTCATCCCCGCCGCCGTAGAACCGGAGAATCAGCACCGTGGCCAGAATACCCAGCACGGCAATCACCACAATGGCCGCCACCACAATTATCAGCAGCGAGTTGGAGCGGGTGGGGACGGTGGTTGTAACGGGGGGGAGAGTCTCCTGGGTAGTTTCCGTCTGCTGGGTTTCCCAGGGGGTCAGAGTGGCAGCAGGAGACGGCGCAGTATTCACGGTGGGCTGGGTCTCCGCACCGCCTGTATAGGTCACTGCTGCACAGACGGACTTGGTGGCCACGCTGACCTCGCTTCCATTGGTGGAGCGGACGGCACAATAGTAGTAGGTGGTGCCCTGGGCGTAATCCGGGGAGTAAGTATCGGAGGTGGCGCCGAGAATGGCTCTGCCACCCACATTGGAATTGACGGTGTTCTTATACCACTGGTACGTCAGGGTCGTATTCTGCTCAGAGGTCAGAGCGGTGACCCGCAGGATGGTTTTCTCGCTGGAGTTCAGGCTGGCATTTTGGGGCTGGGCCTGAATGGTGGGAGCGGCCAGCTCCTGATTGGTCACGCTGATGACAGCGGCCTCGCTCCAAACGTTGCCGCTGGCACCGACAAACTCGGCACGAACCCGCCACTCGTTCAACTCCTTGGGAATCTGATTCAGACCCAGGCGCTCAGTACCCAAGCCGTCAACGATCAAGCCGGGGAAGCGGGTGGACGCATTCTGAACCAGAATGTCCATACCGCCCCCGGGATTTTGCAGGTGCCAGATAATGCTGGTGCAGTTATCGGCCCGGGCCACGAATTCAGCATAGCCGCCCTCCCGGACGGTTTCCGAGGTGGGGTTTTTGGTGACCGTAGGGAAGCCGTAAACAGGGGGATTGGTAGGAGGATTCGTGGGAGGAGCAGTGGGAGGATCGGTAGAAGGAGCAGTGGGAGGATCAGTAGAAGGAGCCGTGGGAGGATCGGTAGAAGGATCCGTGGACGGATCGGTAGAAGGATCCGTGGACGGATCGGTAGAAGGATCCGTGGACGGATCGGTAGAAGGACCCGTGGACGGATCGGTAGAAGGATCCGTGGACGGATTTTCGGGAGGAACGCTGAACGGAGGCGTAGGCTCCTGGCCCGGATCAATCTCGGTGGGCTTGGGGGGATTTTCAGGATCGACAACTCCTCCGGGATCAAGTCCGCCCCCGGATTCGGCAAAGCCTGCCAGGCAGATGGACAGCACCAGGAGCAGGGCACTTATCACTGCAAATGCTTTTTTCATAGGGAGTCCTCCGGAATTCCGCTGCCGCCGGGACGGCAGGATAATTTGCTGAGAATAGATAGTACTTATTATATTTGATTTTTTTCAATCCGTCAACCGGTCATTGGCGAGAAAATTGTGGAAAAGGGGCTCTTAAAAAATTTTTAATACAATTTTCTCAGCCAAATATTCCGAGCGGCGGGATAAAGGCACCTTACAGCAGCGCCATCAGGGCATCGGCGTAAGCCTCACAGGTAGCGCCCTCCCGGTCGCCGGTGACGATGACGGGGCAGCTCGCCAGAGCATCTTCCAGCCGCTGGGCCGCCTGGGGGCGGCAGATGTGGCGCAGGAGCATGGCCTCGGCCTTGAGGATGCTCTGGGGGTTGGCATAGTCCCCCAGACCCAGCTCCAGCAGCCGGGGTGCGGAGCCGTGGATGGCTTCGAACATGGCGAACCGGTCGCCGATGTTGGCGCTGCCAGCAGTGCCAACGCCTCCCTGAATCTGGGCGGCCTCGTCGGTGATAATGTCGCCGTAGAGGTTGGGCAGCAGCACCACCTGGAACTGACTGCGAATGGATTTATTCACCAGGTTGGCGGTCATGATGTCGATGTACCAGTCGTCCACGGTGATCTCCGGATACTCCGCCGCCACCTCATGGGCAATGGCGGTGAATTTGCCGTCGGTCTTCTTCATGATGTTGGCCTTGGTGACAATGGAGACTCTGGTCTTTCCATTTTGGCGGGCGTAGTCAAAGGCAGCCCGGGCAATCCGGCGGGTACCGGCATCGGTGGTAACCTTGAAGTCCACCGCCATGCCGGGCAGCTCCACCCCCCGGCTGCCCAGGACATACTCTCCCTCGGTGTTCTCCCGGAAGAACATCCAGTCGATGCCCTCTTCGGGGATGGTCACTGGGCGGGTGTTGGCATAGAGGTCCAGCTCCCGGCGCAGCGTCACGTTGGCGCTCTCCATTTTGCCTCCCATGGGAGTGGTGGTGGGGCCCTTCAGGAGTACGTCGCAGGTTTTGATTTCAGAGAGAACCTCCTCGGGTACGCTCTTATTCAGAGCCAGCCGGTTCTCGATGGTCAGACCCTGGATATTTTTCAGAACCACCTTCCCGGCGGCAATATCCTGCTCCAGCAGCTTTTCCAGCACCCGGCGGGCCTGGCGCATGATAAAGGGACCGATGCCATCGCCATCGATCAGGCCGATGGTCACTACCTCTTTTTTCGTGAAATCCACCTTTTCGGCGGACATGTGTTCAATGCGATCCAGCTGCTCGTTCAGAAGCACCCGGAAGGAATCCACGGCGGAGAGAATCTGTGCCTGGACTCCCAGTTCCTCTTTTACGGCACTTTGCAGCTCATTTAAGGCTTTTTCAATGGAATTCATGGAATCTTCCTCCTGAATATTGGATTAAATTCATGCGATGCCACACCTGTGCGGCTTTATGGCCTTCATTTTAGCAGAGATGGACAGCAATGTCAATTCTGCCCGGGTGGGCAATGCCGCAGATAATTTGTAATTGTAATTTTCTGCAAATCCTGCTATGATGTAAAGAAGGAAATAATTCTGAAAAGGAGTTTGTAATATGCGCAAGACAAAGATCATCTGCACCATCGGCCCCTCCTCGGAAAACCGAGAGACCCTGATTCAAATGTGCAAGGCCGGCATGAACGTGGCCCGGTTGAACTTCTCCCACGGCACCTATCCGGAGCATCAGGCGAAAATCGACCTGATCAAGCAGGTTCGCCAGGAGCTGAACCTGCCCATCGCCATCATGCTGGACACCAAGGGCCCGGAGTATCGTATCCGCACCTTTGCCGGTGGCAGCGTCACCGTGAAGGAGGGAGACTCCTTCACCTTCACCACCGACCAGGTGGAGGGGGACGAGACCCGGGTCAGCGTGAACTACCAGGGACTGGTAAACGACCTTGCCCTGGGCGACCGGATTCTGGTGAACAACGGTCTGGTGGTTTTTGAGGTCACCGACCTGGAGGGCAGCAATGTCCACACCAGGGTCATCACCGGCGGCGTGCTGTCCAACCGGAAGAGCATGAGCTTCCCGAACAAGGTGATGACCGGCCCCTACCTCAGCGAGCAGGACAAGCAGGATTTGCTCTTCGGCATCAAGAATGAGGTGGACTTTGTGGCCGCCTCTTTCGTGTCCACCAAGGCTGACATGGAGGAATTGAAGCAGTTCCTGGCGGATAACGGCGGCGAGAACATCGACCTGATTGCCAAAATCGAAAATCAATCCGGCGTGGACCACGCCGAGGAAATCTGCCAGGTGGCCGACGGCATCATGATCGCCCGGGGCGACTTGGGGGTGGAGATTCCCTTTGTGGAGGTGCCCGCCATCCAGAAGCGGCTGACCTCCACCTGCCGGATGCTGGGCAAGCGGGTCATCACCGCCACGGAGATGCTGGAATCCATGATTCAGAATCCCCGGCCCACCCGGGCGGAAATCTCCGACGTGGCCAACGCCGTGTACGACGGTAGCAGCGCCGTGATGCTCTCCGGCGAATCCGCCGCCGGCAAGTACCCGGTGGAGGCCGTGAAGACCATGGCCGCCATCTGCGAGTTCACCGAGCAGCACACCAGCTACTCCAAGCGGTTCCACAACTATGAATTCCACATCCGCAACACCCTGGATGCCGTGTCCCACGCCATCTGCTCCATGGCCATCGACGTGGAGGCCAAGGCCATTGTGGTCTGCTCCGTCTCCGGCACCACCGCCCGGATGGTCAGCCGGTTCCGCTGCCCGGTGGACATCATCGGCATGACCACCGACCCCCGAATCTTCCGCCGCCTGAGCCTGAGCTGGGGCGTGACCCCGGTGCTGGCGGAGGAGTTCACCTCTCAGGATGTGATGTTCTATCACGCCCTGGCCAGCGCCAAAAAGGTGCTGGATCTGCCCAAGGGCTCCAAGGTGGTGCTCACCGGCGGCCCCATCAACGGCAAAACCGGCAACACCAACACCATCAAGGTAGAAACCGTGTAAAAAACGCTGCGCCCCGGAAAGCTTCCGGGGCGTATTTTTACAGGGCGTCCTTGGGGCAGCTCTTTGCGCATTCAAAGCAGAGGATGCACTCCGTTCCGTTCTTCCTGCTTCGGGAGTTGTCCGTTACGTCCACATCCATGGGGCAGACCCGCTTACACTTCCCACAGGAGATGCATTTGCTCTTGTCGCACTCCACCCGCAGCAGCGAAAAATAGCTCATTGGTTTCAGAAACACGGTGATGGGGCAGATGTACTTGCAGAAGGCCCGGTTGTCCTTGAAGGCAAAGGCCAGCCAGATGCCCACCCCATAGTAAAGCAGATTCCCAATGAGAAAGGCCCAGAACATGATTTTCTCCATATGCTCCGCATGGGTCAGGAACAGCGCCGCCACGAAAATGAGAGATGCCCCGAAGGTGACGTAGCGAATCCATCCCATTTTCTTTCGGGGGTGCTGCGGAACCTTGTATGGCAAAAAATCCAGCACCATTGCCGTCCAGCAGGCATAGCCGCACCAGCCTCTGCCGAAAATCAGGGGGCCGAATATTTTCGCCACGGCGTAGTGGATGGTGGCCGCCTCAAAAACGCCGGTGAACAGGTAGTACCAGAAGCCCTCGATCTGCATATTTTCGTTGCAGATCAATCCCAGATAAATCAGCATATACGACCCCACCAGCAGCTGGGTCACCCGCCGGGCGTACCGGTATTTTTTGATGTACAGGAACAGCCCCAATGCGATGGCAATGCCGATATAGCTGAAATTAAACAGATAGAACACATTATCCTTGGTGAGCCACAGGGTAATTGCGATGGCCTCAAAAATTGCCAGCATCAGCCCTGGAAAGATATATTTTTTCATTGCTTCTCTGTCCTTTCCGGTTTTGCAGACCGCCGATTCTATATCGCTTATTCTAACACAGGGCGGTTGCCTTTCGCAAGATGAGATCTATCATTTGAAGCGCAGGGCGCTTCACCCTAATGCCGGGCGGGCAGGGCACAGCGGCGAGTCGCACAGGGAAAAATGCCGGACGTTTTTCGTCCGGCATTTTTCTAGTCCATTTCCCTATCCCCTAAAGAAAATTGCGGCAATCACCATTGTGACAGCCAAAGCGATGATGCCGCTGGCAAGGCATAGGATGACTTTCTGATAATTTCGCTTTCCTTCCTCCCGGGCTTTTTCAATGCCGTCCAGCTTTTTGCCATTGGCAAAAGCGACAATTTCCTTATAGGTGTGAATGTCCTGCAGCTTTTTGACCCTCTCAATCCGCAGGGCAAAATACAGCGTGATTCCGGCCAGCACTGCCCAAATTCCGATCCCGAGGACCCCGGCCCATTTGAGCAGGAACAAGGGTGTTGCCACCATTCCAATCAGCAAAACGGAGAAGATAGCGCTGTCTCGGTTAAAGGCTTTGATGGTGTTTTCATCAATTTTTTCTTTCATTGCTTCGATGTCTCCTTTGACCAAAATGTCAAGGCTGACGTCAAACAGGTTTCCCAGCATCAAAAGGCTGTGAATATCCGGGTAGCTTTTATCATTTTCCCAGTTTGAGATTGTCTGCCTGGAGACAAACATCTTCTCCGCCAGGTCTTCCTGGGTCATCTGCGCAGCGCTGCGATATTCCTTAATCCTTCGTCCCAGTTCCATCGGACGCCCTCCTTTCAGCAGACATCATAACGGACTCCCTTCCATTTTTCCATCAAAACGCCTTTCCATCAGGGCGATTTTCCATGTAAAAATCCTTTGACATGGGAAAATCAGCCAACGGAGGCTTCTCAGGGCCTATTCGGCGGGTTCCTCGGAAGCAGAGGAACCCCCTTCTATTTGCAGACAGTCATTTTTGAAAACCAGTCGGCCGGAATCCAGGATTTCGCCTGTGAAATAGTCGCTTTTGTCCACATAGAGGCAGTCGGCGGCTTCGTCGAATCTGAGGGTAAAATCGAAAACACCCCGGCCAATCAAACCATAGCTTGCTCCGTTGGCATAGTCATAAATGATAATGCGCTGGTCCACAATACCGGAACCGAAGGAGCAGGAAGAACAGAGCTCCGGAATCCCATCCCCGGTAAGGTCGCAGAAGTATGTGCTCCAGATGGGCATTCCGTAATACAGAGGAGTCGCTTCCTTCCCTGTTACAGCTGCCATCATTTCCGGGACCCAGTAAAAGACTGTATCGGGAATTTCCGGAATGCTGGTTTCAAGGCGGCCGTTCCACGGCATTTCATCACCCGGGGCATCAAAATAGTCAAACCACTTCCGGACGGCGCTCACTTTGCTGGCAATGCGAACCTCCACACCGGACACATCCAGATAGACATCTATGTCTTCCTCTGTGGGGTTCTGCGCACGGATGCCGATCCGGAACCATCCGCCCTTTTCTGCGTCGATCTTGACCGGCATACCGGGTGTCAGGTAATAGGCTTCGTCATAGGCATTTTCCTGATGTACTTCCACCGGCTTGAGCTCTACCTGGGTATCCCCCAGGCCCTCCCCGGAGGCAACAGTGATCCGGTTCCCCAGAGGAGAGATTTCTTCCTCCGAGAATATGAATTCGTCCTGGGTGCCCGCAGGCACGGTGATGTGGAGGGAGAAGCTGTCCTCCCTGGGGTTGGTCAGGAAGCACACCGCCACCCCTGTACAGATGATTACCGCCAGAACGATCATCCAAAAAGCAGGCTTTTTATAGTTCATCACGGATTTTACCCGCTCTTTTACCCCCACTTCGCCAAAGGCCAGGGGGCAGGCGTCAATTCTGGGGCGGCTGACGCTGCATGTCACAAGGGCCTGGGCGTAATCCGCCCGCTGTTCACCGCCAAGAGCTTGAATGACCTTTTCATCGCAGGCAAGCTCAATATCCCGGCACAGCAGCACATAGGCCAGCCACATCAAGGGATTGAACCAGTGGAACGTCAGCAGGAGAAAACCCAAGGGCTTCCACCAGTGATCCTTCCGGCGGATGTGGGATTGTTCATGGGCAACAACCTGCTCCAATGTTTGGGAGTCCATTTGGAAGGGCAGATAGATTCTCGGTCTGACAAGACCCAGGACAAACGGAGAACTGACATTTTCGCTCTGATAGATATTGTCCTGATAGACAGTGGCGGTGTCTACCCTGCGGCGCAGGCGCCAATAGCTGACAGCGGTATACAGAAGAAGTGCGGCTGTGCCAAGCATCCAAATAACGGTCAGAACCGGAATCCAGATCTGGAGTGGATTTGCGCTGGCCCCGGGAGCTGGAGCCAGTGAACTGCCAAGCACAGGATTGATGACGCTGTTAATCACACGCACCCCTGTGTGGATGGAGGGAATGGGCGCCATCATAATCTCTGGGCTGATTGTTTCTGCACTGGGAATCAGGCTCAGCTTGCTTTCAATGGAGAAGGGGCAGATCAGCCGAACCGCAACCAGCCCCCAAAGCAGGACGCTGACCCACCTGGGCGCTTTCTTTAACACAAGCCGGAGCACCAGCACCGCCAGAATCAGCCAGCCTGCAGAGATGCTCATGTTAATGATTTTCAAAAAGAGTTCGCTCATTGGGCCCCTCCCTTTCGGATGCGGTCGATCATTCGCTGCATCTCGTCCAGCTCCCGGGCAGAAAGGGTCTGCCTTTTGGTAAAGGCCGCAATAAAAGCGGGAAGAGAACCCTCAAACTTTTTCTCCACCAGTTCATCAATCTCCCAGGCCTGGGCTGCCTGCTTTGAGATCAAAGACATTACCATCCCGTCTTCCACCTTCAGCACGCCACGCTCCCCCAGCCGCTTGATTACCGTGTAGGTGGTGGTTCGTTTCCAGCCCAGAAGCTGCTGACACAGCTTCGCCAACTGAGCGGGAGTGACCGGTTCATATTCCCACATAATCAGGCAAAAACGGTGTTCGCTTTCGTGAATCTTTGGAATTCCCATTTTCAGTGCCTCCTTGTCTAATGCTGTAGACTGCATCTATAGTCTACAGCATTAGACAGTGGAAGTCAATCGTTATTTCAAAAAATAATGCGTTTATCGGTTAATTCAGCAGGTCGTTGAATGGAACCAGGAGCCGGTTTCAGAGCAAAGGCGATATGCAATAAAAGCTGCCCGTGAGAAAAATCCCACGGGCAGTTTGTGCTCAGCTGCGATGGAAAGGGTATCATCCGATAGAAACTTCCAGCTTTTTCCGCCTTTTCTCCTCATACATCATCTGATCCGCCACTTCCCGGAATTCTTTGTTCTCCAACTGGCAATAGCCAATGGCATAGCTCAGGGGAACCACGCTGGAATGGTTATAAATCCGACAGCATTCCTCCAAATTCCGCAGTAAAATCTGGGGGTCCTTGCCATACAGCACGGCGAATTCATCTCCGCCCTGCCGATAGGCTCTTCCATCCTCGCCTACCGCCTCTGTCAGCAGATGGGCAAACCCTTGCAGCAGACGATCTCCTGCAGAGTGTCCGATGGTGTCATTCACCAGCTTGAGGCCGTTTAAATCGGCCAGGAAGTAGTAAGCGTCTCCCCGCTCCTGCCACTTAATCAAATCCCTTTCCAGAGCATTCCGGTTGTAGATATTGGTGAGATAATCGATGTAGGCAATGCGGCTTCCCACCTCTGTACAGAATGCGATGATGCTGCGCATGCAGCTGTATTTATCGGACACGCTGCTTGCGGACAGTGCTTTCGTTTCGATGGTGATGGTATCTTTGTCATAGCTTTCTTCAATGCTGCTCCTGATCCCCTGGAGCACGGTCTGTGTTTTTTCCCGGGCGCCGCTGATGAATGCCACGCCATTTTCACCGACCCGGTATCCGTACAGGTGGTATTGTTTGAGTTCTTTGCATATGTCGTTCAAAATCAGAATGTCCTGCTTCCAGTCCAGATTATTTTCCGTCTTGCAGAAGCACAGAATGCCAATCTCCGGCGTCTGCTTTTCAAAATCAAACTCGTCCAGTACCTTTTCAAGGGAATACTGATTGAACAGCATGGACTCCTCATCCAGGTACTTTTCGATATTCTCATTGCTGAGGATCAGACCCAGGAGAATCATGGTGGAGCAGACAACCACCACCAGGGTCTCGGGAATCAGCATCTGAGCCACGGCTGTCACCACATAGAGGGGCACCGCAAGCACGATTGCCAGCCGCTTTTCACGATCCAGAATTTTCCAGTAGCGCACGCAGTAATACAAAATCAAAAGCAGATAAACCACCAGGCTTGCGTAAAGGGCATAGGCCTTCGGGCCCAGGGAATAGTCGGTGGTGGCTCCGTGAATATAGGTAATTGGCAGCACAAGAATGCCCACTGTGGATGCAGCTACGGGCAGACTGTGCAGTATTTTCGTAGTTTGGGAAAATTTCAAATTCACTTCCAGATAGCTTCTGGTGTATAGATACAGCAGATAGACAAATCCCAGGATGGACAGCAGGTAGATGATATGGGCAGACAGATTCAGCCAATCCGGCACCGCATCCCTGTTGTTTACCGTACAGATCGTAATCAGATCAAAGGCGGAGCTTATGATTGCAGCCACAATAATCCACTGAAAGATTTTTGTGGATTTAATTGGAATATGAGGCTTCCGGTAATAGAAGCCAACCATATACAGCGTAATGAGCAGACATGCTGCGGATGTCTTAGCAAGAGCAAACATATCAATAACCCTCTATACTTTCTGATTGATTTTTCCAAGAGGAGCCGTTCTATTACGCCTTCTGTGCAATGGCTTGTAAAGTCCATCACAAGACTGGCATGGACAAGAACCGCTTGGTTCCATCCTCATCCGCCTTTTTGAAGCAGGGCGATTGTTTCCACGTGGGCGCATCTTGGGAAGAGGTCTGCTGCCTGGGCGGATTGCAGCCGAAACCCCCGGCCCTTTAACAGGGCCACATCCCGGGCCAGGGTGGCAGGATCGCAGGAGATGTAAACCAGACGGCGGGGGGACATACGGCAGACGGCTTCGATGGTATCGGCGTTCAGGCCCTTGCGGGGCGGGTCAACGGTAATCACATCCGGGTGGATGCCCTGCTTTTCCAGCTCCAAAGCAGCCTGACCTGCATCGCCGCAGAAAAACTGGGCATTTTGGATGCCGTTCCGCCGGGCGTTGTCCCGGGCATCCTCCACAGCCTGGGGAACCACCTCCACCCCCAGAACCTTTCCGGCGGAGGCGGCCATGGCCAGGGTGATGGTCCCCACGCCGCAGTACAAATCCAGCACCGTATCAGCTTTGGTAATGCCCGCCAGGTCGATGGCAGCCCGGTAGAGCCGCTGGGCCTGGTGGTGGTTCACCTGGTAAAAGGACCGGGGGGACAGACGAAAATTCAGGCCGCAGAGGGTATCCTCAATGAAGCCGGGGCCATAGAGGGTGATGAATTTATCCCCCAGAACGGCGTTTCCCTTCCTGGTGTTCACACTGAGCACCAGGGTGGTAAAGCCCGGAATTTTTTTCAGCTCCTCTACCAGCTGCTCTGCATGGGGCAGACCTTCCCCGTTCACCACCAGGCACACCAGAATCTGGCCGGACACCGCTCCCCGGCGGACGTAGATATGCCGCAGAAGCCCCCGGTGATTTTCCTCGTCATAGGTGGAAATGTGATATTGGTTTACATAATCTATAACCGTATCCTTCACCAAATCCGTTTCCCGGGGCAGGATGAGGCAACGGCTGTTTTCCACCACGTCATGGGTTCCCGCCCGGAAGAAACCAGCGTAGGCTCTTCCCTTTTTGCTGGATACAGGGTACTGGGCCTTGTTCCGGTAGCCATAGCAGGTGGGAGCGGCGAGGATAGGCATCTGGGTAAGCTGCTCTCCCGCCAGACGGTTCAGGCAGGTTTGCACCCGCTGGGCTTTTAGGCGGAGCTCCTCCTGGTAATCCATGTGCCAAAAGTTACAGCCGCCGCAGAGCTTGGCCACGGGGCACTCCCGGTTGACCCGGTGGGGAGATTTTTCCAGGATTTCCGTAATCCTCCCCGCTGCCCAGGTCTTTCGCAGGGTCTCAAGGCGGACATTCACCCGTTCCCCCGCAAGGGCGTTGGGGATAAAAACAGTGATTCCCTCAATATGGGCAATGCCCTGACCCTGGGCAGTGTAGTCAGTGATGACGGTCTCGTAGATTTGATGTTTGTCCAGCATATCCATTCCTCACAAGGGTAGCTCCATACCGATCTTCTGGGGCTTGAGACCGCATTTTTCATAGAAGCGCAGGGCCCGGTCGTTGCCGCACCACACGTTCAATGTCACGGCATCGCAGTGGATCTGCCGGGCGTAGTCCAGCACTCCCTGGTAGATGGCCTTGGCCACCCCGGCTCCCCGAACCGCTTTATCCACGCACAGATCATCGATGTACAGACTTCTCCGATCTTGGAGCACCGGATCGTTTTTGGTCTCCTGGAGAATGCAGAAGGCATAGCCCACCATTTTGCCGTCCACCACTCCGGCGAGAATGGGCCGGGACTCATCAGCCAGAAGCCGCCGCAAAGCTGCCTCGTCATATTTCTGCGCGCCGGCACGGAACAGATCGGGGCGTATCTGATGGTGTACCTCCCCCACCTGACACAGCAGGTCGATCATTTGGGGAATGTCCTTTTCCGTGGCGAAGCGAATATCCATGGTAATTTCTCCTTGCGTCATCGATGTCAAAGAAATCCGATAATAATAGAATGTACTTATCGGTTTTAGTAAGCAGCCTGGCAGAATAGTGGCCAATTTATAATTTTATGCATTTCCTCGTTGGTTGCACTGGTGCGGAAGCACCCAAGGCTCCCCTGTGTAAGGGGAGCTGTCAGCGAAGCTGACTGAGGGACTGTACAGCAGGCAGCAAAGCGCTTTTAAAGTCCAATGTGGAAAGGTATTTCCTTTTCGCCCGACTGAATGCGAATACGTAAGATTTTACCGCACAGTCCCTCAGTCACGGCTTACAACCTGCCAGCTCCCCTTACACAGGGGAGCCTTCCTCAGAAGCCGTTGCATCGTTCCATTCAACGAATTGCTAAGCAAAGCCGATCAGCACATAATATAATAACTATAAGTTATTGCCATTATAATACATCCGGCTGAAAAAGAAAAGGGTTTTCCGTTTTTTTACCATTATTAAACAAAAATATTTTATTTCTATCAAAAATCCCCACTGCCCCAGTGGACAGCAGGGAAATTTGTATTGGCTCCAGGGAAAATCATTGCCGTTTTTTCCAATAGCTGAGCTTTGGCAGCAGCCCGCCCAAATAGGTGCGAACCTGCTCCGGCGGGAAGCTTTCGCTTGCCATGTGCCCGACGCAAAAGTCGATGAGCTGATCCATGCTCTGATAGACATATTCCCCGTCGGCATAGCACCACTTGCAGTAGTCCTCGTTCAGCTGGCCGTCTGGCTCCCGGCTGATGAGGGAATCCTCCAGGGGCATTCCGCAGCACTGACATACCAGCTTCCGGGGAGAGCCCAAAAGGGTGTTGATGGATACATTAAAGAATTTAGACAATTGTTTCAGAGTATCCGTGTTGGGAACCGTTTCCCCGTTCTCCCAGCGGGAGACTGCCTGACGGGTCACGTACAGCTTTTCCGCCAGTTCTTCCTGGGAGAGTCCGGCATTGGTTCTCAGGTTCAAAAGCACTTCTTGTGTATTCATGTGGAATCACACCTCCTGTGCTGATGATACCCCCTTTTGATGAAAAATGCAAGCAACCCGCTGTTGCGGCGGCCAGTGGCCGCTGACAATTTCGCCTGGGGCTGGTCGGTAATCGATTTTGCCCTAACCCGCCCGGTAACGTTTTCTTGGCAGAATATTGAATGGTGGGCACCTTCGGCTACTCCGTAGGGGAGGCTATTAGCCTCCCGCCAGGTGAAATAACTGAGTGCTTCGTTGAATGGAACCAGGTTGTGTTTTTTGAGGTAGGCTCTTGTGTAAAGGGAGCTGTCACGCACCTGTGCACCAAATTTCAACTTGCTTACTAATACTGATAACTAAACCCCTGCAGTCGTCAATCCAGTTGTACACCGTAAACTCACAATTCATACTACTGCGTGAATTGCAACAATATGTGTCTGCCGTGTCCGGAATGTCTGAAGACCTCGCAATTCATACTACTGCGTGAATTGCAACATTCAGCCTGAGACCCTTGTGGGTCGCAACCAGAACTCGCAATTCATACTACTGCGTGAATTGCAACGGTAAGAAACCACAAATGATTGTAGCACTTTTTATTCAATTCACACAAAATATTCGTAAAATGATGATGTATGCAATTCCTACCTTGTGTAAACTCGCAGCGGCGGGTTTAACACTACCAGATTCATACACCTTATTCAGTGCGGAGCGGCTTACAATTTTTGCTTGCTTGCACTTCGCACCAGGGACAGGTTGCGCCTCCATCCCTTTTGGGTATCGGAAATTACTCTGCTACTGTTTTGCAAAAAACAAAATGTTTTTTGCGGCGTTAATATCTCTATCGTGTTTTTCTCCGCATATCGGGCAATTCCAGGAGCGGATGGAAAGAGCCCATGGTCTAAGCTGGTATTGATCTGCGCTGTTGTATATGTAGCCGCAGTGAGAGCACCGTTTACTGGACGGCGTCCATTTTCCTATTTCTCGAACATCTCGTCCATGCCAAGCTGATTTATACTTGATTTCGGTCAAAAGTGAACCAAATGCGGCATCCGTCAGGGCATAGCTCAAATGTTTGTTGCGCACCATTCCGGACACATTCAGCGTTTCCACCGCAATCAAACCATTCCCTTCAACGATTTTCCGGCTGATCTGATGATTCCACACTTCCCGTTTTCTTGCGATTTTCCGGTTTAGCCTGGCGTGCCGCTCCTTTGCCCGCAAATAGCCTTTGGAGGGGGCTATTGGCTCAGCGACTCCGTCCATTGCTTTCTGCTCACCTGAATTCAGTAGGGCCTTGCGCAGGGCTTCGTTTTTCTTTTTCTCCGCTCTGTATTCTTCGTTGCTTGGGCCCCATCTTCTGGACATTTGCCGGTTTAATCTTTTCTGATGCTTCTTTTCTAGCTTCTTGGTTTTTGGGTTCTCAAATTTCTGGCCGTCAAGCATACAGCTATGTCCTTTATTCCTACGTCAATGCCAATCTCCGTTCCAGGGCTTTCAGCAAAGGGCTTCAGACATTTCTTGATCTTAAAAACGATGAAGTAATCCCCAACAAGATCACGGCTGACCGTGACAGTGATTGTCTTGCTTTTGTTTGCAGAAGCCCAAACCAGAAAATTATCTTGTTCATTTTCAAATCGGATTTTGGGGTTCCATCCTCTTACCTTCACCGCTCCAATCATTGCAAGATTGATTCGGAACATTTTCGGATTATCTGTCGGTTGAATCTTAGAAAGGGATTCTGAATAGCTATAGGAAAGTCGAGTATGCCACTCATTGTAGTATGTTGGTTTCTGGTATTCAATCGGATATTTCCCAAATTCCTTCTTCAAGTCTGCCTTGAGCCCCACATTGGTTGTTAATGCTGCTTGAGGACATTTTTTTATAATTGGATGTTGAGCAATTAACAGATCCTTATATTGTTTGGTCATTGCCTTATCTAAATCAGGGAAATGGACAAGTTCCGAAGAAAGCGAACCGTCTTTTCGCTTTTTCACTTTCTCAATCAGGTTTACACCATTATTCCACATATCATAAACCAGACAGTTGTGGAACACTCTCACCGCAGTTAAGGCATCATCGATTGCCCTCTTTTGCTCGCTGGTGGGATACAGTCTGCATTTCATTGCATAATTTTCAACTTCATCATAGTGCATGGTGTACCCCCCTTGATGCTCTAGTATATCATAGTTGCTTTGCTGTGTCATCCTCTTTTTGACAATTATCAGTATATACAATTTTATGTCCAATAAATCGGACAGATGATAAACCTTTTTTAGATTGTCTTCACTTTGCTATTAGTTGAATAATGGCAGGTACGTCGGGAAATACCTTCCCATGGGGGAAGCGATTCCTCAAAAGCCGTAACCTGCTACCATTTAACGCACTTCCTCCTTATTGGGATTTTCGGGAATCGAGGTTCCCACCGCCAATCCCCCGGTGTGCCATTGGCACACCAATCCCCTTTGCACAAGGGGGTCATGAGCTCAAAAGCCTTTGCCTGGCTCCATTCACCGGAACACTCAGAATCCGTTACCAGGCGGGAGGCTAATAGCCTCCCCTACTGGCCCGTTAATATTAAAGCTTTTCATTTTTGCGATCATGTGGTGGCAGTTCATTGCCGATGATGCCCGTCTTAAACACAAACACTCTTATCTGGAAACGTAGTTTTAACGTTAACGCCCTACTACGCTCAAATGGGAAGCACCGCAACCCGTCAAACACCAATTTGACTGGCTGTTGACTAAGTCAATTCCTAATTCCTCATTCCTAACTACTCATTATTCTATATCTCAGACTTGTTTCCTGCCACCCGGTGGAGGACCATTTTGTACACATCCAAAAAGCCAAGCTTCTCCACCGCCGCTCCGGCCACCAGGGGGAGCTGGATTAACATCCGCTCATCGGAATAGACCTTGATGATTCCCAGCTTCTGGCCCTTTTCCACCGGGGCCGGAACTGCCTGCACCAGCTCCACCTTGGCGGAGAGGGTGGTCCTTTTGGCTTTGTCCACCAGAATCTCCCGGCGTTCCACCAGCTCCACGGGGACGGATGACTGCTTTCCCAGGTGTACCGCTACGGTTCTTCCTTCCTTCAGCCCCGGACGCACCACGGAATAGGTGGCGTAGCCATAGTCCAGCAGGGCCTTACAGTCGGCGGTGCGCTTTTGCGAGCTTTCACAGCCCATGACCACGGCAATCAGCTCCATCCCCTCCCGCTTGGCGGAGGCGGACAGGCAGTATCCCGCCCCGGTGGTGAAGCCGGTTTTCAGTCCCGTGGCCCCGGAGTAAAAGCGGATGAGCTTGTTGGTATTGGACAGGCCGAACGCGCCGTTTCGCACCGTATCCATCCAGATGGTGGTGTATTTTTTGATGTCCGGGTGGTTTTTCAGCAGCTCCCGGGACATCAGCGCAATGTCATAGGCGCTGGTTCGGTGCTCCTGTGCCTCCGGGCTGTCATCCAGGCCGGTGCAGTTGACAAAATGGGTGTCCGCCATCCCCAGCTCCTCTGCCCGGCGGTTCATCTGCTCCACGAAGGCGGATTCGCTTCCTGCGAGCATTTCCGCCATGGCGCAGGCGCAGTCGTTGGCGGAGGAGACGGCGATGGATTTCAGCATGTCGGACACCGGCATGGTCTCCCCCACCTTCAGATAAACCTGGCTGCCCCCCTTGGCAGCGGCGGCCTCCGAGGCGGTCACGGAATCGGTGAGCTGAATTCTGCCGGAGTCCACCGCCTCCATAATCAGCAGCATGGTCATCACCTTGGTCACGCTGGCGGGAGCCAGCTTCTCGTGGCACTCCTTCTCATAGAGCACCGTGCCGGTGGCTACATCCATCAGCAGGGCGCTTTTTGCGTTCAAATCCAGATTCACAGCCCACGCCCGCCGGGGAAGCAGCGAAGCCGTCAGCACCCCGGCCAGCAGTGCTGCCAGTACACGTTTCATAGTCACCCCTCCATTCTGATGGATTCTATGCGTGTTTCTCCCAGAGAATGATAGGGCAACACCGCATAATGGGGCAAGAGCTTTCGGCGAGGGATTTTGCTCCAGCTGAAAGTTTGAAAAGAGCGGGAATACTTTGTGTATTTCCCACTTTTCAAACTGCACAGATGGGGAAAAAGATCCGCCGAAAGCCGAGGCTCCCATTGTGCGGTGTTGCCATAGAGCAATTTCTCTGTTTTTCCTGTCCATTCGTCCTTGACCCCGGGGGCCGGGTCTGATAGAATGAAAGAAAAAATCTTCAGGAGGACAGACTATGCGTGGAATTCCGTCTCTCATCACCGATATTCGCAAAAAAGTTTTTACGGAGGTGGCAAGGCTTGCCTATTCCGGCCAGGATTACACCAAGGCGGAGGACCTGCCCTTTCTCATTGTTCCCGGAGACCAGCCGCTGCACCGGGAGTCCATCTTCCTGGAACGGGCCATTGCCGGGGAGCGGGTGCGGCTGGCCATGGGCCTTTCCGTTCGCAGTGTCCAAACCCGGAGCCTGATTACCGAGGGCATGGACCACGCCGCCATCGCTCAGCAGTATTATGAGCCCCCTCTTATCAATATCATTCCCTACGCCTGCCATGCCTGCCCCAGCAATCAGTATCGGGTCACCGAGAGCTGCCAGAACTGCCTGGCTGCCTCCTGTCAGCAGGTGTGCCCCCGGGAGGCCATCTCCTTTGTCAATGGCAAAAGCCGCATTGACCCCGGCAAGTGCATCCGCTGCGGCAAGTGCGCTGCCGCCTGTTCCTATCACGCCATCATCCATCTGGAGCGGCCCTGTCAGGCGGCCTGCGGCATGGATGCCATCGGCATGGATGAGCATGGCCGTGCCACCATCAGCCAGGAGAAATGCGTTTCCTGCGGCCAGTGTCTGGTGAGCTGCCCCTTCGGCGCCATTGTGGACAAGGGGCAAATCTACCAGGTGGTTCGCTCCATCATGGAGGGCGAGAAGGTCATTGCCATCATGGCCCCGGCCTTTGCCCGCCAGTTCGGCAAGGACATCTCTCTGCCCAGGCTGGTGACAGGACTGAAAGAGCTGGGCTTTGAGCGGGTGGTAGAGGTGGCCATAGGAGCGGACATCTGCGCCGTGGAAGAGGCCAAGGATTTTGTGGAGAATGTGCCCGCCAACCAGCCCTTTATGGCAACCTCCTGCTGCCCAGCCTGGCACTCCATGGTTCACAAGCTCTTCCCCGCCCAGGCGAAGAACATCTCCATGACCCTGACCCCCATGGTCTACACCGCCCGCATGGTGAAAAAGGAGGAGCCCAACGCCAAAATCGTGTTCGTTGGGCCCTGCGCCGCCAAAAAGCTGGAGGCCATCCGGGAGAACATTCGCTCCGACGTGGACTTTGTGCTGACCTTTGAAGAGCTCCAGGGCATGTTTGAAGCCAAGGAGATCGACCTGGAATCCCTGGAAGAGAGCAGTGAGGTGCCCGATGCCGGAACCGCCGCCGGGCGTGGCTTCGCCGTGGCGGGAGGCGTGGCCCAGGCTGTGGTGGACATCATCCACGAGCAGCACCCGGATATGGAGATCAAGGTTGCCAACGCTGAAGGACTGCGGGACTGCCGGAAGCTGATGACCATGGCCAAGGCGGGGAAATACAACGGTTATCTGCTGGAGGGTATGGCCTGCCCCGGTGGCTGCATCGCCGGTGCCGGCACCCTGCTGAGCCTGGATCAGGCCACCAAAGCGGTGGAGTATGTCAAAAAGCTCGCTCCTAAGAAAAATCCCCTGGAGTCCGAATTCAGCGGGCTGGCGGAGGAATTGACGTAAAGATGGGAGAGCATTAGGGGGTAGGAATTTTCTTTACACACCCCACACCCCGTAGGGGCCGCAAAAGCGCTGTTGGGCGCACGGTAAAAAACAAGGACTGCCGAAGCAGTCCTTGTTTTTATAACTGTGTGAAATTACAGCAGGGTAGCGAAGTGCTTAATGGTGCGGCACATCTGAGAAACATAGGAGTTCTCGTTGTCGTACCAGGAAACAACCTGCACCTGGCTGGTGCCGTTGCCCAGGTTGATAACCATGGTCTGGGTGGCATCGAACAGGGAGCCGAACCGCATGCCGATGACATCGGAGGAGACGATCTCGTCCTCGTTGTAGCCGAAGGACTCGGTGGCCTCAGCCTTCATCTGAGCGTTGATCTCTTCCTTGGTGGGAGCGCCTTCCACGATGGCATTCAGGATGGTGGTGGAGCCGGTGGGGGTGGGCACACGCTGGGCAGCGCCGATCAGCTTGCCGTTCAGCTCGGGGATGACCAGGCCGATGGCCTTGGCAGCGCCGGTGGAGTTGGGAACGATGTTCACAGCGCCGGCACGGGAGCGGCGCAGGTCGCCCTTACGCTGGGGGCCGTCCAGGATCATCTGGTCGCCGGTGTAGGCGTGGATGGTGCACATAATGCCGGACTGGATCTTCCAGCCGTCGTTCAGGGCCTTGGCCATGGGAGCCAGGCAGTTGGTGGTGCAGGAAGCGGCGGAGATGATGTTGTCTTCCTTGGTCAGCACATTGTGGTTGACGTTGTAAACGATGGTGGGCAGATCATTGCCGGCAGGAGCGGAGATAACGACCTTCTTGGCGCCAGCGTCGATGTGAGCCTGAGCCTTGGCCTTGGAGGTGTAGAAGCCGGTGCACTCCAGCACAACGTCCACGCCCAGCTCGCCCCAGGGCAGCTCAGCGGCGTTGGCCTTTGCATAAATGGTGATCTTCTTGCCGTCGACCACGATATTGTCCTCGCCAGCCTCAACGACATGGCCCTGAGCGGCGTAGTTGCCCTGGGTGGAGTCGTACTTCAGCAGGTGAGCCAGCATCTTGGGGGAGGTCAGATCGTTGATGGCAACGATTTCAAAACCCTCAGCGCCGAACATCTGACGGAAAGCCAGACGGCCGATACGGCCAAAACCATTGATTGCAACTTTAACAGACATTGGAATTTCCTCCATTTCAAAATTACTGTTTTCACAGTTTTTTACGAGTAAATGAGAATGCTTTCGATATTCTCGCACGGATTCATTATACTATAACCCGCAACGCTTGTAAAGTGTGAAATCCGTCAAAACATCTTTTTTTCTTAATTATCTTTTGTTCAACTCGATAAAATTCGGGCAGCTTAAAGTAATTTCCACATAAGGAAACAGCGAAAACTTGGCGAAGAAAAGGGGCAGGCCCCGAGGCTTCTTTCCCATTCAAATCCCGCCGCAGTTTTCATGGGGCTGCCTCACGCTGGCGAGACAGCCCCACAAATCACTCTCCGATGCCGGTGATGACAGAGCCGGTTTGTGTGATGGCAATATAGGTGTTGCCCCGGCCCAGCACCAGAGGCTCTCCGTCGGCGGTGCGCAGCCACAGAGGACTCTCATCGTCCACAGAGCCCCAGGTAATGGGAATGGCCTTGCCGCCGCAGGCATACCAGCCTTCGCCCCCTGTCAGCAGGTCGGGCCGCTGGAAGGGACCATCATAGGGGATTTCCCCTTCCAAAATCAGCACATTCCGGAAGCCCTCCGGCTCACCGGTGCGCTCATCGTTCATCTGCTGGTCGTATTGGTTGTAGATATATTTGTCCCGGCTGGGATCGTAGACCATTCGGGTGTCCTTCTTGTACTGATCCACGGTAATGGTGATGCCGATGTCTGTGGCAAAGACGCCGTCGGCAGGAATGCCATCGTCGGTAAACTGAAGCTGGTAATCCACATCGGGATTCGGCTCCATGCGGATGCCGTTGCGCTGGCTGTATTCGATCAGCCCGTCGCCGATGGCAAAGAGGGTGTGCTCATAGCCGTAGCCCTTCTTGGTTCGCTCGCTGTCCCGGAAGGAGGTCAGTTCCATGATACCCCAGGCATCGATGTTGAAATTGTCGATGCCCACCTTTCTCGCTTCCTCGATGACCCGGTAGTCCGCACCGGCATGAACCATGACCGCATCATAGTGCCTGCACAGATCGATGAACACCATCCGGTTGCTCCGGACAGGGCCGATGGCATCCAGACCGCTGGGATCGGTGAACATGGCCAAGCCTCGAATGATGGAGCCGTTGACGAAGGTCTCGAAGTACAAATCCGCACAGGGCAAGCCGGAATGGGGCACTGCTCCCTGGATGTTGTTGATGGATACAGCAAAAATCCGCTTATTGAAGGGCTCGTCCAGAATTTCTCCATTCAGAGGATTGAAATAGACCGGCTCCGGCTCGGTAGGAGGCTCCGTCGTAGCCTCGGTGGTGGGCTCGGTGGTCACTTCGGTGGTGGGCGCCGGGGCCGCGGAGGGGCTGGTCCCCGTCCGCTGGGTCTGCGCCGTGGTTCTGGCGGGAATGAGCTCGCCACAGCCGCACAGGATCAGGCTGACAGAGAGCAGCAGGGCAAAGATTTTCTTCATGGTTGATACATCTCCCTCAATTTTTATCCTACGATCCAGGGAAGCGCTTAGCCGTATTCCGTGGCCAGGCGGCTGGACTCCATGGTCTTTCCCATGGAGTAGAAGAACACATTGTCTCTGGCGGGAGCCAAAGCCAGCAGCTGGCCCCGTTCAGCATAGACTTCATAGTAGCCGAAGAGTATAGGGATGATCTTGGCGTCGTCGGCTACCATCTTGTTCAGATTGTAATAGTTGCCGGAGTTGGCAAGAGCCTCCTTGCTCATATTCAGCAGGGTGTTGTCAGCGATGCCGCCCCAGCCCAGATTGCCCCAGCCCTTGAAGAATTGGGACAGGTCATAGTTGGCCGACAGTTTGGTCTGCCCCAGGTACAGGTCGAAGTTGCCCGCCTGAAGCACCTGCTGATAGGTGGTATTGGTGCTGCCGCCGTATTCCAGGGTGCCGGTTTCCAGGCCCAGCGCCGTCAGCTCCTTGGCAAGGAACCGGGCGGTGCGCAGCCGGGCGGAGTCGTCGCAGTTGACCAGGATCAGCAGCTTCTTGGCTTGGCCCTTGTCATTCTTGGGCACATACATGTTCTGGATGGTGCTGACGAAGCGCAGCGGGTCGTACTCATACCGGGAGGCCAGGCTTTCGCTGTAATAGGGGGAACCGGGGGAGGTGGGCAGGGTGCTGGGGTAGGCCCGGCCCCGGTAGTAGGAATCGATGATGGTCTGCCGGTCGATGGCATAGGTCAGGGCCTTGCGCAGCTCGTCGTTGCGCCCGTCCTTGAAAAATTCGCTCCAAAGCACGTTGCAGCCCAGATACAGGAAGATGCCGCTGTCCACCTCCCACAGCTCAAAGTCGCAGCGGTACTCGGCGTAGGAGTCGGACATGGGATTGGAAATAGCCAGATCCAAATCGGCAAACTCGAATTCGTCCCGGACCTGGGCCTGGGAGGTGGCTTCTCCCAGGGCGATCGTCTCGGCATTGGTGGGAAGCTTCACCCTGTCTTTGCACCACCAGTTCTGCACCTTGCTCATCTGGGCCCTGGCGGTGGTTTTCTGGAAGCAGTAGGGGCCGGAGCCGATGGGGAAATCGTCCTCGGTGTGGCCCACCTTCAAAATGGGAATGTCCAGCAGCAGGGGGAGATTTTCATAGGCGGTGGTCAGGTGGAACACCACGGAGTTGTTGTCCCCCTGCACCACGGAGTCAATGTAGGTAAACCGGCCGCCGTAGTATTCGCTGTTTTTGGCGGCCTCATAGCTTGCCAGCACATCGGCGGTGGTCAGGGGGGTTCCGTCGGAAAAGGTGGCGCCCTGCTCAATATAGAAGGTATAGTTCCGGTTGTCGGCGGTGGCCTGGTAATAGGAGCAGAGGATGGGCACCGGATTGTTGTTCCGGTCCACGCTGAAAAGCCCCTGATAGATCAGGGAAAACAGCACCCGGTTGGTGATGTTCACGCCGATCATGGGATTCATGGAGCGGTCGGGGAAATAGGTCAGCGTCAGGGATTGGAGCTCCTCATCCTGCAAGGAGAGGTCCTCCGGCTCCTCGTCCTCCATCAGCAGCGCGTCGCCGGTGGGGACGTATTCCCCCCTGGAGCCGTTGTCGGCGCAGCCGGACAGCAGCCCCAGCAGGGTGGCAAGCATTAAGAAAAGGCATATCAGTCGCTTCATGGGTTCTCCCTCCGGCAAAGGATGATGGCGCCCTGGCTTCCCCGATGCCCCTTCGTCACCCGGTGGGACCAGAACCGGTCGCTGTGGCAGACGGTGCATTCGTCGCTGAGCTCCACGTCCTTTACCCCGGCCCGGTTAAGCACCAGGCGGTTGATGGCCTTCAAATCCAGGAAGTATTTTTCCCCCTTGGGGACAATCCATTCCTCCACCTCCGGCCCCAGAGCGGAAATCATGGCCTGGGGCACGTCGGAATCCGTCTCAAAGTGGCACTGGGCGATGTTGGGCCCGATGGCGGCCCGGATATTTTCCGGCCTGGAGCCATATTCCCGCTCCATGGTCTCCACCACTCTGGCAGCGATCCCGGCGGCGGTTCCCCGCCAGCCGGCATGGGCGGCCCCTACTGCGCCGGTGACACTGTCCCAGAACAGAATGGGAGTGCAGTCGGCGGTGAAGACGGCCAGAGCAATCCCTGGGGTGCAGGTAACGAGGGCGTCACACTCTGGCAGGGAGGGGGCGAACAGCCCCGCCCCCCGTTCCTTTTCCGTCACCGGGACGACGATGTCCGAATGGGTCTGCCGGGAGAGCACCAGGTTATGAATATCAAAGCCCAGGGAATTGCCCAGGCGGCGATAGTTTTCCAGCACGTTCTCCGGGTCGTCCCCCCGGCTGGTTCCGATGTTCAGCGAGTACAGATACCCCCGGCTCACGCCCCCCAGCCGGGAGGTGAAGCAGTGGGGCGTCTGGATTCCTTCCGCGGTCAGATATTCCAGCTGACCGTCTTTTTTCCATAAAATCATGTTGTTTCTCCAAAAACGGGAAAATCAATACAGCAGGCAGCGTCAATGCTCCATGCTCTGGGCCTTGTCCTTCTGCATGCAGCACTTCTTGTACTTCTTGCCACTGCCGCAGGGGCAGGGGTCGTTGGGGCCTACCTTTTTGGCGGCGGTGCGCACGGGAGTGCGCTTCACCTGGCTCTCCCCGGCGGCGGTGGTGCCGGTCTCCTTGGCCACCTTCTCCCGGCGGATTTCCTGCTGGGGCCGGAGCTGAATCAGGAAGAGCCGGCGGATGGTTTCCTCCCGGATGGCCTGAATCATGGCCTGGAACATCTCATAGCCCTCTTCCTTGTAGGCGATCACCGGGTCATGCTGGCCGTAGGCCCGCAGACCGATGCCCTGCTTCAGGTCGTCCATGGCGTCGATGTTGTCCATCCAGTATTCGTCCACCACCCGGAGCATCACCACCCGTTCCAGTTCCCGCATGATTTTTTCGCCGTAGGCGGTCTCCTTGGCCTGGTAGGTGTCCTGGGCCATGGCCAGCAGAATCTCCGCCGCCTGCTGGCTGTCCTTGTCCAGCAGCTCCTCCTGCCGGGCACTCACAGCGCCCTTGGGACAGAAGACGCCCTCAAACTGGGCTGCCAGCATGGAAAGGCCCTCTTCTGTCACCTTGCCGCCCGCCTGGGCCAGGGCGGAGGAGACGGTGGTGCTCACCACGTTTTCCAGCATGGTGCGGATGTTTTCCTTCAAATCCTCGCCGTCGAGCACCTTCTGACGCTGGGCGTAGATCACCTCACGCTGGATGTTCATCACGTCGTCGTATTCCAGCACGTGCTTTCTGGTCTGGAAGTTCCGGCTTTCCACGGTTTTCTGGGCATTTTCCACAGCGCCGGAGAGAATCTTGGCGTCGATGGGGGTGTCCTCGTCCAGGCCCAGGGTGTCCATCATGCCCATGACCCGGTCGGTGGAGAACAGCCGCATCAGATCATCCTGCATACTCAGGTAGAACCGGCTCTCGCCGGGGTCGCCCTGCCGTCCGGAGCGGCCGCGGAGCTGATTGTCGATCCGGCGGGACTCGTGCCGCTCGGTGCCGATGATGAACAGGCCTCCCGCCTGGCGGACCCGCTGGGCCTCGTCGGCAATCTCTTCTTTATACTTTTTCAGAAGCTCGGCATACCGGGCCCGGATGTCCAGGACGGCTTCGTCACTGGTTTCGGCGTAGGAATCCGCCTCGGCTAGCAGCTCGTCCTCCACCCCCTGCTTGCGCAGCTCGTTCTTTGCCAGGAACTCTCCGTTGCCGCCCAGCATGATGTCGGTGCCCCGGCCGGCCATGTTGGTGGCAATGGTCACCGCTCCAAATTTACCGGCCTGGGCCACAATCTGGGCCTCCAGCTCGTGGTATTTGGCGTTGAGCACGTTGTGGGGGATGCCCTCCCGCTTGAGGTACTTGCTGAGGATTTCGCTCTTTTCAATGGAAATAGTGCCCACCAGCACGGGCTGGCCCTTCTCATGGCACTGCTTGACCTGCTCCACAATGGCCCGGAATTTGCCCGCCTCGGTTTTGTATACCACGTCGGGATGGTCCACTCTGGCAACGGGCCGGTTGGTGGGAATCTCCACCACATCCAGCTTGTAAATGGATTCAAATTCCTGCTCCTCTGTCAGGGCGGTGCCGGTCATGCCGGAGAGCTTGTCGTAGAGCCGGAAGAAATTCTGGAAGGTGATGGTGGCCAGGGTCTTGCTCTCTCCGGCAACCACCACGCCCTCCTTGGCCTCAATGGCCTGGTGGAGGCCCTCGTTATACCGGCGGCCATACATCAGGCGGCCGGTGAACTCGTCAACGATGATGATTTCCCCGTCCTTGACCACGTAGTCAATGTCCTTTTTCATCAGGCCCCGGGCCTTCATGGCCTGGTTGATGTGGTGGGAGAGGGTGGCGTTGTCGGAATCGGCCAGGTTTTCCACGCCGAAGAACCGCTCCGCCTTCTCCACGCCGGTGGAGGTCAGGCCCACGGTGCGGGATTTTTCGTCCACATAGTAGTCGCAGTCGTAGGTGTCGTGGTCCTCCTTGTCCTCGGTTTTGGCGAAGACCTTCCTGCGCAGGGTGGAGACGAACTGGTCCGCCATCTCATAGAGCTTGGAGGAATCCTCCCCCTTGCCGGAGATAATCAGGGGTGTACGGGCCTCGTCGATGAGGATGGAGTCCACCTCGTCCACAATGGCGAAAGCGTGGCCCCGCTGAACTTTCTCTGCCTTATAGATGGCCATGTTGTCCCGCAGGTAGTCGAAGCCCAGCTCATTGTTGGTGCAGTAGGTGATGTCGGCGGCGTAGGCCTCCCGCCGCTGCGCGCTCTGCATCCCGGGGATCACCAGGCCCACGGTCATCCCCATATAGCGGTAGACCTTGCCCATCCACTCGGAGTCACGCTTGGCCAGGTATTCGTTCACCGTGACCACGTGAACCCCTCTGCCGGTGAGGGCGTTCAGGTAGCAGGGCAGGATGGCAACCAGGGTCTTTCCCTCGCCGGTCTTCATCTCGGCGATGCGCCCCTGATGGAGCACAATGCCGCCGATGAGCTGCACGGGATAGGGCCGCATCCCCAGCACCCGGTCCGCCGCCTCCCGAATGGCGGCAAAGGCCTCGGGCAGAAGCTCGTCCAGGGTCTCTCCCTGGTTCAGCCGCTCCTTGAACTGCCGGGTCTTGTCCTTCAGCTCCTCCTCGGACAGCTGCCGGTAGGTGTCCTCCAGCGCCAGGATTTTGTCCACCTGGGGCTGGAGCTTTTTGATCTCCCGCTGGGAGCGGGTGCCGAATATTTTGGTAATAAGACTCATTTCAGTCTCCTTTTTCGATGAAAGCATTTATGGCACAGAAAACCAATTTAAGGAATTATAGCACACAGTGCCAAAAAAATATAGGTATAATTGTGAACTTTTCAACTTTTTATTTTCTGAAAAAGTCCTCGATCTCCTGCTTTGTGGCGTTCACCCGGCCCTGCTGGAAATTGGGCTTTCCGCCGCCCCGGCCCCGGAGGGCCGCTGTCATGTCCTTTCCCAGCTGGCGCAGGTCCCCCCGGCGGCTTGCCAGGCAGTAGCCGTAGCCCTGCCCCTCCTCGCCGGAGAAAACCGCCGCCACCCCGCCGCAGCATCCGGCCAGGGTGTCCGCCAGCTCCCGCAGCGCAGCGCTGTCCAGATCGGGTTCAAACCGCAGCACATCTCCCGCGTTTTCGTATTCCTTCCCGATGAGGCCGAAAATCCGCCGCTGCAATTGGGTCACATGGTATTTCTGGGCCGACAGCTGCTCCCCGAAGGCCTCGGCGGCAGCGCCGATTTCCTCCGCCGGGGCGGAGAACACGTGACCGGCCCGGATGCTCTGCTCCAGCACCCGGTTCAGGTAGGTCAGGGCAGCGCCGCCGCAGGCCATTTCGATTCTGGTGCCGCCCCGGAAGGGCACGGCGGAATAGAGCTTGATGAGGCCGATCTCTCCGGTGTTTTTCACATGGGTGCCGCAGCAGGCGCAGATGTCAAAGCCCGGGAACTCCACAATCCGCACCGGCCAGGGCAGGGCCCGTTTGCTCCGGTAGGGGAGCTTAAGCAGCTCCTCCGGCGTGGGATACCAGCATTTCACCGGCAGGTTCCGCCACACCGCCCGGTTGGCCTCCGCCTCGATCTCCGGCAGCTCCTCTGTCGGAATCACAGCGTCAAAGTCGATGACCGTCCGCTCCTGGCCCATGTGGAAGCCGGTGTTGCCGCATCCGTAGCGCCGGTGGAGGATGCCGGAGACGATGTGCTCCCCGGAATGCTGCTGCATCCGGTGGAACCGGGGCTCCCAGTCGATCCGCCCCTCCACCCGGCATCCCGGCTCCAGGGGTCGGTCGCACAGGTGGACGATTTCCTCCCCCCGCTCCCGGGTATCCAGAACCCGGGCCTCCCCCAGATGTCCGGTGTCCGCCGCCTGGCCGCCTCCCTCGGGGTAGAAGGCGGTGGCATCCAGAATTACCTCGAACCCCTTTTCCACGGGAGTGCAGGCAGCCACCCGGGCGCAAAAGGCATCCAGATGGGAATCCTCATAATAAAGCTTTCTCGTGGCCATAACGATTTCCTTTCGCTGTGTCAGAATTATCTTAAATGTTAATTATACCATCAACGGGGAATCATTGCAACAAAAAAGCGACCGCCGGATACAAAGCCTGTTTTTCACTGCAAAAACGTCACCGGGCGGATCAGGGCAAAAGCGAATACCGACAAGCTTCATGCGAAATGGTCAGCGGCCACTGGCCGCCGGAAAAAACTTTTATTTTCCTCTGTTCAAATCTCTATTTCTGTTGTAGAATAGAAGAAATTACCTTTGGAGGTGGTTTTTTTGCCCTCATTCTATGCCCATACCCGATTTGGGCAGCAAGCATCCCGGAGTCTTCCCCAGCAGCTGTCGGTGCAGCGATTTCCCCAGCTCTTCCACGTAGGCTGCTTTGGCCCGGATTTCTTCTTTTTCTATCTGCCCATGTTCAAAACAGAGCTGGGCGCCCTTGGCAACAAGTATCATTATCAGTCCGGCAAGGAATTTTTTGAGGCCGCGGCGGAGCATCTGCGGCAGAATCCGTCGGAGGGTGGCCGGGCCTATCTCTACGGCGTGCTGTGCCACTACGCTCTGGACTCCGTGTGTCACCCCATGATCAACCAGGCCACCGCCCAGGACTGCCCCGGGCATACGGAGCTGGAAATGGAGTTCGACCGGTATCTTCTGACAAAGGACGGAAAGGTTCCCGCCCACCAGCAGAATCTGGGGCGGAGCATCCGTCTGACCTGGGGCGAGTGCCTTACCGTCTCCGGCTTTTTCCCGCCCGCCTCGGCCTATACCGTCCGGGTGGGGGTGGGGTCCATGTCCCTGGTCTGCCGGGCCATGGCCATGAAAAACCGGAAGCTGCTGGGGGCCCTGTTCCGTCTGGGGGGGAAATACGGCGCCCAGCTGGTGATGACCACCCGGCCCAACCACCGCTGTGCCTCCCTGATTCCATCCCTGGAGCAGCTGTATGACAGCGCCATGGAGCGTTTCCCCACCCTGGCTTCCCAATTGGAGGACCTCTTGGACCACGGGACCCCCCTTGGTCCGGAATTTGAAGCAGACTTCGGATAAAGAAAAGCAGGAGAGAGAGAAAATGAAGAAACTACTCAAAACGCTGAATCTGACCAGCCAGGAGTGGAGCTGGGTGCTCTACGACGTGGGCAACTCCGCCTTCATCCTTCTGGTCACTGCCATCGTGCCCATCTATTTTGGCTCCCTGACTGCCGCCGCCGGACTGGCGGAGGAGCAGCGCTTTGCCTACTGGGGCTACGGCCTTTCCATCGCCACCATTGTGGTTGCGCTCCTGGGCCCCATCTGCGGCACCCTGGCAGACCACCGGGGCTTCAAAAAGCCGCTGTTTACCGGCTGTATGCTGCTGGGCGCCCTGGGCTGCGCCGCCTTGGGCGGGGCCTGGCCCTGGCTGTCCTTCCTGGTAGTCTTCGTGGTGGCCAAGATCGGCTTCAACGCCAGCCTGGTGTTTTACGACGCCATGCTGCCAGAGATCACCACTGAGAGCAGAATGGACAACGTTTCCTCCATGGGCTATGCCCTGGGCTACATCGGCTCTGTGATTCCCTTCGTGGTGTGCCTGATTGTGGTGCTGAACGCCCAGGGGTTCGGCCTCACCACCGGCTCCGCCATGGTCATCGCCTTCTGCATCACCGCCGCCTGGTGGGTGGTGTGCACCCTGCCCCTGCTGAAAAGCTACCGGCAGAAGGCCTACACCGAGCACACGGGCAGCGCCCTCACCGCCACCTTCCGGCGGCTGGGGCGGACCTTCCGGGAGGTTCGGAAGGAAAAGCACATCTTCCTGTACTTAGTGGCTTTCTTCTTCTTTATCGACGGGGTGTACACCATCATCGGCATGGCCACCACCTACGGCTCTTCCCTGGGCCTGGACAGCACGGGGCTGCTGCTGGCCCTGCTGGTGACACAGATTGTGGCCTTCCCCTGCTCCATTCTCTTCGGAAAGCTCTCCGCCCGCTACGACACCGGACTGCTGATCAAGGTCTGCATCGTCTGCTATTCCGGCATCACCCTGTTCGGCATCTTCCTCCAGAGCCTCTGGCAGTTCTGGGTGCTGGCAGTGCTGGTGGGCATGTTCCAGGGAGGCATCCAGGCCCTCAGCCGCTCCTACCTGGGCAAGATCATCCCTCCGGAGCGCAGCGGCGAATACTTCGGGCTGATGGACATTTTCGGCAAGGGCGCCGACGCCATGGGTCCGGCCCTGGTGGCCGCCATCACCCACGCCATGGGCAGCCATACCGTCACCCTCTTCGGTGTGGAGTTCAAGGGCCAGAACATCGGCGTCGGGTGCCTGGTGATTCTCTTCGCCATCGGCCTGCTGCTCTTCTCCAAAGCCGACCGGCTGAACAAGGAGCGCAAGGCCGCAAAGGTCTGACCCCGGAGGGTGCATCATGAAACGGAAATATCTCCCCTGGCTGGTGTCAGTGCTGCTGACCGTCGCACTGCTTCTTCCCATCCCCAAAACCACCGTGCTGTCCGGAACCGGGGCAGTGCTGAATACCAGCAAAGAGAAAATCGGAAGCTGTGCCCTCTCTATTGAGATACGGGAGCTGCGTTCCCTGACTGTTCGCTACCGCAAAAGCTTTTCATTCACTCTGAATGGGAATGAATTCTCTCAGTTTGAAACCGCCCATGCTTCCGAGGCGGATGATTTGTGCCTGATTACACAGCTGTATTATGATGTCGGCGACGACTGCATAGCGGTTTGCAGCCTGACGTATCCAAAGGATTTGTCCTATATGGTGCTTTTCCAGAACGGTCAGCTCTATTTTCTCCCCAATGGAACAAACATCTCCTATTCCGAAATTCCCTTTGAAATTATTCCGTAAAAAATGCCAGAAGGCGGGAAATCCCACTTTCTGGCATTTTTCAGCTTTAGGCATCATCCAATTCAGCGGATTCTTCCAATTGACGGCTGATGTCCCTTCCGCCATAAAGGATGCGTGCGATAAAAACCGCGTTCTTTTCCTTGTTCACCGTATAAAACAGCAGGTAACTCTTTACCGACAGAAAGCGGATGCCCTGACTGTGCCACGGTTCCTCCTTATACAGGGGATTTCTCTCCGGCATGGTTTCCAGAGAATGGGCACCCTGTATAATCCTTTGATAGACGCTCCGCGCCGTGTCCGAAGCATGAAGCGAGCAGGCAATATACTCATAGATTTCTTTTAAGTCCTGCTGTGCCCGAAGGGCATAGACAATACGCATTTTCATATGCCGTAGAGTCTCCTCATTTCGGCCTCAACCTCATCAGCAGAGGCAACCCGGCCGGCAGCAATATCGTCCATTCCCTTCTGAAGCTCCGTGTCGATTTGCTCCTTGGTCATGCCGCCGATGGCAATTGGCTTTGCAACGGGGATTTTCATCTCAAACGGGATACCACGCTGGAGAACGACCTGCTTCAAAAACATTCCAATCGCATTGGACATGGGAATGCCAAGCTGAGCCAGAATGGCTTCTGCCTGCTCTTTCGTTTCAGGGTCAACTCTTGTGTAGACATTTGCGGTTCTGGATGCGGTTCGCGCCATAATAATCACCTCGCTTTTTGCTTCTGACCTTATTATAGCACAGATTGATTGCTAAAAGCAAGCTATAAGATATTTTTTGGGAGTCTGCTGCAAAATTAAGGAAAATAGGACATTGATTACTGACCGTTCAGATTATCCACGATGGTATCCAGCAGCGCCCCGCAGCTGTCCAGCTGCTCTTTTCCCGCGATGACGCAGTAGTTGTTCTTCTCCGCGATGGCGTCCAGGGCGGGGCAGAGGGCGAGCAGGTCTTCTCCCTTGCAGCCCAGCAGCTGATCCCGCCAGCGCTGAACCTGCCGGGCCTCGATGCCCCGGAAATGCCGGGCCTCCGCCCGGGCAATCTTCCCCGCGGCCCCCAGCAGGGGATCGGCGTCGGTCATGGAGCCCAGGATGTAGGGGGTCAAATCCGGCTCCCCGGCGCACAGCTCCCGCACCACCTGGGCGCAGCGGTCGAACTGGCCCAGGGTCTTCCCCGGGGTGGGATCCCGGTAGCTGGCGGCCATCACATCTCCGGCGGTATTGCCCCGGAAGCCCACGCCGTAGGCGCCGCCCTTCACCCGCACCTGGTTCCACAGGTGGGCGAAGGTCAGCAGATTGGACAGCACATACATCTGCCCGCCGAATTCCTGGCCGAATTGGGCCAGGTTGGCTCCCTTGGCGCTGTAGCCCACGCCCGCGGGAATCAGGATGCCCTCCCGGCAGGGGGGCAGCAGCGGGAAGCTGGCCGCCCGGGGAGCGGGCTCCCCCTGGGGGAAGGCGCCCAGGAACCATCTGGCATCCCCATTTGCGGAAACGCTGACGGTCAGGCGGCTGCGGCAGAAGATTTTCCGGCTGAGCGTTTCCATTTCCGCCAGCAGGGCGGGAATGTCGCTGTCCTCCCGGCACTGGGCATTGACCCAGCGGATGTTCTCCACGCCGGAGAGCAGCTCATTGGCCGCTCCGGCGCTGGTCTCCCGGGCGCTGACCCGGCTGGCGGCATAGCCGTTGCCGGAGGCGATCAGCCGCTGCTGGTTCTCGGTTCTGCGCTGGCGCAGCAGCTTTTTCACCGCGTCGGCATCGGTAAAGCGGGTTTGATTCAGAATCTCAATCATCAGCTCCGCCGCTTGCTCCCGGTAGGCGCTCAGGCAGACGCACTGAGCGGACAGGGTGGTTCGGTGGCTGCCGGGCGTCTGCTGGAACACGCTGGGAAGAACGCCGAATCTGCCGCACGTCTGGCGCAGAGCGGTTTGCAGCTGGGAGCCGGTGCGTTTTTCCGTCCCCAGGGTGCCCAGGAGCTCACACATCAGCCCCGCCAGGGGCATCTGCTCCGGGGACACGTCGGAGGCGTCAAAGTACAGATTCATGTAAACCAGGTCGCCGCCCACGTCGTGGAGCAGCACCGGGACTCCCTCCCGGGTGGTCTTCGTGCAGGGCAGCGCAGTCGCCTGGGGGGAGAGGTCGGCCAGTGTGAGCATGGGGATGGAGGCCAGGGCCTGCTCGCTGTCCGGGGTCTGCTGCCAGGTGTGAAGCTGCTCCAGCTGCTGCCTGCGCTGGGCCTGCCGTCTTTCATCCAGACTGCTCCAGGCATCCTTGGCCCGCTGCTCCTCCTGGGAAACTCTCGCCTGCCCCAGCTGGGGGTCGGGAGTCAGAATGGCCAGGAAGCCGTCGCTTTCGTCCAGCAGCAGCTGCTTCATCAGCGCTTCCAGGAAGCCGGAATCCATTTTTTCCTTCAGCGCCTCCAGCACCTGGCGATAGCTCAGGTTCTGGGCGGGGTCGCCACCGTAGAGCCAGGTATCCAGCATGCTCAGGCACTCCACCAGGCCCCGGGGGTAGCCGTAGTCGTCCCGGTCCAGAAGCTTAAAGGCCAGGCTGTTGTAGCAGCCCAGGAGCCGCTCCCGGTCCAGCCCGTTTTTCAGCAGCTCCTCCACCGCGGCGTGGATGGTCTGCTTGATCTGGGGCAGCTTCTCCTCCTGGGAGTCCCACACCTGCCAGCCAAACCAGGCCTGCTGCATCCCGTCGTTCAGCGCCACCTGGAAGTCCGAGCCCAGTCCGGCGTCCAGCACCGCCCGTTTCAGGGGTGCCTCCGTGTCGCCGGCCAGGTAGTCCGCCAGCAGCGCCGCAGCGTGGAGGGTCACCGGATCGTCGAAGCCGCACAGCAGCTTGCCGAAGGAGAAAATCGTCTTGCCGGAGGCATCCTCCGTGGGGCTGATTTCGTAGGGAATCCGTTTTTCAAAATAGGGCCGCTTTTCCTGGACGGGGATGGGGAACGCCAGCTCCCGGCGGGTATAGGCCGAGAGGTATCCATCCAGCAGGGAAAGGACATCCTCCAGATCAATGTCGCCGTCCAGCACCATCAGGGCGTTAGAGGGGTGGTAGTATTTGCTGTGCTCGGAGACGAAGTGCTCATAGGTCAGCTCCGGGATACGGGCCGGGTCGCCTCCGGAGGAGTGCCAGTAGCAGGTCTGGGGGAACAGGTTCTCCATCATGGCCCGCTCCGCCACCCGGCCCACATCGGAGTAGGCGCCCTTCATTTCGTTGTACACCACGCCCTGGAATTTGGGGGTTCCATCCTCCTCAAATTCCATCCGCCAGCCCTCTTGCAGGAAGATGTTGGGATTTTTCACAGCGGCGGGATGGAGCACGGCGTCCATGTACACATTCATCAGGTTGTGGAAATCCTGCCTGTTCCGGCTGGATACGGGGTAAACCGTTTTGTCCGGATAGGTCATGGCGTTGAGGAAGGTTTGCAGGGAGCTTTTCAGCAGCTCCACAAAAGGCTCCTTCACCGGATATTTATCGCTGCCACCCAGCACCGAGTGCTCCAGGATGTGGAATACCCCGGTGGAGTCCGTGGGGATGGTGCGAAAGCCCACGGCAAAGGTCATGTTTTCGTCCGGGCGGTGCAGCCAGCAGAGCTTTGCGCCGCTTTTGGGGTGCTCCATTTCCCAGAGCGATCCCTCCATCTCCGGAATCTGGCGCACCCGGCTCAGGGTAAAATGATGTTTTTCTATGATTTTTTCTGTCACCATGATGATCTCCTGTTCTCTATTTTTGTCCCTGTGGCCGCTATCTGTAGGGGCGTAATTCCTAATTCCTAATTCCTCATCCCTAATTTCAAAATAAACTTGATTACATTCAGCGCGCAGCGCTGGGCCTCGGCGCGGGTGACGCCCTGGGGGTCAGCCAGGGAAGAAAGCAGCGTGCGCTCTTCAATGGCGCCGGGCATCAGCACATCCACCTGGGCACGGATGCGGTAGGCGTCGTTTTTCACATTGGGGAATTCCGGAGAAGCGCCGGGGTGCATCCACCAGTCGGTGATCACCAGTCCCTGGTAGCCCCACTCCTGGCGGAGGATTTCCGTCACCAGCTCATAGTGGTAGTGGCTCCACACCCCGTTGACCAGGTTGTAGCTGGTCATCAGGCACCAGGGGTCCGACTCCCGGATGGCAATCTTGAAGCCCCGGAGGTAGATTTCCCGCTGGGCCCGCTGGGACACCCGGGAGTCGCATTCATGGCGGTTGGTTTCCTGGTTGTTGCAGGCAAAATGCTTGGGGCAGGCGGAAACGCCCTGGCTCTGGATGCCCCGGATCATGGCGGCGGCCATCTTGCCGGTGAGGAGGGGGTCCTCGGAGTAGTATTCAAAGTTCCGGCCGCACAGGGGGTCCCGGTGGATATTCATTCCCGGGCCCAGCAGCACCTGGGTGCCCTGGAGCACCATTTCTCTGCCCAGCAGCCGGTACAGCTCCTCCACTGCCTGGGGGTCGAAGGTGCTGGCAAGGCAGGTGCCGCAGGGGAGCAGGGAGCAGGTTCTGCGGATGCGGATGCCGGAGGGGCCGTCGGTGGTAATTACCCGGGGAATGCCCCGGGCTCTCAGGGCTTCCGTAACGCCGCCCAGGCTGCCCGCGTTGCCGGCCGGACCGGCGGGGTCATTCATCAGGCCGTAGCCATGGGTGATGTCGTCCAGCTCCTGGTCGGTGAGCTGGGCCACAAATTCCTCCGGCGTGCAGCGGCCCTCCCGCACATCCTGGAAGGTGAACTCTCCCTCTCCCCTGGTCAGAGGCTGGGGGAGGTGATCGGCAATGACCTGCTTCAGGTTCCGGGTGGCAATGGGCACCTCATGGAGCTCCAGCCGGCCGTCCTGGTTCACCATCCGGCAGAAGCCGTTCTCCCCCCGGACGGCGTTGATTTCATGGAGGGTCTGCACCACCTGGGTTTCCTGCTTCACCAGGCACACCACAGGCTTCACATCCCGGATGCTGGAGCCCGCCAGGACGCAGTAGCTTCCCGGCTCCAGCACAAAGCAGTTGGCGTGGCCCGTGGCCCCGGTGTCGTCATAGGAGGCCAGCTCCTCCAAGTCAAAGGAAACGGTGACGGTTTCTTTCAGCCCCGGCTGGATGATGCCGGTTTTCTGGAACCCGGCCAGCACCCGCTTGGGGTTGCCCAGCGCGCCGCAGGGCAGGTCCACATAGACCTGCACCACCTCCCGGCCGGGCTCGTCGCCGATGTTTTCCACCTCCGTGCTGACGGTGATCTGGTTGCCGCCCAGGGAGGCCTGGCTGGAAAGCCGGAAGCGGGTGTAGCTCAGGCCAAAGCCGAAGGGATAGAGCACCTTTTCCGGGGCGAAGGTCTCAAAATAGCGGTAGCCCACATAGATGTCCTCGGTGTAGGCGTTGAATTCCCTGCCGCCAAAGCTCTGGCTGGAGGGGTAGTCCTCATAGCTGGAGGCAATGGTGTCCGTCAGACGGCCGCTGGGATTCACAGCGCCGGTGAGCACATCCGCCAGGGCGGTGCCGCTCTCCATGCCGCCCTGCCAGGCATAGACCAGGGCGGAAATCTTATAGTCCGCCGTCCAGCCCATGTCAATGACATTGCCGCAGTCCATCACCACGCAGACACGGCTGAAATAGCCAGTGACCAGCTCCAGCATGTTTTTCTCCCGGTCGGTCAGATAGAAGCTGCCAGGCTTCAATACATTCTCTCTGGCCTCTCCCGCGGCCCGGCCGATGACCACCAGGGCCAGATTGCACCGCTGGGCGGCGGCGGCTACCTCGCTCTCCTTCAGGGGCATTTCCGGGTTGCTCATGGGCCAGTGGCCCCAGTAGCCCTCGTCGGGGACGTTCTTGGGAAGGCTGCACCAGGTCTCGTACCGGGAGGCCAGAATACCATCCACCTTCACCCCTCGCTCCAGCAGGCCGTCCATCAGGCTTCTGCGGTAGGGGGCGATCACATCGCCGCCGCTGCCGTAGCCCACGGTGAAATAGTCCACGGCACTGCGGCCAAACACCGCCAGCCGGGTGTCGGGCCGGATGGGCAGGGTCGCTTCCTCATTTTTCAGCAGCACAATGCCCTCCGCCGCCAGAAGCCGGGCCTTTTCACTGATTTCCGGGACGGCCAGCTTTCCGGTAATGTCCGCCCGGTTCAGCTCCTGCTCCAGGCCTGTTTTATGAATCCGGCTCATTGCGAACCGAACCGCCTTGTTCCACAGTCGATTCATATGGATACACCTTTCCTTTCCTGGGTAATGATTTCTGCTCCCATTGTACCCCGAAAACACAGTCAGGTCAATAGAAAAAGAGGCCGCACCAAACGGCCTCTTATAGCGGGCTCTGCCCGCGCTTCAGTCCTTTACAATGAGCAGGGAGAAATAGCCTCCGTCCTCCGGAATGTCTTCCAGGCGGCGGAACAGCCGCTGATGCTCCATGCCGCAGTTCTCTGCCATCATCGCCTCCTGGCCCTGCTCCTTCAGGGCGGCCAGAGTGGCGGGTAGATTGTTTTTCATCAGCACCTTCACCCCGGGATAGTCCAGAGCCTCTCTGGGGGTGTAGGTGCCAGGGATGATGTGCAGCTGCTGGCCGTTCTCACACAGGCTGGTGCCCAGCTCCGCCGCAGCGGCGCAGAAAGAGGGAACCCCGGGGACGATCTCCGCCCGGTATCCTGCGGCTGCCACCCTTTTGTGGAGATACAGGTAGGTGGAATACACCGTGGGATCCCCCAGGGTTAGAAAACACACCCTTCTCCCCTTGTCCAGCTCCCGAATCAGAGCCTCCGCTCCGGCGGCGTAGGCCTGCTCCAGCTTTTCCCCGTTCTTAGTCATGGGCATCTCCACAGGCAGAAGGGGCTTATCCTTCAATTCCGGCACCGCTTTCAGGGCAATGCCCAGAGCGGTGCATTTCCCGCTGTCCTTCCGGGGAATGGCGATGATGTCCGCCTGCCGGGCGATGTTCACAGCCTTTAGGGTCATCAGCTCCGGGTCTCCCGGGCCCACCCCCACGCCGTAGAGGATTCCTTTTTCCATGGTCAAACCTCCCGATTCAAAACCCGGTGGACAAAATTCATGTCCAGTCCGGAGCGCAGGGCATCCGCCAGCAGGTCGTACTGCCGCTGCTTATACGCTTCTGGATTGAAGCCTGCAAGGCAGTCCAGACGCACGCCCTTCCGCTCTGCCAGGGCGTTCACAATGGCATCGGCAATGCCGTCCCCGTCGAAGATGCCGTGGACATAGCTGCCGTACACATTTCCCCGGCATAGCAGCGGCCGGCTTCCCTGACCGCTGCGGCCCATGTGAATCTCGTAGCCATGGTAGCTTTTCCCGGAAAGCCTCTGAAACACACCGTCTATAAGTGGGAAAATGCCGCTCACTTGGCGCTGAACCTTTTCCTCCTCAAACACCGTGTCCATATCCAGCAGTTTCATCCCGTTAACCCGGGTCAGCCCTGCCGCCTCCACCTGCTGGGGGTCGCTGATGGCGCTGCCCAGCATCTGAAAGCCGCCGCAGATGCCGAAGATTACGCACCCCCGGGCAGCCTGCTTCAAAATCGCCCCTTCCAGCCCGGTCTGCCGGAGCCAGAGCAAATCCGAGATGGTGCTCTTGGTGCCGGGGAGCACAATCATGTCCGGCTCACCCAGCTGATCGGGCCGCTGGATGTAGCGAAGGGATACATGTTCATACCGCCCCAGGGGAGTGACGTCGGTGAAATTGGAAATCCGGGGCAGCTGGATTACGGCAATGTCCACGGCCTTGCGGACATTGGAGGAATGAAGCCGGGGGGAGAGGCTGTCCTCGTCGTCGATGTCCAGGTGGGCATAGGGCACCACCCCTGCCACCGGCACCCCGCAGATTCGCTCCAAAATATCGATGCCCGGCTGCAAAATGGCCCGGTCCCCCCGGAATTTGTTCACAATGGTGCCTTTAATCCTCTGCTTTTCCTCCGGCTCCAGCAGGGCGATGGTGCCGAAGAGCTGGGCGAATACGCCGCCCCGGTCAATGTCCCCCACCAGCAGCACCGGAGCGTCCACCAGCCTGGCCAGGCCCATGTTTACAATGTCCTCATTTTTCAGATTGATCTCCGCCGGGCTTCCGGCCCCCTCAATGACAATGATGTCGAATTCCGCATCCAATGAGCGGTAGGCTTCCAGCACCGTGGGGATAAACTCCCGCTTCCGGCGGTAGTATTCCATGGCCCGCATATTGCCCTGAACCACCCCGTTGACGATCACCTGACTGCCCACATCGGTGGTGGGTTTAAGGAGAATGGGGTTCATCCGCACATCCGGGTCGATCCCCGCTGCCTCCGCCTGAACCACCTGGGCCCGGCCCATTTCCGCCCCGGAGGCGGTGATGAAGGAGTTCAGGGCCATGTTTTGGCTTTTGAAGGGGGCCACCCGGTAGCCCTCCTGCTTGAACAGGCGGCAGAGCCCGGCGGCAATCAGACTCTTTCCGGCCCCGGACATGGTGCCCTGAATCATAATGTTCTTAGCCATGCAGAATTTCCTCCATTGCGGTCAGTAGACGTTTGTTTTCCTCCGGCAGCTTCACCGCCGCCCGATACCAGCCAGGGCCCAGGCCTGGGAAGTTTGAGCAGCTGCGGATTTGGATGCCCCGTTCCAACAGGGGAGTACGGAGCTCGATTTCGCTGTAAAACAGCAGAAAATTTACCCGGGAGGGGATAACGGTCAGCCCCATCCCCCTCATTGCCTCCATCATCATTGGCCGCTGGGAATGGATGATCTCCCTGGCCCGGTTCAGAAAGTCCTGCTCCTTTAACGCCGCCACCCCCGCCAGCTGGGCGGGAAGGGAGACATTCCAGGCCTGAACCCGCTGACCCATTTGCCGCAGCAGCCCGGAATTGCCGGACAGGCAGTAGCCCAGCCGAAGTCCCGCCATGCCATAGCTTTTGGTAAAGGCCTTTAAAAGCAGCAGGTTTTCACAGCCGGAAAGCTCTCCTTTCAGGGACAGCGCCTCCCCGCCCTCCGTCAGATCCAGAAAGCATTCGTCCACAAACAGAAAGATGTCCTTCCGGCGGCAGGCCGAGAGAATTTCCTCCATCACAGGCTTCTCGATCACCCGGCCTGTGGGATTGTTGGGATTGCAGAGCATCAGAAGGGAGCCGTCAAAGCGCTGGAGATTTTCCAGAAAATCCTCTCCCAGGGCCAGCCCCTTCTCTTTGGAGAGACAGAAGCGATCCACAGTACATCCGGCGGCTCTCAGCGCCGCCTCATACTCCGAGAAGCTGGGGGCGAGTACCATGGCCCGCCGGGGATTCAGCGCACCGCAAAAGGAGAAAATCAGCTCCGCTGCCCCGTTGCCGCAGAGAATCTGTTCCCGGGGCAGCTGTTCATATTTGGAGATCGCCGCCACCAGATCCCGGCAATAGGGGTCGGGATACCGGCTCAAATTTGGCAGGGAAGCTGCCACCGCCGAAAGCACCCCCGGAGGCGTGCCCAGGGGATTGATGTTGGCGGAAAAGTCCAGCACGGCGGGATGGTCGTATATTTCGCCGCCGTGGGGGTTTTCAGTTTGATAGAGCATAGTTGCCTCACAAAGACAGAACCGACAAGGTGACGATACACAGTGCCAGCATTAAAATGGCTGTGCCGTACATCAGCCGGCAGCTGATTGGAATGTCCTCCGGGGAGATTTCCCGCAGAGGGTCGCCAATGAATTTTTTCTTGTGTAAAACGCCGTGGTAGCTGGCATCCCCTGCCAGCCGCAGTCCCAGCAGCCCGGCGCAGACGGACTCCGTTTGGGCGGAGTTGGGGCTGGCATGGTTGTACCGGTCCCGGCGAAAGATTTTCCAGCCGTTTTTCACATCCAGTCCCAGAACTGCCCCCACCGGCAGCATCAGCAGGGCGCTGAGCCGGGCGGGGAGGAAATTAAAAAGATCGTCCATTTTTGCCGGGACAAAGCCGATGTTCCGGTAGGGGGGCTCTATGTAGCCCAGCATGGAATCCATGGTGTTCACGGCCTTGTAGCAAAAGCCCAGGGGAGCGCCCCCCAAAGCCAGGAACAGCAGGGGAGCGATCACCCCGTCGGAGGCATTCTCCGCCACAGTCTCCACCGCCGCCCGGGCCACGGCGGCTTCATCCAGATTTTCCGTATCCCGGCCCACGATCATGGACACCGCATTCCGGGCTTTCCGGATGGAGCCGCTTTTCAGGGCTTTGTATACCTCCATACTCTCGTCCCGCAGACTCCGGGGGGCGATGATCTGCCAGCACATCAGGCTCTCCACCCCCAGTGCCAGCCAGGCAGAGCGGCTCCGACAGAGCAGAAGGATTCCAAAAGGCACCGCTCCGGAAAGACCCAGGGTAATCAGCCAGAGCACCCCGCCCGCTGCCCGCTCTCCCAACTCCGTTTTTGGAAAGAGGCGGCACAGATGCTTTCTCAGGAACGAAATCAACTTTCCCATCAGCACCACCGGGTGGGGCAGGCTGTGGGGGTCTCCCAAAAGAAGGTCAATGGCAAAGCCGATCATCAGCGCCAAGGCCCGTTGTTTCATTGTCCATCACCTTGAAATGTAAAGATGTATACCGGGTTCTGCCCCTGCATCAGGGTATGGCTTCCCAGGGCCTTTCCCTGGGCAGCAGTAAGGCAGGTCACATCAGCCCCGGGGAACCGGCCCAGCTCCGCCAGGGTCTCCAGGGCGATGGCCGTGGCCACCACCCGCACCTCGGGATTTTTCCGCCGAGCCAGTTCCAGAATTTCCTCCATATTCCCGCCGCTGCCCCCAATGAACACATGGGTGGGGGCGGGAAGATCATAACAGGCCTCCGGGGCCGTACCCGGGACGGGGATTACATTGTCCATGTGGTGCAATCGCCGGTTTTTCTCCAACAGGGCCATGGCCTCCGGCTCTTTTTCCACGGCATAGACTTTTCCCCAGGGGCACTGGGCTGCCATCTCCACAGAGACGGAGCCGGTGCCCGCACCGATGTCCCAGCAGACTGCGTCCCAGCGAAGCTCCAGCCGGGCCAGCACGGCGGAACGGATGTCCCGCTTGGTCATGGGCACCCGTTTTTCCCGCAGGAAAACCTCGTCCTTCCAGCCGGGGGCAGCGGGCTGGGTGACTTCGTGGGTAATCAGCGCTGCGCTGAGACTGTCGAAGCGCTCTCCCGCCAGCTGGGCGGCGGTGCCCCGGGTGATCCTCTCCTCCGGGTAGCCCAGCCGCTCTCCCACCGAGACGTCCACGGCTCCAAAGCCGAATTCCACCAGATGGCGGCACAACTTCCCCATGCCGTCCTCTCCCCCCACCAGGACGAAAACCTTGGGTTCCCGGGCCAAAACGGCGGCAATTCCCATTTCCCGTCCATGGAGGCTGACGCTCACCGCATCCTCATAGCTCACGCCCAGGCGGCTGCACAGCATACTCAGACTGCTGATGCCCGGCAGGAGCTTGGCCTTGCAGTCCGTCAGCAGGGGCAGAAGCTTTCTGGCCCCGCTGTAGAAGCCCACGTCCCCGGAAAGCACCACGGCGAACCGGCTGCACTCCGGGTGGGCAAAGATTGCCTCCCGGATTTTCTCCGGGGCGACGGCCTCACAGCAGATTTGCCCCGGCAGGGCGGTAGCTTCCAGCATCCGCCTGGCTCCGATGAGGCACTCCGCCTCCTGGAGGGCCTGCTGGGCGGCCTGGGTTCGGTGCTCCCTTCCGCCGGGGCCCATTCCCACCACTGCCACCTCTGGGGACAGGGAGAAGCCGAAGCGCCGGGCCAGCAGCGCCGCCATTTGGGGAAAGTCCATCCCCGCTGTCTGGGGCGGTCTTCCGATCACCAGAAGCTTCACTCCCGCCTGGGCGGCGGCCTGGGCCTTTTCCGGGAAGCCGCCCTTGGCCCCTGCCTCCTTGGTGACAAGGACAGCGGCGTTGCAGCAGTGGAGCTGGGCCAGATTCATTTCCAGGGAAAAGGGCCCCTGCATGGCATAGATGTGGCTTGCGGGCAGTCCTGCCTCCCGGCAGGCGCAGATACTCCCCTCCACGGGAAGCACCCGGGCATAGCAGCGCTGGGCGAAGTCCGGCAGTTGGGCAAACGCAGCCAGCTCCTTGCTTCCGGTGGTGAGCAGGACATTTCCCGGGAGCTCTTGCAGCTTTTGAACCGCCTGGGCAGTGTCCTGGACCCAGATGCAGTCCCGGGGAAACTCGCTGCTGCCCCGGAGCAGCCGCAGATATTCCGTTCCTGTGGCGGTGCAGGCGGCTTGCAGGTTTTCTGTCACCAGGGCGGCATAGGGATGGGTGGCATCCACCACGCAGTCGAACCGCCTCTGGGTGAGCAGCTCCTCCATCTGCTCCCGGCTCAGCCTTCCGGTATGGACGTTTTCTCCCGCTTCCAGCAAAGTCTGGCCGTACTCCGTGGCCACACAGGCATAGACCCGGATGCCCTGGCGGCGCAGCAGCTGGGTCAATTCCCGTCCCTCGCTGGTGCCGGCAAAAATACAGATTTCATTCATCCCGGTAGCCTCTGGGGGTGACCAGCTTCCCGCCCACGGTGCGGGTCATTTCGTTTCCGATGAACACCGTGCAGAACATATCCGCATCGTAGCCGCGCAGCTGCTTCAGGGTCAGCAGCACCGCCGCTTCCCCCTCCCGGCCGATGTTGCGGGCCACGCCGCAGAGCCGATTTTCCGGGAGCGTTTCCAAAAGGATGTCGCAGGCCCGGCGCAGATGGTCAGGGCGGCCATGACTCTTGGGGTTGTAGATGGCAATGGCGAAGTCGCCCCGGGCGGCGCAGCGAAGACGCTCCTCGATCTTCTCCCAGGGGGTCAGCCGGTCGCTGAGGCTGATAACCGCAAAATCATGAGTCAGGGGAGCTCCCAGCACCGCAGCGCCGGAACAGGCGGCGGTGAGGCCGGGCACCACTTCGATTTCCGGAGATACTTCCTCCCCCCGAAGTTCAAAGCACAGCGCCGCCATGCCGTAGACTCCACTGTCGCCGGAGCAGACCATGGCTACGTTCTTCCCCTTTTTTGCCGCTTCCAGCGCCATCCGGCAGCGCCGGGTCTCCTGGGTCATGCCGGTGGTGAGAAATTCCTTCCCGGGATACCGGTCTTTTATCAGATTTACATAGACCTGATAGCCCACAATCACCTGGGCCTCTTCCAGGGCCCGGCAGGCCCGGAGGGTCATATTCTCTTCATTTCCGGGGCCGATGCCCACAACCGTCAGCTTCAAAATGCTGCCTCCCATTCCATCTCTGCCAGAGCGACGGTGACGCCGTCCTGGGTTGTTTTTTCCACAATACATCTTTTTGCGTCCAGCATGGCGGCACGCTGGCACACATTGTCCACGCCGGTGACCGCTTTTACCCGCTGCGAGGCTGGGAAATCCCCGGGAACCCGGTTCAGCTCTTCGGCGCTGTAGAATACTGCCGGGAGCCCCCGGTGGGCGCAGAAGGACAGCAGCCCCGGCTCGCTTCGTTTCAGGTCGATGGACGCTGCCTTGGCCACCGCTCCCAGAGGAATATCCCCCAGAACCCGCTCCACGGCAGCGGCGATTTTTTCCTCCGTCGTCCCTCTGCGGCAGCCGATGCCCAGGTTCAAAACCCTTGGAATCAGCCGCAGGGTGGTGGTGAAGGGGAATTTCCTCTGCCAGCCGATGTAGATGCCGATGCTGCCTTCCTTTCCGAGGATGACCCCCGGCGGCAGGGAGGAGGCAATGGGAAAATCGCTGAGCAGGGGCACATCCCTCTCTAAAATGGCAGCGGACACCGCTTTGGCGGCGGACATATTTTCAATGGTCAATCCCTTCCGGGCGGCCCAGTCGTCCACGGAGAAGCGGCCCCGGGTGTCCGTGGCGGTGGTAATCACCGGCAGCGCACCCAGGGACGGCCCCAGCAGCCGGGCCAGGGCGTTGGCCCCGCCGATATGGCCGGAGAGCAGCGGAATAACAAAATGCGCCCCCTCGTCCACCACCAGTACGGCGGGATCCGTTTTCTTATCCCGCACCCAGGGGGCGATGGCCCGAAGGGCCATGCCGGTGCTGCCCACAAACAAAATGGCATCCGCCCAGGAAAACACCGGGGCCATGAAGTCCGCCAGCGGGGGCGCATATGCTTCAAAATCCGTTTGACCGAATTTTTCCGGGGCGAACCGGCGGCACTGCTGTGGATTCAATGCCCGGGCGGCTTCCCGGGCGGTTTGGCAGCCCCGGCGGGTAAAGGCAAATACCGCCAGCTTCATAGCTTTGCCGCCTCATGGAAGGGCCGCTCATAGCTGGGATCATAGAGGAAGGAGCGGGCATTGCACTCCCCCAGGCAGTCTCCCACAATAATCAGACTGGTGCGGGCGAGGTGGTTTTCGGTGACGCATTGGTGCAGGGTGTCCACGGTGCAGTGGAAAATTCTTTCATCCGGCCAGCTGGCCTTAAACACCACCGCCGCCGGGGTGGAGCCGGGGTATCCCCCGGCCAGCAGCTCCTCCTGCAGGGTCTCCGTCAGGCCGGTGGAGAGGTAGAGCACCATGGTGGCCCGGTGGGCGGCAAGGGAGCGAATCCGCTCCCGTTCCGGCACAGCGGTACGGCCCGCCTGCCGGGTGATGATAACGGTCTGGGAAATTTCCGGCAGAGTGAACTCCTGCTTCAAGGATGCCGCCGCCCCGCAAAAGGCGCTGACACCGGGAGTCACATCAAACGCTATTCCCCGGGGAATCAGCTGATCGAACTGCTCCCGCACGGCGCCGTAGATGCTGCTGTCTCCGGTGTGAAGGCGGACGGTGGTCTTGCCTGCCGCTTCCGCCGATAGAATCACCTGGGTGGTCTCCTCCAGCGTCATTTTGGCGCTGTTGTAAATTTCACAGCCAGATTTACATAACTCCAATAGCTCCGGATTTACCAGAGACCCGGCATAGATCACCACATCCGCCTGGCCCAGCAGCCTGGCGCCCCGGAGGGTAATCAAATCTGCTGCCCCGCATCCGGCTCCCACAAAATGAACCATGGTATTGCCTCCAATCTATATTGAGATACAAGATATGCACTGTATCTCATATCTCGTATCTTATATCTCCCCTGCGTTCCCGCTCACGGCCAGCAGTCCCCAGACCTTGGAGAACATGGCGCAGCTCACTTCCAGTTCTTCCCCCCCACGGTATTGAAGGTTTTGGAGAATGGCCTCCATCAGGCGGTTCATGGCCGCTTTCCGCACCCCGGCCTCTTCCAGGATGGACAGGGCGTCGTCGCAGCTGACGCATGCCAAAACCCGGGCAATTTCCCCTCCGGGAAGTCCCTCCGCCCCGGCGAAGGCCGCCAGAATGGGCATCCGGCAGTCCCCGTATTTGGAGTGGGTGTTCATCATATTTCCCGCCAGCTTTACGAGCTTCCCGATGTGGCCGATGAGCAGCACCCGCCGAAAGCCCAGCTCCCGGCAGCTGTCCAGGGCGTCGCCGATAAAATTGGACACCTGCACCGCCTGCCGGGGGTCCAGGCCCAGCCCATCCCGGATGAATTCCGATCCGTAGTTGCCGGGGGTGAGCATCACCGACTCCGCTCCCTGGGCCCGCCGCTGACGCAGCTCCACACGAATGGTCTCCAGCAAAGCGGCCTCACTCATGGGCTCCACAATTCCCGTGGTTCCCAGAATGGAGATGCCGCCAATGATGCCCAGCCGGGGGTTGAAGGTTTTCTTTGCCAATGCCTCTCCCTGGGGAACGGAAATCTGGATTTCCATCCCGCCCCGGTAGTCGAAGGCCTGCATCACCTCCGCCACATTCTCCCGAATCATTTTCCGGGGTACGGAGTTGATGGCGGCGCTGCCCACCGGCTGATCCAGCCCCGGTTTGGTCACCCGGCCTACGCCGGCGCCGCCGTCGATCACCACCCCGGGGGTGTGGGCCTTTTTCGCCCGGGCAAAAATCAGTGCGCCGGTGGTGATGTCCGGGTCGTCCCCGCCATCCTTTTCAATGGCACAGCGGACGCAGTCCTCGCCAAATTCAATTTCCCGAACCGTCAGCTCCAGCGAAATCCCCTTGGGCGTCTCCAAACGGACGATCTCCTTCCGGCGGCCGGACAGCAGCATCCAGGCAGCGGCCTTGGCGGCGGCAGCGGCGCAGGAGCCGGTGGTGTAGCCCAGCCGGAGGCGCTTGCCGTCCTTCATAACATACGCTTCCATATTACCGGCAAATCTGATAGAGCAGGGCGTTGCAGATGGCCGCCGCCACATTGCTGCCACCCTTCCGGCCCCGGGCCACAATGTGGGGAGCCTGGGTGCCCAGGATCAGCTCTTTGCTCTCCACCACGTTCACAAAGCCCACCGGCACGCCGATGATGAGCGCCGGGTTCAGCTTCCCATTGTCCATCAGTTCCTTGATGGAGATCAGGGCTGTAGGGGCGTTGCCGATGGCAAAAATACAGGGCCGCCCCAGGGCCGCTCCCCGCTCCATGCAGACGGCAGCCCGGGTTACCCCCCGCAGCTTTGCCTCCCGGGCCACATCCTCGTCGGACATAAAGCAGTGAACCGCTCCCCCCAGTTTCCCCAGGGCGGTTTTGTTAATGCCCGCTTTGGCCATCTGGGTATCGGTGACAATATCGCAGCCCGCTTTCAGGGCACGGATGCCCTGTTCCACAGCCCCGGGGGAGAACACCAGATTTTTGGCATAGTCAAAATCCGCCGAGGTGTGAATCACCCGCTTGATGACCGGTGCGTTTTCCGGATCCATGGGGGTGTCTCCCAGGAGCTCTGTGATGATCTCAAAGCTCCGCTTTTCAATATCCATGGGTTTCACAAATTCAATCATGGCACGGCTCCTTTTGCCCCCGGCAGCGGTCTAAAAACCGGGCTGCCATCCGGGGATTGGCATAAAAATGAAGATGGGGAAATCCGGCGTAGAGGCTGTCCGATACCACGCCGCAGTTCCAGCAGACGCCGGAGGCTTTTTTTGCGGTGAAGCCGTCGCCGGGGTTGTCCACATCGTAGTAGTGAAATTCGTGAGCGTTCACCGTCTCTCCCCGGTTCAGGAGCATCCCGTCCCCATTGGCGGTGAGGGAGGCGTAGCCGAAGCGAACCAGACGGCCGGTGGAAAAGCCCCTGCCCTTGAGGAAGCCCACCATAGGCTTATCCAGCAGGGACTCCTGCAAATACAGAAATCCGCCGCACTCGGCGATGCAGGGCAGCTTCCCTGCCAGGGCCTCCCGGATGGAGCGGCGCATGGCCTGGTTTTCGCTCAGCTCTCCGGCGTAAAGCTCCGGGTAGCCGCCGCCCAGATAGAGCCCCTGGATATTTTCCGGCAGGGCTTCATCCGTCAGGGGGGAGAAGAACACCAGCTCGGCCCCCAGCCGGGTCAGAAGCCGGAAATTATCCTCATAATAAAAACAGAACGCCCTGTCTCTGGCCACGGCGATCCGAACCGGGTCTCCCGGCTGGGGCAGGGGAATCTCTTCCCAGCGCAGAACCGGGGCACTGTCCGCCAGGGTCAAAAGGCCTTCCAAATCGATGTACTTTTCCACCCGCTCTGCCAGGATTTGAAGCTTTTCCCGCAAATCGGAAACTTCTTCCGGGGTGACCAGGCCCAGATGACGGCTTTCCAGACCGCACCCTTCCAGAGGCGGCAGGCAGCCCAGGGGCCGCACCGCACCCTGAAAATGCTCCGAAAGCAATTCTTTCAGTCTGGGATAAAGCATGGGGGAGCAGTTGTTCAAAATTACGCCCCGGATGCCGCTGTCCGGATAAAGGCCGAAAAAGCCAGCCACCGTGGCCAGAATGGAGTGGGCCGCACCCCGGGCGTTCACCACCAGCACGGTGGGCGCTCCGGCGGCCCTGGCCAGGTCATAGGAGCTGGCCAGGCAGCTGACTCCCAACCCGTCGTAGTAGCCCATCACTCCTTCGATGAGGGCCAGACCCTCCCCCTGGGACAGAAGGCAGCGCAGGGTGTTCTCGTCAAAAAACTGTAAATCCAGGTTCCGGCAGCATAGCCCCAGGGCTGCGCTGTGGAACATGGGGTCGATGTAATCCGGCCCGCATTTATAAGAAGAGAGGGGAATTCCCCGGTTTTTCAGCGCCTGCAAAATTCCGCAGACCACCGTAGTTTTGCCGCAGCCGCTGTTGGTTCCGGCAATGAGCACTCTGGGAAGCTTTTTTTTCATGGCATGCTCCTAAGGAAACGCTGAATAAATCGCCTGCGGTAGCTGACGGATCTTTTGCCCCAATCGTGCAGTGTAAAAATGGGAAATACACAAAGTATTCCCGCATTTTTCACACTTTCGCTTGAGCCAAAATCTCTCGTCATCTGCTCTTGCCGATTTCATCAGAGCTTCCATAAAACTTTTTCGTTCCATCCAGAAGGCAAATGCCTCCTGGATGGATAAATTCACGCAGAACTCCTGCTTTTCGGAGGGCAATCTGTCACCGGCAAGGGGGGCCGGGACAGCACCGAAAAACAAAAAAGCTGCGGCAGTATTTCTACTGCCGCAGCCGATTTTCTGCGTCAAAAGCAGCCGAGCCTCCATACTTGCGGAGTCCGGCACTGAGCCAAATGCTTAGCAGTTATCCTGACTTTGCGCCTCTCCAATCGCCGCACCGCCTTCTCAGGAAAATTCCCAATGACCGGCTTTCGCCCTGTGCGACGGTCTCCACGCTTACAGTGGCGGTACCGTTCGGGATTCGCACCCGATTCCCTATTCTCTCCCGGCGCCCAACCGGCCCCCGGAGCACTAAGCTGGCTATTTACTTTCGGAGTTAGAATAGCACAGTCCCGCTTTAATGTCAATTAAAAATCCGGAATAAATTCCGTTTGCGCTGCTTCCGCATCCTGGGTGAAGCCCTGCAAATCATTCAGATACATCCAGCTGAGCACGGCCTCGTATTCCCGGTCCGTAATCCGCCGGTCATAGGGGGATGGAAGACCCGGCATGGGGGTGTACTGCCGCATCAGGCTCACCAGCACCTGGCCGGGACGGAAATTCTCCCCAATCCAGTCCAAGGCTCTGAGGGAGTTCTCCACCTGCCCGGGGAGAATCAGGTGGCGGATGATGGTGCCCCTTAAAATCCTCTCTCCCTGCCACTGTACCGGCCCAGTCTGCCGCACCATCTCCCGGATGGCCTCCCTGGCTCTGGAAAAATAGTCGGGTGCCGAGGACAGCTCCCCGGCCAGTTCCTTCTGGGTGTATTTCAGATCGGGCAGATAGATTTGGATTTTCCCCTCCAACTGCTCCAGGGTTTCCACCCGCTCGTAGCCCCCGGAGTTGAACACCACCGGCACCGGGAGGGGCCTTCCCAGGGCTTCCATAATGGTGGGGATGTATTGGGTGGGAGTCACCAGGTCGATGTTTTCCGCTCCCTGGGCAATCAGCTCCTCCATCATGGCCCGCAGTCCGGCCTCGTCCACCGGCTTTCCCACAGGGGAGCGGCTGATGGCGGCGTTCTGGCAGTACCGGCAGCCCAGGGTGCAGCCGCCGAAGAAGATGGCCCCGCTGCCTCCGCTGCCCGCCAGGACGGGCTCCTCCCATCTGTGGATCATGGTCTTTGCCACCAGAGCCTCCCCGGGGCAGCCGCAGAAGCCCCGCTCCCCGGCGCTCCGGTTTACCCCGCATTCCCGGGGACACAGCAGACAATGCTCGTAATTGATCATCATACGTTTTTCCTTTTCGTATATCGGTTTTCCTCAGCAGCCCGGCAAATTGGTGTTTGGCGGTCAGGTTCGGATTATCCCGTAGGGGCGGCTATTAGCCGCCCGCGCAGAACAATCCCCGAAAATGGTACGAGTTCAGGCAAATTCGTATCATTTCCCATTCACCGGAACACGCAAAATACATTACTTGGCGGGAGGCAGGTTGCCTCCCCTACGGGATAGCCGAAAGTGCCCACCATTCAACATTCTGCCCAGAAAACGTCACCGGGCTGAGTTCGGGGGTAACGATTACACACCCACCCCGTGCGCATCGGGGTGAAGCGCCCTGCGCTTCAAATTACAATTTTCCTGTTTGTGGTGCCAAGCAAATGAACGCACATCTTTATGGGACATCAACACTATATCAAAAAATCCCATCCGGCGCAAGCTGACACTTTACGAAATTATCCCGCTGCTGTACAATAAACTCAAGATTATGGCAAGTGCTCCCGCTAAAAATCTGCGGGAGCACTGATAGCTTTGCAGGAGGATGTTTATGGAAATCAAGCAAGAGCCCCAAGACCGCAGAAACGAATCAACCCAGCAGAAGCCGGGAGAAAAGCTTCGTCTGCGGCCCTATCGGCTGGGGGATGCCCAGAAAATTGTGACCTGGTGCGCCAATCAGGAGGCTTTTTACAAGTGGAGCGCCGGGGTGTTGGGAGTTTATCCTCTGACCCCTGCCCAATTCAATCAGTCCATAAGCCAGGCCATAGCTGCCCGGAACAATGGCAGGTCATATCTTCCCCTTGTGGCAGAGCGTCAGGGGGAGGCGGTTGGCTTTTTCATCCTCCGCCAGAGCGGAGAAGAGGTGGACCAGCTTCGCTTCGGTTTCGTAATCCTGGACCCCGCATGCCGGGGAAAGGGCTGCGGGAAAGAAATGCTCCGCCTGGGCATAGAATACGCCGCCCACACGTTGGGTGCAAAAAAAGTGACCCTCGGGGTGTTTTCCAACAACCCCGGGGCCTACTACTGCTACAAATCGGTGGGATTCACAGAGACGGGTATTACGAAAGAGGGATACATTGGAGAAGAAATTTGGACGTGCATTGAGCTGGAGCTGTCAATATAACCATCTCAGCTGCGCTTCCTGTAGAAGGGCCTGACCAGGCGGCCCTGAGCGACGCCCACCCTGCCGCCGGAAAGCAAGAAGGCCTTCATAGACCGCTGCAAGCAGGTTCCCTCCGGCAACGCCTCCAGGGGGGTGGTCTTCTGCTGCCCCTGGGTCAGGCGGAACACCCACTCCAGCACATCCTGGGGCTCCGGGTCTTGAGAGATTATCTCAAAGGCGCGCTGGAAGCTCAGAATGTTGGAATTTTCCGGAAGCAGGGAAGCCAGCACCGGAGAGAGCAGCCAGGACTCGCACTCCATGCTTTCCTCGGCCCAGTCCGGGAAATATTCCTTCAGGAACTCCCTGGCCCGGGCCACGGATTCATCCAGCAGCCCCATGTCCATGCGGGCGTCGGAGGGAATGTGCAGGTCAATGGTCTTCTTCCCGTCTTCTTCTTTCAGCTCATATTCCAGCTGGCCGATGCGAAACAGCTTTGCGCCAACCTGCCGGGTGGTCCAGAAGCCCCGGTCGAAGCCATGGCGGCCCAGGGAGCGGTGGTGCTCGCCGACGAACCGGGAGAAGCACTTCATGGTGTCCACCCAGATGGGCTCCGGGATATTTTCCCAGGGGCCGTCCTCCCGATTTTGCAGGGCGGTGAGCAGCTGGGCGGTAAGCTCCTCCACCCCGTCGCCGCCATCGCTGGCTTCCCGGCCGCAATAGTCGGGAAGCTCCTTCCACGCTACGTCCATCACCCGCAGCGCCATGGGGCGGGGCATTCCGATCTGGTCAAGCAGCTTTTCCAGCTCCTCCTGGAGCAGCAGCCGGAGTTCCTCTTGCTCAGCCAGTTGGGCTTGGGGAGAGGTTCTCAGGCGCACATCCTCCAGCCGGTCCGCTTCCCGATCCTGGGGAGAGAGGTTCCAAAGCTTTTCCGGGGCGCAGGGAATTCCCATCGCCTCCAGCTTTTCCCTGATTTCCCGCAGGGCCTGGGAAAATTCCTCCCAGGATAATTCCGGCCTGGTTGCTTTGAGCACAGCGGCGCCAATTCTGGGGAAGAGCAGCTGGGCGGCCCGGTTCAGATTGGTGATCCGCTCCGTCCACAGCATGCACTCCATGCCCACCAGCCCTTCCTCCGCCCCCTGGGCGTAGGCAGGGACAGCGGGAGCGCTCCAAAGCTTGTAGGCGTCGATGTCGGAATAGGCATAGTCAAAATAGTAGTGCTCCAAATCGGAGCGGATGACCCTGCCGCCGTTTCTCAGAAATTCACCGGTTTCCCGGTCGTTGCCCAGCCAGTGCTGGACAATGAAATGCTGAGGAAGCAGGCCTCCGGCCAGGCAGTCGTTGTAGACGATGGTCTTCTTCCCTTTTTTCGCCAGGTATTCTCCCACTTCCAGCACCAGGGAGCGCTGCAATTCCTCTTCGTTTTTCAGTCCCTCCCGGCGGATGCGCCTCTGGCAGTCCGGGCAGCGCCGCCAGTGCTGCCTCAGCGCCTCGTCCCCTCCGATGTGGACATAGGGGGCGGGGAACAGCTCTGCAATCTCATCGAGAATATCCTCTAAAAACCGGCGGGATTCTGGCTTCCCGGCGCAGATCAGATTGGGGAAGATACCGCCGGTGTTCAGCACCCGGTAGTCATAGGGGCTCTCGATTTCCACCTCCGCCCCATTTTGGATAACGGTTCGCCTGCAGCCGAACTCCGGATAGGCGGCCAGCATGGCGCTGGCATGGCCGGGAATTTCGATTTCCGGGATGACCTGAATTCCCCGCTGCCGGGCATGGGCCACGATCTGCCGAATCTGGTCCTGGGTATAGAAGCCGCAGTTGTGCTCCGTCTCGGACACGCTTCCAAAATAGGAATCCCCCCGCTCCGAACCCACAGCTGCCAGCTTGGGATATTTTTTAATTTCCACCCGCCACCCCTGATCATCGGTCAGGTGAAAGTGCATGGTGTTCAGGCCGCACAGGGCGGCGGCGTCCAGCAGCTTCAAAACGTCCGGTGCAGGCATGAAATGGCGGCTGACGTCCAGCATAAAGCCAAGATAAGGATGATTCATTTTTTTGTCCTTTCCGAGATCATTTTCTTTTATTATACATGACCTTCTCCCCCAGGGCAAGGGGAAAGGATAAAAACGCAAGGAGTGTCTGCCATGAGAATTGAAAGAGTAACCGAAGAAGATGCCGACCGGCTTCTGGAAATCTATGGGCCCTATGTGAAGGAGACGGCCATCTCCTTTGAATATGAGGTTCCCTCCCAGGAGGAGTTCCGGGATAGAATCCGGAGTATTTCCTCTCAATATCCCTACATTAAGGCGGTGGACGAGGAGAGCGCCATCCTGGGCTACGCCTACGCTGCCGCCTTCAAATCCCGGGCAGCCTACGACTGGGGGGTGGAGACTACCGTCTATGTCCGGCGGGAGTGCAGGGGCAGAGGCGTGGGCCGGTTTCTGTATGAGGCTCTGGAGCAGTCCCTGAAAGAAATGGGTGTGTGCAATCTGAACGCCTGCATCGCCTACACCAGCTGCCCGGGCCCCCGCCTGACCAACGACAGCATGGCCTTTCACCAGCGCCTGGGCTACCGGCTGGTGGGCACCTTCCACCACTGCGGCTATAAGTTCGGCGTCTGGTATGACATGATCTGGATGGAGAAGCTCATCGCCCCCCATGTGGAAAACCAGCCCCCGGTTCGCTTCGGGCAGTGGCGTATTTAAGTAATTTACAACCGGTGGTTTTTGGTATATAATGGAGCGCGGAAAAGAGGGAGAAACCATGAACTTTGATATGACCCGGAGCGGCCCGGGAAAGCTTCTTTTGCGGTTTGCCCTGCCTTTGATTCTGCCCTCCATTGCGCAGCAGCTCAACACCCTTGTGCGACAGCGTGATTGTGGGGCGGCTGCTGGGGGAGAATGCCTTCGCCGCCTGGATTCCCGTGGCGCTGTTCCTGTTTGTCTGCTATGGCCGCATCCTTCGCCAAAGGCCGGCTGTTCAGCTCGGCAACGGCGTATAAGTGAGGTTACACCGTGATTTTGAATATCTACCACACCAACGACATCCATGCGGATTTCTCCTTTTTAAGCCGGGTTCACGGCTATCTCTCCGCCCACCGGGAGCAGCAGGATTTCTTCTTCGACAGCGGGGATTTTTTGGATTTGAAAAGCGTGATTGTCCAGTCCGACCAGGGCAGGACAGCCATGGAGCTGATGAAGCTGTGCCGTCCGGAGGCCATGACCCTGGGCAACAACGAGATTGACCTGGGTAATGAGCATCTGGAAGAGCTGGTGAGCCTGCCCCTGCTCTGCGCCAATGCAACACACAACGACGGTACGCAAATACCAGGGCTGAAAAGCCATATGATCTTCCATCGCTGTGGCAAGCGTTTTCTGGTCATCGGCCTGGCCCCCTATTACGGCGCTGGGATGGTTGCCAACCGGTACAATCTGTTCTTTGAAATGGGCAACATCCATACCACCGACCCCATCCCGGCGGTACGGGGAATATTGGAGGAAAACCGGGGGAAATATGATTTCTCCATTCTCCTGTCCCACAGCGGCCACCTGGTGGACCGGGAGCTGGAAAAGCAGCTTCCGCCGGTGGATTTGTGGCTGGAGGGGCATTCTCACGCCGTTATCACCGAGAAACGGTATTCCCAGTCCGGCAAAGGGGAGCTCCTGGGCCGGGTCACCCTGGAACTGGATGAGCAGGGAATCCGGATTGCAGACTCCGTGCAGATTGAATTGCCGGAGCGGGGGAGTCCTGCCTTTGATGCGCGGCTGGAACAGGCCCAGGCATCGGCGGAGGAGATTCTCTCCCGGGAGCTGCCGGTGGTTCGGGAGCTGGAATTCGACCCCTTCCGGGAGAGCGAGCTGACCAATTTCATCTGCGACTGCCTGAAAAAGGAATTCGGGGGCGACCTGGCAATGATGCACAGCGGCATCAGCCAGGGGCCGCTGGTTCGCCCGGTATCCCGGAAAAGCCTGATTGAAAATTTCCCCTCCAAGCTCAACCCCACCATATATACCATCCCCGGGGAAAAGCTGCTGGAAGCGGTACGGCTTTCTATGGAGCAGACTCATATCCGCCGGTCCGGCCAGGGCTCCGGCTTCCGGGGGACGGTGCTGGGCTGCCTGGGATTCAGCAGCAACGTGACGATTACCCGGACGCCCTTCTCCATGAAAATTGACGGGAAGTGCGTGGAGCCGGAGAAACGCTACACCCTGGTTACCGACGACTATTTGCAGCGGGGCACCGGTTACCCAAGTCTGGCAGTACCGGACGATCAGGCCCGGTTTGACCGGCGCTTCATCCGGGATTTGGTTCAGGAGCATTTAACCGACGAGGCGGTGTTCCGCACCGCTTCCATTTCAAGAGAACGAGGAAACGAACATGGCATTTGAAAAAGCAGAGAAATATCTGTCCGACCGGGGCTTTGCCCACCGGATTCAGGTTTTCCAGGTGTCCAGCGCCACGGTGGAGCTGGCGGCCCAGGCTCTGGACACGGAGCCGGCCAGGATTGCCAAATCCCTGACCTTTGCGGATGGGGAAGGGGCTCTGATGGTGGTGTGCGCCGGGGACGTGAAGGTGAACAGCGGCAAATTCAAGCAGGTTTTCGGGGTGAAGGCCAGAATGCTCACCCGTGACCAGGTGCACCAGCTCATCGGTCATGATGTGGGCGGAGTGTGCCCCTTCGGCGTGGAGGCGGGCGTTAAGGTGTATCTGGACGAATCGCTGAAGCGGTTCGAGTATGTATATCCCGCCTGCGGCAGCGACAACAGCGCCGTAAAGCTGACCCCCAAAGAGCTGGAGGAGCTCACCGGCGCCGCCTGGGTAGATGCGTGCGTCCCCACGGCAGAAGCGTGCAGCAGATAACCGGGCTTGCTTCCGGAGAAAAAGGCTGGTATAATGAATTGTATCCGATGGAACCATTGATCAGGAGGGGCTAAAATGGGAAAAAAGAAACAGCGGGAGAGTAAACCAGAGCGGAAAAAGATACCGCCTTACAAAAACAAAACCACCCTGACGGTGTATCTGGTGCTGCGGGCGCTGATCATCTTTACCCTGATTCGGGCGGTGCTCCGGCGGGAATACCAGAGCGTGTTCCTGTGCGCACTGTCGCTGATTTTGCTGTTGCTGCCCAATATCGTCTCCAAAAGGCTCAAAATCGTGCTGCCCAGCACGCTGGAAATCATCATCATGCTGTTCATCTACGCAGCGGAAATCCTGGGGGAAATCAACAGCTTCTATGTCCGGGTGCCCCACTGGGATACTATGCTGCACACCATCAACGGCTTCCTCTGCGCCGCCATCGGATTCTGCCTGGTGGACATGATGAACCGGAGCGACCGGTTCTCCTTCCAGCTGTCGCCGCTGTATCTGGCCATTGTGTCCTTCTGCTTCTCCATGACGGTGGGGGTGCTGTGGGAGTTCTTTGAGTTCGGAGCGGATTATTTTCTGGGCATGGACATGCAGAAGGATACGGTGGTAAACGCCATCCACTCCGTGAATCTGGACCCTACCCTCACCAACACAGTGATTCACATCCGGGACATTGCGGATACCATTGTGGTTCACTCCGACGGCACTCAGCAGGCCCTGGGTCTGGGGGGCTATCTGGATGTGGGCATCATTGACACTATGAAGGACCTGTTTGTGAACTTCATCGGAGCGGTGGTGTTCTCCATCATCGGCTTCTTCTATGTAAAAGAGAAGGGAAAGGGCAGGGTAGCCCACCGCTTCATCCCCCAGGTGGAGCCGTCCGACCCCGGTCAAACGGAATAGGCTTAAAAGGCCCGCCCCAGAAAACGGAGGCGGTTTCAAATGAATTTCCCAAAGGAGCATATCCCATGAAAAATGCCAACAAAGAGGCTTGCCACTGCAAGAATGTCACCTATGCCCAAATTCGATCCGCCGTCCGTCAGGGGGCGAAAACTCTGGAGGAGGTACAGGCCATTACCGGCTGCGGCACCGGCTGTGGGAAATGCAAAGAATTTCTCCAGTACCTGATTCGGGATTACCTGGAGGAAGAAGGTTGGGCTTAAACCTGGTTTTTGGGACAAATCTCCGGAAAATCCGTTGCCTATTGAGCGGGAATGGGCTATAATGAGCCTGCCCTTCTGGGCAATTCCGAAAAAATGGAAGGAAAGAGAACATGGAAAGACGATTTGATACCCTGGTCTTCCCCGGCGGAAAGACCAGAGCCTTTACGCTGAGTTATGATGACTGCGTGGTGCAGGACCGGCGGCTGGCGGAGCTGTTCCGGCAGTACGCTCTGAAATGCACCTTCAATTTGAATTCCGCCCTGCTGGGGCGGAAGGAGACCCGGCAGGATCCGGGGAAGAAGGAGCTGGACGTGTCCAAAATTGACCAGCGGGAGGTGGAGACGGTCTACCATACCCATGAAATCGGGGGCCACGGGCTATACCACTCCTTCCTGGATACCATCGGCACGCCTCTTGCCATGTACGATCTGATTGAGGACAAGCGCCGGCTGGAGGCGCTCTCGGGCCGTCCTCTGAAAATGTTTGCCTATCCCTATGGCCGCTATAATCAGCAGGTGGTGGAGCTGCTGCGTCTGGCCGGATACCAGGGGGCCAGAACCGTCCATTCTACCCATTGCTTCGACATTCCGGAGAACTTCCTCATCTGGGATCCCACCTGCCATCATGCCGACCACCAATTGATGCCGCTGGCAGAGGAATTCGTTTCCGGCGCCGATGAGAAGCCCCGGCTCTTCTATGTCTGGGGTCACGCCTATGAGCTGGACGGGGAGGACAACTGGGATGTGATGGAGAAGCTGTGCCAGTTTATGGCGGAGCATCAGGACAAAGTCTGGTTTGCCTCCAACGGAGAGATCATTGATTATGTCAATGCCTATCGCCGCCTGGAATACTCCGCCGATGGCAGCTTGGTTTATAATCCCAGCGCTTTGGATGTGACTATCCGCACTCTGACGGATTATGTCACCCTGCCCGGCGGCCAGGTTACGAATATTTCTGACTGACTGCAAAACCCGGAATTGGAAGCGGGATTCCCGCAAACCAATTCCGGGCTGTTATTTTCAGGAGAACATGGGCAGGCCATAGACCCACTGGTTTACAAAGGGCGCAATAAAAATGAAGGTCAGCAGAGGGATCAGAATGGTCACACTCAGCCGCACCCATTCGTTCACCCGGCAGGAATTCGCCTCCGGCCGCAGCCAGCTCCGGCGGAAGAACAGCCAGGCCAGCCCATACCCCAGAAAAGCCCCCAGGGTGTTCATCAGCAAATCGTCTACGTCTGTGGCACGGAAGGAAAACAGCTGCAAAAATTCGATAAGCCCCGAGGTCAGAAGCCCCGCCAGGGTGGTCACCTTCCAGCTGCGGCATTTTGGCCAGAGCACCGGCAGCAGAAAGCCGAAGGGCAGGAACATCACGGCGTTCAGCCCCAGCTGGAGAAAAAACCGGACCGATTTCTCATCTCCGAAGGGGATCAGGTTGACGGTGGGCACCCAGCGGAAATAGGGCAGCCCGGGGATGCCCACCACATTAAACATGGCGCAAAGATACAATGTGAATACCCCCGCCAGCAGCCCCCGACGCAGGCCCCGGTCGCCGCAGATCCACCAAAAATCCCACACCAGCGGCAGCGCAAACAGTGCGCCGCAGAGGGTGTCAATCACCATGTAAAGCATAATTTCACTCATTTCTATGTTTTTCTGTATCTTACTCCATGGCTTTATGCAGGTCAAGGCGGTTAATCAAAACTTAAAGTATCTTTAGGAAACTCTGAATGATTGCGGCTGTGATGGTAAAAAAGTGCTTATCGGTTTTTCTCAGCAGCCTGGCAGAATAGTGGCCAATTTATAATTTTATGAATTTCCTCGTTGGTTGCACTGGTGCTTACGGCACCCAAGGCTCCCCTTACACTTCGGGAGCCTTCCTCAGAAGCCATTACATCGTTCCATTCAACAAATTGCTGAGTTAAACCGATAAGCACATTAAGGCAACACCGCACAATGGGAGCTTCGGCTTTCGGCGGATCTTTTGCCCCATCTGTGCAGCTTGAAAAGTGGGAAATACGCAAAGTATTCCCGCCCTTTTCAAACTTTCAGCTGGAGCAAAATCCCTCGCCGAAAGCTCTTGCCCCATTATGCGGCGTTGCCTTAAAAATATCCCGCCCCATAGAATGAGGCGGGATGGATGCCTTCGGGTTAGTCCTCGAAGGTCAGGACGTCCTTGTATTTTTCCTTGAACATGCCATAGACGGCATCCAATATGGCCTCGTCCTCCACGGCCAGGTAGTTCTCGTTGTCATCATCCACCGGCTGAACCTCCAGAATGACGATCTGGGTTTCGGCCTCATCGACGGGCATGAGGACCAGATATTCCTTGTCCTGATAGGTCAGACAGTCCAGGTACTCAAAATCCACGTCCTCGCCGTTTTCGTCGGTAAGGGTGAGAATGCTGGATTCCTCTTCTTCCTGAGCTTGCAGTTCATTTTCCAGATTTTCCATAGGGATAAACTCCTTTTTCATGGTGTAATTCTATTTCTATCCGGCAAAAATTATACCGTATTCCGGGAGAAAAAGCAAGGGAAAGTTCTGCACTCCGGGAGGGAGCATCTGTTTTTTATGAAATCAGGGAAAAATTTCAAAAAAGGATTGCAAAAACAAATTCTCCGTGATATAATGCTCCGTGTGTCCGACCAGGGGCGCCACGCACCAAGACATTGGGATGTCGCCAAGCGGTAAGGCACCAGACTTTGACTCTGGCATTCGTCGGTTCAAATCCGGCCATCCCAGCCACAATTTGATCCGCTAGCTCAGTCGGCAGAGCAACTGCCTTTTAAGCAGTGGGTCCGGAGTTCGAATCTCCGGCGGGTCACCAGTTCGACATCTTTCGACAGAAAGATGTCGAATTTGTTTTATAACGCAAAAATATTGATTTTTCTCCTTTTCGCCTTTATGATAAATAAATGAGCGCTTTTTATTACTGTTGCTGAAACTGTCATTGTCTTGGGAGCAGTCACGTTAAATCCATAACCAAAACAATGTTGCGGATTTGTTGCCAACGCAAAGATCGTTTCAAAACTGTTGCAGGAAAAGGTGGAATGTGATATAATATACATAAAATAGGAGGCATGAATTATGAGTGAAATAGAATCCATTGTACGGGAAGTTGACAGTTCGATGGCTATGGAAGGCATGCCGCTGTATTCCGAGGACAAAAACAGAATCAGGAAATACCTGGAGAATCCCGGCAGCCTGGAGAAGATGGTTGGCGCGCTGGTGGAAAAGCATACCGTATCCATTCGTGCGAGGAAGCCGGTATGATGGGGGATTACAGCTACTCCTACGAATGGGATCGGGAGTACTGTTATCCCAACTCCAATGTACTGATCAACAAACTGAATATTCAGGATGCAGATGCCCTTCATACGGCAGAGCGGGAAATTACCTCCCTTCGTCTGGCTGCTGCTAAAGTCCAGCCTATCAAAGGAAAGCTGAATCTGGCTCATTTACAGAAGCTTCATGGGTATCTGTTTGGAGATATTTATGATTGGGCAGGAAAACTGCGCCATGTAAATATTGCAAAAGGGAACCAATTCTGTCTTGCCATGAACCTCAGCACCTATGGCACAAACCTGTTTGGCAAACTGGAACAGGAACGTTATCTGATTGGCACGTCGGAATTTGTTCCTCACAGGCTGGCTTATTATTTCAGTGAGATTAACGTGCTGCATCCTTTCCGGGAAGGTAATGGCAGAACACAGCGGCTATTTATTGAATACCTTGCTTCGGTGGCAGGGTGCCGCGTGGACTTTTCATCCGTCAGTTCTGAGGAAATGCTGATTGCCAGTGCGGATTCCTTTGCCTGTAATTATGAAAGTATTTACGGAATGTTCGAGAGAATTACAACTCCAATTTCAAAAGAAGAACAGGAAGAAAATATTCGCTTTTTCTTTGGCGAGAGAGGGAAAACGTTCAGCTGGCTACAAGAAGTGAGCAGATGATATTCTGAAACGAATCAAATAGCAAAAAAATTTTTCCAATGAACCGTTGCATCTAAAGTGTTGCCTAAGCACACCAGGCAGGGCCTGGAGCCAATGCGCTCCGGGCCTCTTTTTATTTTCCAAAGTTTATAGTCCGGTAATGAGGCGGCATCTAAACCGTTGCCTAACCACAAAATCCTGAAAGCTCCAGGGCTTTCGGGATTTTTGTATTTTCCCGCACCGTAACCAGACCCACTGCCCAAACCTCATTTCTTAGGGAAGGCAGTGGGTCTGAATTATGACAAAAAAGTTGGAGGGGTGAGGAAATTTTCCTCGCTTTTTGAATGGAAAAGGCAAAGAGAGAAAGTGATAAAGCGGTGTTATTGCGCCGGGAAACGCAGATGAGAAAAGACATTAAGAGATCTGCAATGCAGCGCCCACCATGCAAAAGACAGCCGGCAACGATTTATATTGACTTCTACCAAATCAACAATTAAGATAGAAAACAGATTAAGAAGGCGAGTGGAAAAAATGCCCTTTGAGATTGTCCGAAATGACATAACCAAAATGCGGGTGGACGCCATTGTGAACACTGCCAATCCCAGACCTGCGATTGGCAGCGGGGTTGATGCGGGCATTCACCATGCGGCGGGCCCGGAGCTGCTGACCGCCCGGGAGAGAATTGGCAGGATTGGCGTCGGAGAAGCTGCGATTACCCCGGGCTTTGCTTTGCAGGCGAAATACGTCATCCACACCGTTGGCCCGGCATGGCGGGGCGGACTGTTTGGAGAAACCAAGCTGCTGCGCAGCTGCTATGAATCCTCCCTTGCGCTGGCGTTGGAAAACGGCTGTGAGTCCATTGCTTTTCCACTGATTTCCTCCGGCAATTACGGTTTCCCCAAAGACAAGGCACTGCAAATCGCAATGAATGCCATTCAGACGTTTCTGGATTGCCACGAAATGAAGGTGTACCTTGTTGTATTTGACCGGGATTCCTTCCGCCTTTCGGAGAAGCTCTTCCGGAGGGTATCCAGCTTCATCGATGAAAACTATGTACAGCAGAAGCCCCTTCAGCAGTTCAGCCCTACGGCTTCCCGGCAGGAGCGAATGCACCGCCAGAGGAGAGCTGTTCCCAAGGTGCCCATGAAATCTGCGCCTATGGCGGCTGCTCCCAATTGCATTCCCATCCCGCAGGCCAGCCTGGCAGAGTTGCTTGCGGAAACGGATGCAGGTTTTTCTGAAACCCTGCTGGAGCTTATCGACCGGACTGGGAAAAAGGATTCCGAAATCTACACCAAAGCCAACCTCTCCCGGCAGCATTTCTCCAAAATTCGCAACAACCCCAACTATCAACCCACAAAACCCACTGCCATTGCGCTGGCACTTGCCCTGGAGCTGGATCTGGAGCAGACCCGGGACTTGATTGGTCGGGCAGGGTTTGCTCTGACCAATAGCAATAAGTTCGATGTCATCATCATGTACTTCATCCGGGAGAAGAATTATAACCTATTCGACATCAATGCGGCTCTGTTTGAATTTGACCAGAGCCTGCTGGGGGGCTAAATGTCCCCTGGCAGTTGACCATTTACCGTGAAAAACTTCCTATACTATGGCTGTAAACAAAAACACCGCAGTATAGGAGGCAATTTATATGAAAAAGAATCTGACAGAGCTGGTATTTATTCTTGACCGCAGCGGCTCCATGGCGGGACTGGAGGCGGATACCATCGGCGGCTTCAATGCCATGATGGAAAAACAGCGGGGTGAGCCGGGAGAGGCGATTATCTCCACGGTGCTGTTTGACAATGAATCGGAGGTTATCCACGACCGCATTCCCATGAATCGGGTGCCCGCTCTGACAGAGAGGGAATACTATGTCCGGGGCTGCACCGCCCTGCTGGATGCGGTAGGCGGCGCCATCCATCATATTGGAAATGTCCATAAATACGCCCGGGAAGAAGATTGCCCTGAGAAGACACTGTTCGTCATTACTACTGACGGCATGGAGAACACCAGCCGCCGCTATACCTACGATAAGGTCAAGGCGATGATCGAACGCCAACAGGAGAAGTACGGCTGGGAATTCCTGTTCCTGGGCGCCAATATCGATGCCGCCCAGGAAGCCGCCCGATTTGGCATCCGGGCAGACCGAGCAGCCAACTACCATGCTGACGGCGTGGGCACGGGAGTGATTTACGAAGCCGTCAGCGAAGCGGTCTGTCAGGTGCGCAGCTGCGCCACACCCCTGTCTTCAGATTGGAAACAGAAAATCGACGAGGATTTCAAAGGGAGAAAGAGATGATGCAGGGAGCAATTCTGGACAATATTGTCGGAACCCCCTAACCTGCATTGCCGGTTCCACCGCCGAGGACTTCCATACCTTTGCATGCTGTAGCCTTCTCTGATGGTGTATACATCGATACCGCTCTTTGAAAAACGATAGAAAAAGATGTTGAAATTTTTACTTAAAAATGTATACTTTTAGTAGAAGGAAAAGAGACATTGCCAAACGGATTGGGTGGGGAAATCATGAAAAGAAAAAGTGATCAGTCAAATGTGGAATACGCATACCAGTATTTATAATGCGAATCAAGGGTTAAATTTTCCAAAAAGCAATGGTAAACATTGCGAACGCAATGCGGCCAAAGATATGCAGGAGCAGGCCCTGAGAAGAGCGCACTTTGGAAGCGGCCTG
>JAETOP010000245.1 GCA_021771675.1 Oscillospiraceae bacterium | reverse complement strand
CCTTTCCGGGCACTTTTTCTGCCCTATGGGGAGTCTATCTTTTTTCCCTCCTCTCCGCCACATAATTACATTTTTTCCTCGGCGTTTTCTTACATTTTATCACTGGCGCTGACAGATTTACACACAGCTGGAGTATGCCACCCGACGCGGACGGGAGCAGGCCACAGACCCGGCAGAACTGCCCTGCGGCGTTCTGGACGAGAATCTGGAGGAGCGGGAGGCGTGCCAGGAGCTGATGGGTCTGCTGGACCATGCGGAAGCTACGGCCACCGGTACCACAGCGAAGGGAATCCAGGCCATCCGGATGCGCATTGACGGATATTCCAGCAAAGAGATCGGTGTTCTGCTCGGTGCCCCGGCCAACCACGTAACCGCCTGGGTCTCCAAGGCGAGAAATCATATCCGCCTGGTCGGGGGCTATGAGGCACAGACGGGATAGCAAAAAAAGTCGAGCAGGCCGGTGCAGGGCATGGTAAGATGGGAAGCACAGATGGAGGTGATGGACTTTGGATCAGCAAACCGAGGCGGTCCAGCGGATGCAGGATTATATTGAGTCCCATTTGGACCAGGAGATCACGCTGACGACCCTCTCTGAGGTGTCGCTCTTTTCCCCCTGGCACTCCCACCGGCTGTTTAAGGAGCGGCTGGGCCTCACGCCAGCGGAGTATATCCGCCGGATGCGGCTTTCTTACTCCGCCATGCGGCTGAAGCAGGAACAGTGCTTTGTCACCGACGCGGCCTATGACTGCGGCTTTCAGAGCATTGACGGCTTCACCCGCGCCTTTTACCGGGAGTTTGGCTGCAAGCCCGGGGAATACGTGAAAGACCCTGTCCCCATCCGGCTGTTTATTATACCATATTTTCCGCAATCGTGGAAATTTTCGGATTTTGGGCTTTATTCCTGATTCGTGGACATACGGCACAAGGCTCAAAAATGTTCTATGATACAGGTAAGTTCATCGATGGATTATTCCAATCGAATGACCGGCCTGTATGGGATATGCTCCCCGGCGATGTAGCGCAACGACTTCCGGCAGGGAAACGGAGGAACCCTGACCGCAACGAGCGT
>JAETOP010000244.1 GCA_021771675.1 Oscillospiraceae bacterium | reverse complement strand
GGACAGGAAAGCGCGGCCTCCAGCAAGGAGCTGGAGGCCGCGTTCCACGTCAAGGGGACGGAGCTGCGTCGGGCCGTCAACCGTCTGCGCTGTGACGGCTGGCCCATTTGCAGCGACGCCTCCGGCTACTTCTACGCGGCGCGGCAGTCGGAGATACAAGCCACCGTCGCCCAGCTCACCGGGCGTATCTCCAAAATCGCCGCCGCCACAAAAGGGCTGCTGAAATCTTATGAGGAAAAGGAGGGATAGATCGTGGCAAAGAAACCTGAACCCATTGTCCGGCTTGCGGCGCAGACGGCCCGCCAGATTTTTGCCAACAGTGGGAACTACATGGCGTTCCTGACCACCGCCGCCCACAACTTCAAATACAGCTTCCGCGACCAGCTTTTGATTTACGCCCAAAAGCCGGACGCCACCGCCTGCGCCCAAACCGACTTCTGGAACAAGCATGGCCGGTGGGTGAACAAGGGCACCACGGGGATCGCGCTGCTGGTGGACACCGACAAGGGCTATAAACTGCGGCACGTCTTTGATATGTCCGACACCAACAGCCGTGCGGGGCGCACCGTCCCCGTCTGGCAGATGAGGCCGCAGTACGAGGGGGCGGTGGTGGAGGCGCTGGAAAACAGCTACGGTGAGTTTTCCGACAAATCCGACTTTGCCGCCTGCCTGCTGGAAACGGCAAAAATCATCGTGGAGGACAACTTTGGCGACTACTACGCCGACCTTTGCCGCGTCAAAGAGGGAAGTCTGCTGGAAGAACTGGACGATCTCAATACCGAAGTGTGGTTTAAGGGCCTGCTGGAGAACAGCGTGGCCTATATCATGCTGACCCGGTGCGGTATCGACCCCCAGGAGTATTTCAGCGGCGAGGACTTTGCCCGCATCTACGATTTTAATACCCTGAAAACCCTTGCCATCCTGGGGGCCGCAGCCAGCGATATAGCCGAGATGCCCTTGCGGGAGATCGCCAGCACCGTGCTGCCCTTATATTGGGAGGAAGAAAAACAAAATCGCACATTTGCCGGGAATCCTGACAGGCAGTATAATGACGGCAGAACGAAACGTGAAAGG
>JAETOP010000243.1 GCA_021771675.1 Oscillospiraceae bacterium | reverse complement strand
TGCGGTAAATCTCCGCCAGCTGCTCCTGCTTGAAAAGGGCACAAGCGGGGAGGAGGCCGGACCGGACGGCGAAGTCCCGCTTGGCGGACTGGTAACTGTCGGGGTGGCCATTAGGGTCATAGTAATGACCCTGCCACAGCGAGGTCTTGTTACGGACCCATTCCCAGGTAACGAACTGCGCCCCATACCGGGTCATATGTCCGGCAAGGACCGTGCCGTTGAACTCCGCCAGGAGCTGATAGCCATCCTCCAGTCCATCCGCTTTCAGCGGGGGAGCCTGCTCCAGCAGAGTCATGTACTCCCGCGTGGACCGGGCCATATCACGGATGCGGTCAAGGATAGCCTCTTTTCCGGCGATCTTATCTGCGAAGTATCCGAGATTACCAAGGTCATTGATCCGGCACAGGGTACTTCCGTCGAGTTCCACGTCAATGTCCCTGGATTCCCTGGGGTGTACGGTAAGCCCTTGACTTCTGAGTTGTCTGCTGAGCTCTTCCAGATATTTGGTGCTTGCTTTTACATCAGATAACATCTTTTCAACCTCTTTTCACTTCAAAATGTTTTAGGGCCCTTTTTGGTGGGCGAACATGGATTGCTGAGAGTATGAAAAAAGAGCCGGTTCAAACGGCTCCTCGTTTGACGCTTATACAGTTGATCCGGCGGACGGCGTTTTCGCTGAAGGGGTGATAGGCGGGCATAAAGTCAACTCCTTTTGTAGTTTCGCTGGGGTGTACCAGCAAGAGTATCACAGAACGATTGGTACAGCTATTCACTATTTTTAACCAATTTTGGACGGTATTTTCGGTAAAAATATTCTAGCGCCCTATTTGGGTGTAAAAAGGGCGCCGGGTCCATTGGCGTGCATAGCCAACAAATCCGGCGCCGAAATTTCGTATATTATTTTGAAGGAGGACTCCAGGAATTGGATCTCTGAAATTGGGCGCTGGCGATCCGAAATCTGCTTGAACGTGGAAAAAGGGGAGTTCAAACCTCGCCAGCCGCCTTGAAACCTTGAAAATATCCATTTCGCGGGATTTTGAAATCCCAAAAAAGAAAAAGGTGAAACAATTGGGACTCTA
>JAETOP010000242.1 GCA_021771675.1 Oscillospiraceae bacterium | reverse complement strand
TGACAAAGGAGGTGCTGGACATTGGCAGCAAAGAGCGCAGCCGGACTTCTGACCTCAGTAGATAGTATGTTCACCACCCAGGAGGAACGGGACAACGCCCAGCGCAGCTATGTGATCGACCTGCCCGCCGCAGAGATCAGCGACTTTCCCGACCACCCGTTCAAGGTACGGATGGACGAGAGCATGATGGAGCTGGCAGACAGCGTGAAGCAGCACGGTATTCTTGCGCCCTCCCTGGTACGTCCCATGCCGGACGGCAGTTATCAAATGGTGTCCGGCCACCGGCGCAAGCGGGCGGCGGAGCTGGCGGAGCTGCCCACGGTGCCCTGCATTGTCCGGGAGTTGACCGACGATGAAGCCATCATTATTATGGTGGACAGCAACCTCCAGCGGGAGCAGGTCTTACCGTCAGAAAAAGCGTTTGCTTATAAGATGAAGCTGGACGCCTTAAAGCGGCAAGGGCAACGCACGGATTTAACTTGTGCGCCGGTGGCGCACAAGTTAAAAGGGATTAAATCGCGGGATATTGTGGCGGAACAGGCTGGTGAAAGTAAAGATCAAATTCGCCGCTATATCCGCCTGACCAACCTCACGCCCGAACTGCTGGACATGGTAGACAATTCTGTGCTGAAAGAAAGCGACAAGCTGCAAATGGCCCTGCGCCCCGCCGTGGAGCTGTCCTATCTGTCAAAAGACGAGCAGAACGCCTTGTTGGAGATCATGGAGAGCGAGGACTGCACCCCTTCCCACGCCCAGGCCATCAAAATCAGGGATTTTTCTGAAAAGGGCAAACTGAATCCCGCAGTAATTCAGTCCATCTTGCAGGAGGAAAAGCCCAATCAGGTGGAGCAGTTCAAAATGCCCCGGAGCCGCATCGACAAGTTTTTCCCTGCGGGGACGCCCGCACAGAAGATCGAGGACACCATCGTTAAGGCTTTGGAGATGTACCGCAAGCGGGAAAGGGCAAGGGAGCGATGAACTTTACACCTGGGGGGCAGTATGCCCTTTTGCGGCCCTGGCACTTTCCACGCCCTCCCCCTCTCACACTCTCCCCCTCCAAACCTGCTGTACCTGCTGAAAAG
>JAETOP010000132.1 GCA_021771675.1 Oscillospiraceae bacterium | reverse complement strand
CGTTGATGCGTTCCTTGGCGAGGCGCCTGCTGCAGATATATACTGACCTTCTATCACCCGGCTACCACAAACGGTAGCCAGGTGTGTTCTTTTACGGGCTTAGAATTTACGCTTACAGATAAAAATATATAGTGATTTGATTTACTATAGTGATTATAAATCATATAAGGGAGTGCAGAGGAAACGGCTGCTCGCTGTCCGCAGACAGCGAAATCCCTCTCGGAGAGCGCCTGTACTTATGATATTGACTTGAAGCCTGCGGAAAGTCAATGTCATAAGTAAAAGTATAATGGTAAGCACATACCTTGGTTCCAAAAACGAGACTACTGGTGCTGACAGATTTACTGAAGGAGAGCATGATGGAAAAATGTTGGCCAATAAAGCGTGAACGGGTAACCACTCTTGTTGTAGGTTGCATTCTTCCATAATTTTAAGGCAGAGTTTCACTGGGAACTAAGGTGATTAAGGAAGGGCAAAATAAAGTGGGGCACTATTTCTTAATGAGTACCAGATTCAACAAGCAGAAGGCATTAGATTTCGGGCTACTTGAGCTTGAGGGAACAGACTCTGCAATCAATCCTGTTGATAATTCTCTTTGGAAGAAATGTACTCTGTATGATTACGGCTGGGGCAGAGAAAACGGATACTATAGAACACCTGTTCTTGATTATGATGGCTTGTTGGAGCTTATTTTGTCGAGCAATCAAGTGGATGATGTTTATGGTGCAGCTGCAATTATTTTAGATAAATATCCAGACGAATTATTGGTAACTTGTGAACAAATGAAACGCTCCCCAAGTAGAACGACAGAATTACAAAAAATAATCTCTGTATTTCATTTACATTTGGGTGTAAATCATAGCCCAACAATCGGGAAAACTGTAGAGGAAATTGAAAAGGACTCATGCAGGTGGAGAGCGATTTCTGATGCAGCAAAACCGAGAAAATTACGTTGGTAAAAAATCCGAGGGCCATTAGCGGCATGGCTCCCCATTGGCTGCCGGATTTACAGCGAGCAGAAGGAAGAAAATTCCAGCCTCCTGCTGCGTGAATTCTTAAAAAATGTTTGGATCACGGGCGGAAATGGAAGGCGAAGACGGTGGCGTTTCTCAGGCACATCCGTTATAATGAAACCAATCAAAGCAGAGGAGGTTATGTATGAGTTTGGGAAACAGCCTATTTCATGCACGCAAAAAGAGCGGCCTATCCCAGGAAGAGGTGGCTGAAAAGCTGGGAGTGAGCCGCCAGACTATTTCCAAGTGGGAGCTGGATGAGACCATTCCGGACATCCGGCAGTCCAAAAAGCTATCCACTCTTTACCATTTGACCCTGGACGAGCTGATCGAATTTGACCTGGATGTGAAGGAGATCGAACAGGCCATTGAGAAGACATTGGAGGAGACAGAACGAAAAATTGACTGGACCAGCATGTGGGGAAAGAAATATCCGGTTCTGACCACCTACCAGAAGATTGTTAAAGTGGACGATTATGCACTTCGCCTCGGAGAGCTTCTGGACAGCCTGAAAAGTCGCTATGGCTTCAACGATTTGGATGCCATGCTGGTTCTAAAGGACATTTTAGGACACACATGGAATGCAAAAAATAAGCCGGAGGGGAAATAAGTGTCCTTTGCAAGAAGAAAAATGAAAAGAAAGGGGCGGCAGCATGTGCTGTCGCCCTGAATTTTGCCCTGCGGAATGCCAAGTAAGGGGCCGCAGGGGTTATTTTTGCTTCACACTGGTACCCATTACGTCGGAAATCTCCGTTACGGTGATGAAGGCGTGATTATCCATGGAGGTAACCAGCTTTTTCACCCTGGGAATCTGGAAACGGTTGACCACAAAGTAGATGACGCATTTCTCTGCTCCGGAAAAATACCCCCGGGCGCTGATCTGGGTGATGCCCCGGCCGAATTCAGCGGACAGGGCCTGGCAGATTTCCTCCTGCCTCTCTGTTACGATCATCACGGATTTGGCCTTGTCCAGACCTTCTACAATGAAGTCAATGGTCTTATTTCCCACAAAATAGGTGATGATGGAGTACAGCGGAAGAATCCAGCTGCCCCAGATAATGCCGATGAGGATGTACAAAATCACATTGTAAATCATCACAAAGGTGCCGACAGTGAGTCCCAGTCCCTTGGCAAAGGTAACGCCCAGCACCTCCATGCCATCGATGGCCCCGCCGAAGCGGATGGTCAGGCCGCTGCCCGCGCCGGAGACCAGTCCGCCGAAAATGGCACACAGCAGCAAATCCTGCCCGGCAAAGGGGGAGGCAGTGGAAACATCCACCGGCAGCACGCTGGTAATCAGGAAGGAGGCGCCGGAGTAGACCAGCACCGCCCAGATGGAGTAGAGGGTAAAGCACCAGCCCTGTTTTTTCAGGCCGAAGAGAAACAGCGGGACATTGAGAATCACAAGGAATAATGAGAGGGTGTATTGCTCCGGTGTGGCCTGCCACAGCAGCATGGAGGTGCCGGAGATGCCGCTGTCATACAGATTCACCGGAGCCAGGAACATGGTCACACCCACGGCATTGACGCAGCCGGCGAAAACCAGCAGCAGAAAATTCTGCCAGCGCAGCTGCTTCAGCTCCCCAAGCCCCAATCGGGCATAGAACCGGCGGGCGGCTGCTCTCCATTTCCGAAAGAATCCCCGGATGGATGGGCGATTTTTCAATTGCATTCTTTTTACAGCCATCCCGCGTCCTCCGACTCTGCCTTTCGCTGACGGGTCAACAGACTCGCCACGGCCTCCCGGGCATCCACATGCTCATACAGTGTCTCATAGGCGGCGTGAATGATGGGCATTTCCACCTGCTGCCTTTGGCACAGCTCCCAGGCGGATTTGGCGGCGTAATAGCCCTCCACCACTGCACCCACCTGTTCCATGGCCTGTTCTGGCGTGGCACCCTGGCCGATGAGAATGCCCGCCCGGTTATTCCGGGAGTGGCAGGAGGTGCAGGTGACGATCAGATCGCCAATGCCGGAGAGCCCTGCAAGAGTATCCTTCTGGGCCCCCAGGGATACCCCCAGCCGGGCCATTTCAGTGAGGCCCCTGGTCATGAGCATGGCTTTGGTGTTGTCCCCAAAGCCCAGTCCCGCTGCAATGCCGGCGCAGAGGGCGATCACATTTTTCAGTGCACCGCCCAGCTCCGCCCCCACCACGTCCGGACTGGTATACACCCGGAAGGTGTCGGACATAAAGGCGTCTTGGACAAATTCCGCCCGCTCCCGATCAGAACAGGCGGCCAGACAACCGGTTGGAATGCCGATGGCAACCTCCTCGGCGTGGCAGGGGCCGGTGAGGGCCACCACATCCTCCTGCCCTGTGACCTGGGAGACGATCTGGCTCATGCGAAGCAGCGTGCCCTCTTCAATGCCCTTGGTCACGGACACCAGCACCGCCCCCTTGGGAAGGAAGGGAGCCACGGTGGCCAGCACCTGGCGGATGGGGAAGGAGGGACAGGCGATTACCACCATGCCACAATCCCCCACGCAGCTGGGGTCGGCGGAGATGGTCAGATTTTCCGGCAGGGGCGCCTTGGGGAGCCTGGGATTGCGCCGGGAGGATTGAATTTCGGCGGCCCGGGCAACACTTCTGCACCAGAGCGTGACGTCATGTCCGTTTTTGCACAGGAGAATGGCCAGGGCCGTGCCCCAGGCACCGGCGCCGATGACAGTGGTTTTCATTCGTGCTGCTCCTTTTTGAAAAAATCGGTTTTGCGTTCGGTTCGGTTTGCCAGCCGAAGGATGTTCTCCCGGTGCATAATAATGGCCAGCAGACACATGGCGCTGCACCCGGCCACGGCCCAAGGCCTGTCAGAATGCCAGCAGGCAAAGCTGATGCCCAGCGCAACAGCACCCAGCACGGAGCTGAGGGAGACGTACCTGGTGGTAAAATACACCAGTGCAAAAACGGCCAAGGCCACCAGCCCCACCCGCCAGTCCAGCATCAGGGCGCTGGCACAGCCGCAGACGATGCCCTTGCCCCCGTGGAGGCCCAGCAGGACGGGAAAATCATGGCCCAACCCTACGGCTACCGCCGCCAGAACAGCGCCCTCCAGCCCAAGGCCCTGGGCGCTCAGCAGCCACCGGCCCAGAGCGCAGGCGGCTACCGCCTTGGCGGCATCGATGAAAATCACCAGCAGGGAGGTCAGACCGCCGTAATTCCGGAAGAAATTGGTGAAGCCTGCGTTGCCGCTGCCATGGCGGCGCACATCGTCATGAACCAGCAGCCGGGAGAGGAGGATGGCGCCGTTGAGATTGCCCAGAAAATAGCTGACAACAACAATAATCAGCACATTGAATGCCATGGAAGCTTACTCCTCCTTGTCGCCCTTCTGGCGGATGGTGATGCGCACCGGCGTGCCCTGGAGGCCGAAGACCTCCCGAATCTGGTTTTCCAGATAGCGCTGATAGGAGAAGTGGAAGAGTCTTGCGTCGTTGCAGAAGATGACGAAATGGGGGGGCTTGGTGCTGGCCTGGGTCATATAGTAGATTTTCAGACGCCGTCCTTTGTCCGTGGGAGGCTGGACCCGGGCGGTGGCATCAGCCAGGACGCTGTTCAGGGCGCCGGTGGTGATCCGCTTGGTGTTTTGGGCGTGGACATCCTGAATCACCTGGAAGAGCTTGTCCACCCGCTGGCCGGTGAGGGCGGAGAGAAACACCACAGGAGCGTAGAGCATGTAGCTCAGACCCTGACGCACATTCTGCTCCATGTCCCGCATGGTATTGGTTTCCTTGTCGGCCACGGCGTCCCATTTGTTTACCACGATGACGGCCGCCTTGCCCGCCTCATGAACCAACCCGGCGATTTTGGTGTCCTGCTCGGTGACGCCCTCGTTGGCATCCACCAAAATCAGGCATACGTCCGCCCGGTCAATAGCACTGATGGTACGCATATTGGAATATTTTTCGATGATGTCGTCCACCTTGCTCTTCCGGCGCATCCCGGCGGTGTCGATGAAGCAGTATTTCCCGGTGTCGTTCTCATAGTAGGAGTCGATGGCGTCTCGGGTGGTGCCTGCGATGTTGGAGACGATGACCCGTTCCTCTCCCAGAATCCGGTTCAGCAGACTGGATTTGCCCACGTTGGGCTTGCCCACAATGGCTACCTTGATTTCGTCCTCATCCTGACCCTGACTGTCGCTTTCGGGGATGTTTTCCAGCACCCAGTCCAGCAGGTCCCCGGTACCGTGGCCGTGAACGGCGGAAGTCTCGAACAGGTCGCCGATGCCCAGGGTGTAAAATTCATACACATCCGGATTGGTGGGGCCTACGGCGTCACATTTGTTCACCGCCAGAGCTACAGGCTTGCCGGATTTGCGGAGCATCACCGCCACGTCCTCGTCCGCTGCAGTGACGCCGGAGCGGACGTCCGTGACCATGATGATGGCGTCTGCAAGCTCAATGCCGATTTCCGCCTGACGGCGCATAAATTTCAGCATATCGCTGTCGGTGTCCGGCTCGATGCCGCCGGTATCCACCAGGGAGAAGGTGCGGCCGCACCACTCACAGTCCCCGTAGATCCGGTCACGGGTTACACCGGGAGTATCCTCCACAATGGAGGTTCGCTGACCGGTGAGCTTATTGAATAACATGGATTTGCCCACATTGGGCCGGCCAATAATGGCGACCAATGGCTTTGCCATGAACATCACATCCTTTCAATGGGTAGATTCAATATATTATGCCATATTTTCCATAAAAAAGCAACAACATATGGTCAAAAACGGAAAAAGAGGAAGGCTCAGAAACCTTCCTCTTATATTTCCGCATTTGCCTTACTCAGCCTCAACAGCCACAACCTGACGGCCGTTGTAGGTGCCGCAAGCCTTGCAAGCTCTGTGGGGCATGACGGGTTCACCGCACTTGGGGCAAACCGCAACGCTGGGAGCGGAGAGCTTCCAGTTGGAGCCACGGCGCTTATCGCGGCGGGCCTTGGACACTTTACACTTAGGGACAGCCATGGTGACACCTCCTTGGTAAAACTGCTTTTAACAGCATTCAAATATTGGTTTACTTCTCCAGAAGCTGCCCTAAAGCAGCAAATCGGGGGTCGAGCTCCTTCTGACAGAGGCAGGGGGCGTCATTCAGGTTCTTGCCGCACCTGGGGCACAGACCCTTGCAGTCGTCCTTGCACAGCAGCTTGGAATCCAGATTCAGAACGAATACTGTCCGCACAATGTCATCCAAGTCGGCGCTGTCCCCCTCAAGAGGAAATACCCATTCGTCTTCGTTTTCCTCGCTAACCAGCTCAGTCACCAGAACCACATCAATGGGAAAATCAATGTCCCGGTTAAATTCCGCTGCGCAGCGGTCACAGATGCCGTGAATGGTGGTGGTGACACTGCCCTTCATCAGCAGGACGCCGGCGGTGTTGCGCACCACGCCCTGGGCCACTACAGGCTCGGAAACCGGATACGACACGCCGTAACGAAGGTCGCTCAGATCTACGCTGGTGGAAAAAGCGATGCTGGCGCCGGGACTGTCAATAATCTTGGAAAGCCCAAGCAGCATACCTTTCCCCTCCTCGCAGTCATGCTTAGATATTATATAGGCAAAATCCTGATTTGTCAAACATTATTTTTCATTTTCCTCCGATTCCTGGCTAAGTTTTGCCCGCAGATCTTCTGCCAGACGGGCGATGAGAACGCCGTTGCTGGGGCGGGGGATATGCCCTTGCAAATCAGGCGGGAAAAGCTGAGCCCAGCGATCCTTCCCGGGCTGCTTCCAGGCTGCATTGATGGCGCTGCGGATGGAGCGCTCCACCTGGAGGGCATTGCTGCCAAACTGAGCGCCTACGGAGGGGTAGAGTTCCTTGGTGATGGAAATATTCGGCCGCTGATACATCAAAAGTACAGCTTCCCTTATATAGTTGGAGCCGTTGTGCCGTGGGGAGAACCGCAGGAGCTTGATCTGCTCGGTGACATATTGAACCGGATCCACCGGCTTTTCCAGCCTGGAATTCAGCCGCCTGCACAAATCCCGAACCCGCTGAGAGACGGCGGCGGGGGTGCAGGGCTTACGGATGATGTAGCCGATACCCAGCTCCTGGGCGGATTCCAGAACATATTCGTTGAAGAAACGGGTGACTGCCAGCACCATGGGACGCAGTCCGGCACTCTGGATTTCGTGGAGTAAAGTGACGCCATCCAACTGCGGCAGCATCAGATCCAGAATCATCACATCCGGCTTCACATCAGTAGCAGCTTCCAAAGCTTCTCTGCCATTGCTGAAAGAATAGATTGTGTAAGCGTCGGAAAGCGCTTCCTCCAGGGCCTCCCGAAACAGTGCGCTGTCATCCACAATCATCAGCGTTAACCTGTCCAAGTTCTTCCCACCTTTGCCAACCAAAATGTCCTCCAAAGACTAGAATAGCACATTTTTGCCCAGTTTTCAATTCTTTCTCCATCGACATCTTTCGACAAAAAATTTCCCCTCTCCAAGAAACGGAGAGGGGAAAGGAAAGATTAACCTTGATTGTCTTCACCGAAGAAGAATTTGTACCATTCGTCATAGTTGCCGTTTTGAGGCATGGTGGGCTCGGTGACGGTGGAGGAGTTCAGATCCCTGGGCTTTTCGTCCAGTGTGATGTCCATGGTGATGCGCTCGCCGGAACGGATCACAGTGATGGTAGTGGTGTCTCCGGCTTTGAACCGGCGCAGGGTGCGGGTGAGCTCGGAACGGTTGGAAACCTCATATTCGCCCAGGCCGATGATAATGTCTTTGGGCTGGACACCTGCTCTTTCGGCACTGCCATTCTCTACCACGGATTCAACGTAAGAGCCGGTGGGCAGACCGTACAGGGCGGCAGCAGAGGCATCGGTATCCAGCACGTTTACGCCCAGGTAAGCGCCGGTGACATAGCCAAAGTCCCGCAGGTCGCCGATGATGTTCATCACATCATCGATGGGGATGGCAAAGCTGATGCCCTCGATAGAGGCGCCGGAGGAGGTGGTTCCGGAATACTTGGCGGAGGTGATGCCCACCACTTCGCCATACATGTTGAACAGGGGGCCGCCGGAGTTACCGGAGTTGATGGCGGCATCAGTTTGGATCATATTGATCACGGTCTGAGAGTCGGTGGAGACCTGGCGATCCTTGCCGCTGACATAGCCCACAGTAAGGGTAGCGGTGAGAGAGCCCAGGGGATTGCCAATGGCCACAACCATGTCGCCAATGCTCAGATTGTCACTGCTTCCCAGGGTCACGGCGGGAAGGCCCTTTGCATCGATTTTCACCACGGCTACGTCGTTCAGTGAATCGTAGCCAACTACTTCGGCTTTGTATTCTTCGCTGTCCATTACCACCTTAACGGAGATGGCACCTTCAACCACGTGATAATTGGTGACCACATAACCGTCCTCGGTGAGGATGAAGCCGGAACCGGTGGAGGTGCCCTGCCGGGTCTGGCCGCCGAAGGAAACAGACTGAACGGTGCTGGAGATACCCACAACGCTTTTTGCATTGTTCTGGTACACCAGCTTGGGACTCATCATGCCTGCCTCAGCGGCATAGGAAAGATTTTCAGTGGGAGTGACCTGAAGGACGTTCAGTTTTTGCTTCATCTGCTCCAGGGCTGCCGCATCCATGGCGGTTTTTTCCTCCCACTGGCTGTTGATGACGCTGTAGGTCAGGCCGCAGCCGCCTGCCACCAGAGCCAGCACCAACGCCACGCTGACCAGGGTCCGGAACAGGGGACGCTTCTTTTCTCGGTTATGTTGGGGAATAACTGGCTCTGCCGGCTGGGAGACAGGGGGGTGCTCCTGCTGAGAAGCGAAGGAGCTGTATTCATTTTCATTGTTTTCCATGGAGGGTCCTCCTTGTTTTTTATTTGTCTCCCATCTTAAAGGCCACATATGAAAAAAATATGTACGCTTCGATAACGATATTTGAAATCTTCCTTTGCTGGACAAACCATCCATTTTTGTCTCACGAGTTAAAAAGAAAGGGAACCGAAGGGGTTCCCTTTCCCAGCGTGTCGAAAAAGGCCTCGCAGAGTTCGCCGCCGCAGCGGCGAATAAAATCAGGATCATTTTCCGCCGCGACATGTGCGTGGCGGAAAATACATTCCAGGCTGCGTGTGTGCGAGTTGTGCGCCACAGGCGCACAAGGAGTGCGCTAAGCAGACTGCAATCCTTCCGTC
>JAETOP010000131.1 GCA_021771675.1 Oscillospiraceae bacterium | reverse complement strand
AGTTCTTCCACATCATTCTTCCAGCAATAAGCATAACAACAGGAATTAGCAAATCACATATCAGCATAAACCACCAAAACCACATACAAATTTTCCCTCCCTGCAAATTCCAATTTGTTGGTCTGTTTACTTTCATATTATCACATGACCATATAGAATGCAAGAGCATCTACAGCAGAGTAAGCTGCCGTGAATATTAACCGTTTTATGAGCACCGCACTTTCCTCTGGAACACGACAAACGCATGCGTTAAAGGCTCTTGACAAATTTATTTCTATATGGTAATATCCTATATAGAAAGGAGGAGCAAATTTGGAAACAAAAGGTGGCTTTTTGATTTCTCGCATCAAACAGGTGGGAACCCGGATATTCGACCGCAAGCTGGCGGCTTCAGGGATTGATTCCTTCAATGGGGCCCAGGGACGGATTCTATACGTGCTCTGGCAGAACGACCATATCAGCATCAGCAGCTTGTCCGCCCAGACAAGCCTTGCAAATACCACCCTTACCACCATGCTTGACCGCATGGAAAGCCTGGGGCTGATTGTTCGGGAGCCCTCCCCCAAGGATCGGCGCACCACGCTGATTGCCCTGACGGAGCGGGCAAAATCCCTGGAAAGCGAATATAACAAGATCTCACAGGAGATGAATGAAATCTATTACACCGGTTTCACAGAAGCAGAAATCGTACTGCTTGAATGGTATTTGGAACGTATTCTTAAAAATCTGGAAGAGAGGCAGCAAGCTTATGAAAAAAATATCAGTACCCGCAACAAATGACATTTGTCCTCAGACGCTGTTTGTCTACGGCAGCACCAATGAGGACGGCACGCCGGACTTCGGTCTGTTTTGTTGGTTCAGCTATTGCTGGTTCGACCAGCTGGGCGTGATCTGCGGCATTGGCGGAAGTAAAAGGACATTGGAAAACATCCGCAGAAACAGGGTGTTTTCCGCAAACCTTGTTGTGGAAAGTAACCTTCCCCTTGCGGACTATTTCGGAACGGCGGACGGCAGAGACGGCGACAAGATGGACATTGCCGTCGAATGGGAAAAGGGCGCAGTGCTGCCGGTTCCCGTCCTTTGCAGCAGTCCCATCAGCTTTGAGCTGGAGGTGGAGAAGGAAATTGCCACCGGAGCGCATGACGAAACCGTCTTCCTGTGCCGCATCCGCAATACCCTCAAGGATGAGAGATTGGTCAATTCCACAATGAGTTCAGAAGAAATCCTCAAAGCCGCCGCTGCGGTGCGAACCTGCATCAACTATGACTACTGGGCCTGGGATGGCCGGCATCTGGGCAAATGGCACGAGCGTGCAAAGGAAATCAAGCCTGATGTGGAAATCGGAGCAGCCGCCCAGGGGAATTAAAAATTTGTGCTTATCAGCTTTCGTCAGCAACTCGGCCAATTGTACGAAATTCAGGGATTTTTACGTTGGTTGCACTGGTGCGGGAGCACCCGAGGCTCCCGAAGTGTAAGGGGAGCTGTCAGCGAAGCTGACTGAGGGACTGTCGCAGTACAATCTTACCTTTTCGCCTAACCTGGCGCGAATTCGTAACATCTTACTGCACAGTCCCCCAGTCGTGCTGTTCGCACGACAGCCCCCCTTACACAGGGGGGGCCTTTGCTCAAAAACCATTCCCGCATTCCGTTCAACGTCCTGCCAATGTACTATTTTGCTTGGTTGCTGAGTTAAACCGATAAGCATTTAAAAATTTGTCCAACAAAAAGCCCCATTGCAGAAACATTGTTTGTGCAATGGGGAGATCTTTCAATGTGCAGAATCCGGAGGAAAAATTATGAATTTGCTGAGATATGGTGATACCATTGGAATCATTTCACCCAGCTGGGTGGCGGATCGGGGCGATTATGAACGGTTTGCAAAGGGCATCGAAGGCTTGGGATTCCAAGTCAAATTTGGCAGGAATATTTACAAAGACACCTATCGGTTTACCGCAAGTACCGCCGAGCGTGTTGATGACCTGAATGAGATGATCTATGACGAAGATGTAAAGATGGTATTCTTTGGTGGGGGTTACGGAAGTGTGGACCTGCTTCCTTATATCGACTACAGCCGAATCAAGGAAACCCCGAAGCTTTTTTTGAGCTATAGCGATGGAACATCCATCCTGAACGCCATTTATGCGCAAACCGGTGTCACAACGTACTATGGGCAGACCCCAGGACTATTTGATAAAATCAGTGAATATGACAAAAGCCAATTTCTTTCCCACCTGGTGGATGGAACCATCACCCATTATGTCAGCAACAGCGATTGGCATACCATCAGGGCAGGGTGCTGCGAAGGAACCCTGGTCGGAGGATATTTGCTCAATTTTGCTTTGGCTCTGGGGAACCGATTCTTTCCCTTTGACACAGGCCGAAAATACATCCTGTTTCTTGAAGAATTGGAGCAATTTCAGTCCATACAGGATGTCAGCATGTTCCTGACCTGCATTGGCCAAAGCCGGCTGCTGGAGCAGGTAACGGGCCTGTTGTTTGGGCACTACTCGGACTCTGTTTCCCCACTGCTGTTTGAAGTTCTGGAACGGTTTGGGGCAGCCTATCACATTCCTGTGGCCTATTGTGATGATTTCGGCCACGGCATCAATCACGCAATTTTCCCCATTGGCCGGGAGGCCGTCTTGGATACAACGAACAAGACGCTCCTATTTCGATAGTTCCAGATGCTTTTGATAGCACACATACTCGCCGACACACCGGAAGCCAAGCCGGCCTGCAATTTCCTGCCCCTCTTCATCACAGAAAAACGTCATGTATTTTCCGCCCAGCTCCTTGGCCGAATTCAGCGCCTTTCCCAGGAGCTCCCGAAAAATGGTCGGATTGAAAAGATTGTCTTTCATTTCTATCCCAAAAATTTCAAACCACCCGTTGTTAACCATCCTGTAATACACGCCGCCCAGCGTTTCCCCGCCGTCAATGCTGACGAAAATAATCCAATTGTCCATGTCAGCGTCAATTCTGTCGGAGTTCCAGTACATACCCCCTTCCAATTTGCTGTGAAGCTCACGAAAAAGCTCAAAATTTTCTTTTGTAATGCGAATCAAATGGCTGCTTATCGCAACCGGCTCAAAATCATCCAGGAAGGCAGTGTTGTTGTAATCCTCTTCTATGCGCTCAAAACCGTTTGCCGACAAAAAATTTACCGCCTTTTTGTTATCCTTTGAAAATCCCAAAAACAGATCGTATCCCCCGAACCGGGCTTGCGCCAATTCCAGGAACTCCCCCAGCGCCTGTTCGGTGTGGGACTCGATGTTGAAACTGACCGTGGACAGATAGCGGTCCTCGGGAAGCCAAAAGCAGTGAATCCATCCCTCCACGATTCCCTCATGCTCGAAAAGAAGCAGCTCCTCCGTATCTCTTGAAAAAGCCTTTTCAGAGCGGTCTAAAAACATGGCTTTGGTTTTGATTCCGTCACAATAGGTGGGGTAGCCCGATTGGGACTGATCCAGAGCAAGCTCATAGACGTAATCCGCATATTTTCTATATTCCGATTCCGTACAGATTTTTAGCACAATCTTTTTCCCTCCCTTGGTATCCAGCGTATCAATTGTGGGGCCGTATTTGAGGCCTAGTTCTTCACAAGCAGATGATACAAAATAGCAAGAATCCACAAATGCAGCGGATAGACCACATAGAACATCCATCTGCTGCCAGGGGTATTGCGCCCCCGCTCCCCGTTGTAGGAAAGCAGGAAGGGAATCACGAAAATCATGGCCCATTCCGCATCAAAGCACAGTGTTCCCATCAGGGTATCCCCGGTGCCGCCGGACAAGTAGCTAAGCAGCGCCTTCAAAAACAGAAGCAGGCAGTAAAGCGCTGTAAATAGGTATATCTGCCGTTTTTTCTGATAGCACAGGACAAAGACTACCGCTAGTGGAAGCAGATAAATTCCCCCCTCCGATCCCAGGCTCAGCAGGGCGCAGACCGTTCCCAGAATCAAATTGGTCCACTTCTTCTCTGACTGTCGAAAGGTGTCAATTGTCCAGGCCACCACAAATAGCAGTCCCAACGTCAGGAAAATATTATGGCCCTGCATGATGGAGTACAGCGTAAAGCGTCCTGTAAAGATGTCTACATTGCGAAAGATAATGTTGATGGCCGCATTGCCTGCAAACATAACCGCTGCCGCACCAAAAAGCCGCAGGGCATATTTTTTCTTACTGCGGGTATGATGGTACCCCTCCACCATCAGGTAGAGAAATAAGGGAGCCACAAATCTGGGCAGAATCGATACCCAGCGGGGCCATGTCTGGTAGAACAGATAGGTATGCAGGTGATCGACAATCATAAAAACCAGAGCTATGACTTTAAGCTGGTAAGCGTTTAAGGTTTTTTTCATGATACCCCCTCCTAATCTCCGTGATGCTCTTCATCAAATAGAAACTGTTGACCAACATACATCGGTCTGTCTGTTACTGCATGATAAGCGATCATTTCATTTTCCTTCTCCAGGTTGGTTTATTTCAAGCCGGACCGCTCCGTTCTCCTGCAAAACGAACACCCCGTCAAAATCCTTTTCCTTGTTCCAGCCTCTGACCTTAAAGGAATCGGCAACCTCATACAGTTTGGCTGCGCCATAATAGCCCGTGCGACGCTCCAGTTGCTGGTAGGACAGATGTTCCAATTCCTCCGAACTGATTTCCCCGCCAAAGCAATTCCGCCCGTTTTTGAAGAATTCGATGGCAAAGATTTTGCCGGAAGTAATTTTACCACTCCAATCAATTACTTCTCCCTCATCATCCAAATGACGATGCTGGAAAGAGAATATGGCGAGAAAATGTGAAAAATTGTCTTCGTCGTAGTACACCTCTATGTTTTCGCCGCCAAAGGGGTTGAAAATAACTGCTTTCTCCCCATCGTTCTCAATACAAAGCTTCTCGTTAAGAAAAGCGCTCAATAAGAACAAAAGCTTGTTGTCCGCCACAGCAAATTCCTCACTTCTCTATTTGCTTACAAAAGCTGTATCCTTTTTTATAGAAGGAATGCTTTTCATAAAATCGGTGGGCCTTCTCCCTTTTAAGGGAACTATTTACCGAAATCACCGAAACGCCGTTTCCCTGCGCATATTTCTCCGCTTCTTCAACCAGGGCACTGCCAATCCCCTGGCCCTGGAAATCACGGGCAACTGCCAGAGCTATCATGCGCATCACTTTCCCCGTAATCTCTAAAGCAAAGCCCACTTGTAAACCAATAAATCCAATTATTTTTTCATCATCGACCGCAACAAAAATCAGATAGTCTTTTTCTTCCAGCATTTGCGAAATCCGCATTTTCAGATCTTCGCAGGTAACCGCATATCCCAATTCCGAATTGATTAGTCTGCAAACATCCAAGGTATCATCCATGCAAAAAGCCCTGACATTCATCCTCTTCCACTCCATTTTCAAATTCTCTATACACAATATATCACAAATCCGCACACGCCGCAACAAAAAGCCTCTCTTGTTCAGGCGAACAAAAGAGGTTTCATTGAGGATACGTCGGAAGGGAATCATTACGCCATGGTGCCGCCGACGTCCGGCCGGCGGCGATCCACTGCCCGCAGGACAGCTTTGCCCCGGTCAGACCGGGGCAGCTGATGAATCAAAATCACCAGTAAACCAGTGGACTGCCCATGGAGCCACTGAGATGTACCATCATATTTGACAACGCCGTCAGGCGACGTCTTCCAGATAAAAATTTCACATTCTTATCAGCAAATCGTATCGCAATTGCGGGGAGGCTATTTTAACAGCCCCCTCTTTTTACTTTTCCACAGTATTGCAAATCAGCTTTACCAGTTCCTCCCGTCCGTCCCCCTTCTCTGCGGAGAAGGGAATGATGGGGCACTCCTCCGGAAGCTCCAAATCCTCCCGAATGGTTTTCAGGTTCGGTTCCAGCTCGCTTTTTTTCAGCTTATCCTTCTTGTTGGCCACCACCACAAAGGGGCAGCCGCTGTCCAGGAACCACCGAGCCATGGTCACGTCGTTATTGGTGGGCGGATGGCGGTAGTCCACGATCAGAATCCCCAGAGTAATCCGGCTGGCGGCGAAATAATCCTCCATCAGCTTACTCCACCGGGCCTTTTCACTCTGGGAAACCTGGGCAAAGCCATAGCCCGGCAGGTCCACCAGATAGCATTTCCGATCCAGAGTGAAATAGTTCACATGGATGGTCTTTCCGGGCTTATCCCCCACCCGGGCAAAATTTTTCCGCTGCAGCAGCCGGTTGATTACCGAAGACTTGCCAACGTTGGATTTTCCGGCAAAAGCGATTTCCGGCAGCCGGGCGGCAGGGAAATCCCTGGGGGCGGCTGCAGAAATCAGGAACTCCACATTCTGGAAATTCACGCCCTCCCTCCTTTACTGCTGCAAGCCGGGGCGACGGAGCTTGGCTGCGTCCTCGGGAATGGTGCCCAGCATGGCGGGAGTCCCATCCACCGGGGGAATCAGAGCCGCATTTAGAACCGTGTCCACCGAGGAAGCGGTGATGAAATTCAGATGGCTGCGGACGGTCTGGTCGATCTCCTCCAAATCCCGCTGGTTATCCGCCGGGATGATGACGGTACGAATACCGTGGCGAAGGGCGGCCATGGTTTTTTCCTTCAGGCCGCCGATGCGAAGCACCCGGCCCCGAAGGGTCACCTCGCCGGTCATGGCCACATCCCGGCGCACGGAAGCGCCGGTGAGGGCGGAGACGATGGCGGTGGTCACCGTGACTCCGGCGGAGGGGCCGTCCTTGGGCACCGCTCCCTCCGGGAAGTGAACGTGAATATCCTTGGTCTTGTAGAAGTCGGCGGCAACCCCCAGCCCCGCAGCATTGGCACGGATATAACTCAGGGCAGTGTGGACGGATTCCTTCATTACGTCTCCCAGATTGCCTGTCAGCTCCAGCTTGCCGGAGCCGTCCATCACATTGACCTCCACCTCCAGCGTCTCGCCGCCCACGCTGGTCCAGGCGAGACCTGTGACCAGGCCCACCTGGTCAGCTCCGGGCAGCCGCTCGGGCAGGTATTTCCGCACCCCCAGCAAGGCTTCCACGTTGCCGCAATTCACGGTAATCTTCTTAGGCTCCTCCTGAGCGAGAATCTGCATATCCACCTTCCGGCAGATGTCGCCGATGGAGCGTTCCAGGTTCCGCACGCCGGACTCCCGGGTGTAGCATTCGATGATCTCTCGGATAGCGTCGTCCGTAATGCGCAGCTGGGATTTTTTCAGCCCGTGCCTCACCAGCTGCTTGGGCACCAAGTGATTTTTGGCAATCATCAGCTTCTCTTCATCGGTATAGGAGCTGAGCTCAATGACCTCCATCCGGTCAAGCAGGGGTCTGGGCACGGTATCCAGGGTGTTGGCGGTGGTGATGAACATCACGCCCGACAGGTCGAAGGGAATCTCCAAATAATGATCCCGGTAGGAGTGGTTCTGCTCAGAGTCCAGCACCTCCAGCAGGGCGGCGCTGGGGTCGCCCCGGTAGTCGGAGCCCATTTTATCGATCTCATCCAGCAGCAGCACGGGGTTAGAGGTGCCCGCCTGAGCAATGGCCGTCATAATCCGGCCGGGCATGGCCCCCACGTAGGTCTTCCGGTGTCCCCGGATGTCTGCCTCGTCGTGGACGCCTCCCAGGGAGATACGAACCATTTTGCGGTTCAGGCTCCTGGCGATGGAATAGGAAATAGAGGTCTTGCCCACACCGGGAGGGCCCACCAGGCAAAGAATCTGAGGAGGCATCTGGGGCGCCAGCTGCCGCACGGCGATGGTCTCCAAAATGCGTTGCTTCACCTTTTCCAGGCCAAAGTGATCGTGTTCCAGGATTTTGGAAGCGGCCTGCACATCAAGGCGCTCCTTGGAGGATTTATTCCAGGGCAAATCCAGCACAGTATCCAGATAGCCCCGGAGCACCGAAGCCTCGGAGGAGCCGAAGGGCTGCTTTCTCAGCTTCTGAACATCCTTCAAAAGCTTTTTCTCATACTCCTGCTTCAGGTGGAGGCTCTTGATTTTGGCAATGTCCTCGTCAAAATCCTCGTCCTCCTCCCCCTCTCCCAGTTCTTCCCGGATGGCCCGCATCTGCTCCCGGAGGTAGTAGTCCCTCTGGTTCTGGTCAATGGCGGCGCGGGTCTTGTTCTGGATTTCCGATTCCAGCTGAAGCACCTCGATCTCCCGGTTCAGATATGTAATGGTCATCTCCAACCGGCGGGTGGGGTTCAGCTGAAGCAGCAGTTTGGTTTTTTCTTCAAAATCCAGGCCGGAGTTCTGGGCAATGGAGTCGGCAATAAAGCCGTTCTGATTGCTGGCCAGCATCCGCAGCTGCACCATCTGGGCAGGATGCTCGCTGAGCTCCAGATAGGTATTGTAGAGGGTGCAGGCCTCCCGGCGCAGAGCCTTCCCCCGGGGAGAATCGGTCTCCTCCGGACAGGGAATGGACTCCACCACGGCGGAAAGATAGGGCTCGGTCTGCTGCATCTGCCCGATTCTGGCCCGGGTCACACCGGTGACCAGCACCCGCAGATTCTCCTCCGGGGCGTTCAGCAGCTGCTTGACACGAACCACAGTGCCCACGGCATAGAGGTCTGCCAGCTTGGGATCATCCACCAGCAGGTCCTTCTGGGGAACCAAAAAGAGCAGCTGATCCTTCTTCATTGCGGCCTCCAAAGCCAGGGCCGACTTGGTTCTGCCCACGTCGAAGTGGACGGTCTGCTCCGGGAACACGGCAAGTCCGCGCAGAGCAAGCACAGGCATCACACCTGCATAAATATTTTCAGACAAGGGACGATCCCTCCTTATTGTGTAATGGAAGAAGGGGATAGAATCCTACCCCCTTCTCAGGCTGTTGATAATCCCTTTTAGGGATTATCAACAGAAAGGTTGCAGTCTGCTGCGTGCACTCCTTGTGCGCCGGAAGCGCACAACTCGCACACTTGCAGCCTGAGATGTATTTTCCGCCAGGTACACGCCCTGGCAGAAAATGATCTGACTTTATTTGCCGCTGCGGCGGCAAACTCTGCGAGGCCTATTATATGCGCAGAAGGGGATAGAATCCTACCCCCTTCTGTATTTTATACTAATTCTTGATAAAAAGATTTAATCAGCAGCGTAGGGATATTGGCGCAAGACAAGGCAGAGGAACGTAGCCATACTGTATGTATGGCTAGTGACGATAACGCCGTATTGCGT
>JAETOP010000130.1 GCA_021771675.1 Oscillospiraceae bacterium | reverse complement strand
GCCACCCGCTATGACAAGCTGGCAGTGTCCTTTGCTGCCTTTATTCACCTTGCTTCTATCTGCATTTTGTTGAAATAGTACAATCGCTTTGTGTTTTCAGATACGCCCTAGTATTAGCTAGCGAACCATTGCGACCAGCCATCTTTTTCCGCTGCGTTCCAACAGGCAGGAAACCAAATAGGAGGCCGCAAACACTGCCACGCAAAACCAAAAGCCCTCCCCTGGAATTCCAACTCTACGCAAAACTGCGTCAAACACCTTGGCCACAAGAAGATGTTCGCAATAAATCCCCAGGGTGTAACGGGAGAGCCGGTCTATGAGGCCTGTCATCCGCCCGCCCAGCCTTTCCAGAGGCAGGCACCAGAACAGCCCGGCCATGCCCACCGCCACCAGAAGGACATGGATGCCCCCATATCCGAAGCTGTCATAAATCGTGCAGATTCTTTTCACAGCAAGGGCAGCAGCACACAGACACACACTGCCAAAGCCGCCCAGCACCCAGTGCTTTTTCATCCATTCCAACAGCCCGGGACGGAACAGGCAGATTCCCGCCGCCGCCAGGGGCCACACCTCCACAATTCTGCCCAGGGAGTACTTCACCGCATCGGGCAGGGGCTCAAACAAGCAGAAATTGATCTTGCTGTATTGAAGCACCAGGCAGGCCGCCCCGGTCAGCAGGAGGATTCCCTCCCCCACCCGGCGATTCACCCGGAAAAACAGGAGAGAAAACACCGCTGTCAGGACAATCAAATCCACCTGGAACCACATTGCAGGGTTCAGCCGTTCATTGCTGCCGGTTACAAGCTGCCAAATCAAGCAGTCCATGCCGATAAACCCCTCGCCGTTGATAAAGCTCAGAAGCAAACAGCCAACGTAATACACCAAAGCCCAGCTGATGTGGGGCCAGAGGAGCCGCTTGAGCCGCTTTTTCAGCGCTTCCGGATTGCCGCTCTCCACCGCCCCACGACAGAGCAGGAAGGACAGGAGCATAAAGACAGGAACGGCGCTGGTTTTCAGCATATGGATGGGCTGCTGCCAGATAAGAGCGTCATTGTAAGGCAGGAAATGGCAGGCCAGCACCTCAAAGCACATCATCGTCTTGAGCAGGCTGACTCCATAATTCTTCTCCGATTTTGCCATGGTCTTCCCTCCAAACAATGATAAGAAATTGAGGCATTTTCTCCGTCCCGCCGCCAAGCACAATTCCTAGCTATCTTATATCTTGTATCTCATATCTCAAGTCTCACCCTCTGCTGCCAACGGGCACGGAGCGGTACTGGATGGCCTCGGCGATGTGCTGGGCCTGGATTTCCTGGCTGCCCTCCAAATCCGCCACGGTGCGGGCCACCCGGAGGATCCGGTCGTAGCTCCGGGCAGTCAATCCAAGATTCTGGAAGGCCAGCTTCATCAGCTGCTCCGCCTCCGGCCCCAGGGCGCAGAACCTCCGCAGCTCCTCCGGGCCCATCCGGGCATTGCAGAGAATTCCGCTGCCCTGGAACCTCCGGTTCTGAATTCCCCGGGTCGTGTCCACCCGCTGCTTGATAGCGGAGGAAGGCTCTGCCAGGGCACGCTGGCGCAGCTCCTCATAGCCCACCGCGGGCACCTCCACCACAATATCGATCCGGTCCAGCATGGGCCCGGAAATCCGGCTCTGGTAGGCCTCCACCGAAGCCTTGCTGCACCGGCACCGGCCGCTGGGGTCCCCATACCAGCCGCATTTGCAGGGGTTCATCGGTACAACGAAATTGATACAATTCAACGATGCACCCCCTAAATGCACCCCCCTAAACCTAAAAAATGCGGGCCGGAAACTGATTATTCCGGCCCAGAAAAAAATTTTCTTTCTATATTAAATAGCGAAATTTACACATTTTTACCTATCCATCAACTTTCACTTCGTTCCCCGCCTTGAAAGTGAATCGGATGTCGTCTCTGGCATAAACCGTGGCGTAGTCAAGGAGCGCCGTCCAAAGTTCCTCATCAAACTTTCCGCAGAAGCCGTCCAGCTTTTGCAGCCCGCCGATAAACCGCATATAGGTTTTCCTCTTTCCCTGCCTGTCGGAAATCTCCCCGGATGCTTTTTCGTACCCGTCCCTTGCCGCCTCATACCGGGCGACCAGTTCATTGCGGCGTCTCTGGTATTCCTCCTGGTCCATGGCTTCAGCTTTGTTTTCCGCCACAATCCTTTTTACCATTTCCGCCACCATCTTCGTCTCAGTCAGAAACCGGCTCTGCTCCACCTCCAGCTCCGTGGTGTCGCATAATGTCCGCATCATCACCTTGGTGTTCGCTATCAGCTCATCCTTTTCCGGGATGACCGCATTGACGGCTTTCACGAAGGCATCCTTTATCTCGTCCTCTGTAAGGTGCGGCGTCCGGCATTTCTTATCGTTCTTGAACTTGCGGTTGCACTGGAAGATCACCCTGCGGTATTTGTCCTGTGAGTGCCACACCTTGGAGCCGTACCAGTTCCCGCACTCGGAACACTTGATTTTCGAGGAAAATATGCTCGTGCTGCTGTACCTTGCGCCCATGCTCTTCCTCCGCTCCATCTCTTCCTGCACCAGCTCCCATGTTTCGGGAGGGATGATTGCCTCGTGGTTCCCCTCCACATAATACTGCGGGATTTCCCCCTGGTTCCTCTTCCGCTTTTTGGTGAGGAAGTCCGCCGTGTACTGCTTCTGCAGGAGCGCATCCCCTTTATACTTCTCGTTGGTGAGGATGCTCTTGACGGAACTCTGGTGCCAGGTGTCCTTCCCCGCGGGGCTCTTGATGCCAAGCCCCGTCAGCTTCTTGCCGATGGCATACGGGCTCAGTCCCTGCAGGAAAAGCTGGTATATCAGCTTTACCGTTTCTGCCTGCTCCGGGTTCACTCTCAGGCTGCCGTCCTCGCCTTTCTCATATCCGAGGAAAGTGCTGTAGGCAAGGCTGCCTTTGCCGTCCGCAAACTGCTTCCGCTTGCCCCAAGTGGTGTTCTCTGAAATGCTCCTTGACTCCTCCTGCGCAAGGGAGCTCATGATGGTGATGAGCAGCTCCCCCTTGGTATCCAGCGTGTAGATGTTCTCTTTTTCAAAATAAACCTCGATGCCCTTCTCCTTCAACTTCCGTACTGTCGTTAAGGAATCCACCGTGTTCCTTGCGAACCGGCTGACCGATTTTGTGATGATGAGGTCAATCTTCCCCGCCAGGGCATCCTCAATCATCTGGTTAAAACCATCGCGCTTTTTTGTGTTCGTTGCAGAGATGCCTTCGTCCGTATACACCCCGGCAAATTCCCAATCCTCCCGGCCGTTTATGTACCGGGTGTAATAATCGACCTGTGCCTCATAGCTTGTCGCCTGTTCCTCGGAATCCGTGGATACCCTCGCATACCCCGCCGTCTTCCGCTTTTTCGCCACCGCAATCGGACTGGAGTCAAACCGGTTCAGCGTGGCGGGTATGGTTGTTACTTTCTTTGCCATTCGACCACCTCCCCATCCGTAAAGTGAAATTCAAACCTGTCCTCGTATGCCGTCACTCCCGCAATCTCCTTCACAAAGCGGGGTTCGTAATCCTCCCGCCCCAGGACTTCCGCCGCTGCCTTTCGGAATTCATCATCCAGCAGCCTGCGGAAGGAACACCCCCGGCACACCCAAACCTTATATTTTTCCTTCTGCCCTTTCGGACCCATCTTCCAGTAATCGCATTCCAGTTTCCTGCCGCAGCACCCGCAGGTGATTTTCTGCGAAAATGCGCTGCGGCCTCTTTGGTATGCCCGCATGACCTCTCTTGCCTTCCCGCTTTTCATGCGGAACTCAATGCGGTCTGCATTTATGACAATCTGCTCGACTTCCCTCCGGACTGCCACCCCGTCAAAGGCGGCAAGCTCCAGTGCGGCGGCCGCCGCCTGCTCCAGCTCCGTTTCATAGACCGGCCGGAGCCCGCACACATCTTTCCCTTTGCGCTCCCTGGTATTGCAGTTCCATTTCTTGCCGTATTTTGTGGTGCGCCTGCTCACCGAACGGCCGCATTCCCCGCATTTCACCAGTCCTGAAAAAGCCGTGAGCGTGGGGTTTTTATTGGCGGCGGCATCCGCCCGCTGCTCCCGTATGAGCTGCGCCTTTTCAAAATCTGCCTGCGGGATGAGCGGCTCGAACATACCCTCCACCATGTACATGGGCAGCTCGCCCTTATTCCTTTTCCTCGTATGCCCCTCGGAAATATAATTCTTCTGCAGGAGCATGGAGCCCGTATAGGACGGGTTCGTGAGGATGAACTTGATGGTGGAGTCGTCCATCGGCACGCCTTTCTGCCCCGTGATGCCCCGCTTTGAAAGCTCCTTTGCAATCCCATAGGCAGATGTGCCGGAAAGGTACTTTGCAAAAATCTCCTTTATGACCTCCCCCTGCTCCGGTATGACGCGGTACATTTCCCCGTCCCACTCATATCCGTATGGCGCTTTATGCCCGTTCGGGATGCCCTGTTCAAACCGTTTCCGGATGCCCCACTTCACATTTTCGGAAATGCTGCGCGATTCCTCCTGTGCGAAGGACGCGAGCAGGGTGAGCAGCAGCTCCCCTTCGTCAGAAATGGAATGGATGTGTTCCCTTTCAAAATAAACATCAATCCCAAGCTCCTTCAGGTGCCTCGTTGCTGTCAAAGTATCCACGGTATCCCTCGCAAAACGGCTGATGGACTTTACCAGCACCATGTCAATCTTCCCGGCATCGCAGTCCGCAAGCAGCCTGTTGAAGTCATCGCGGTGGCTTGTGTCTCTTCCGCTGATGCCCTCATCCGCATATATGCCCGCAAACTCCCAATCAGGATTTTTTTGTATCAATCCGTTGTAATGGCTGACCTGCGCGGAAAGGGAATGGAGGAGCATTTCCGTCTCCATCGACACCCTGGCATAAGCCGCCACCCTCTTCCTCTTTTTCAGTTCCGGCAGAACCTGCCCGATTACGCTGATTCTCGGCATATCATCCCTCCTTGTCAGTGTCACATGATGCCATAGAATCGGCTTTATATCCACTCATTTCGGTCTGTAAACTAACCAAAATCGGGCGGTATTTTTCCCGGAAAATTGTATCAATCTGACCGTACTCCTCTGCCGTCATTGCCCCCTGTTCCATGAGGGATTTCGCTATGTTCATGGTGGCGTGGTACATTTTTTCATTCTGGAACTGCTCCTCACTCATCTGCGCCACCTCCGAACCTGTCAGCCACATAACACGCATGGCAGCAGTATTTCCTGCCGGCATTGCCGTAGGCCGTGAACGGCTTTTTGCAGTAAGCGCACACGAATTCATAACGTGCCTTCCGTTCTATCTGGTCCGGGTGGCTGTTCCACCACTTATTGCGGCATTTATCGGAACAGAACTTCTTGGCTTTCCGTCCCGGATTCTGTTTTACCTCTGCCCCGCAGCATGGGCAGATACCCTTATCCCCATCCGCAGACGGCACTGCTGCTTTTATTTTCCCCGCACTCAGTCCCTTCCTCCGGCAGAATGATTTTACTGTGTTCTCTGAAATGCCAAGTTCCTGCGCAATCTTCATATATCCATAGCCAGCAGCCCTCATCTGCCGTATCCGGTCTTTTTGCCTGTCAGTCATAAAAACGCCTCCTCACTATACGGAGATTTGAACCGCAGTTCGGCGGGGTGTTTTCACAAAAAAAAAATAACGCCTGCAGGAATCCCAAAAGGAACTCCTGCAGGCGTAAAACCATTTATACCCTCTTTGCGTAATCCAGCGAAATCCATCCGTCTCTCTTTTCCTGGTAGGATTTCAGCAATCCCCACCTGGATGCGCCTTCGCCGTCTGCCTCCTCCACTATCGTGAAAGTGCCGGCTCCGGTATATTTCCCGGTCTTGCCGTGGTCAGTGCCAGGGCCTTTCCGGATGTTAAGGTTTGGGATGGATACCTGCACCAGATACGGCTTGAACGCTGCCGTACTGGAATACACTGCCTTCCCCGACTCATCAAACACGGAGCAGCCCGGATTCTCATCCGCACATTTCTTTGCGTTCTCCAGCGACTTGAACGCCCCTTTCTGCGAGGATGCGTCTGCCCAGGTCTTCCGGACGCGGTACCAGATTTCCGTTTCTATAGGAGCCGGGGAAGATGCCTCTCCTTCCGTTCCAAGGATGCCTTTCAGGATCGTGAGTATCTTCTCCCCATAGCCGGCGCCTGTCGCCCATCCCTTTCCGGCAGGGTTTTCCTTCTGCCCAAGCCACTCCACATATTCCGCACAGCCCCTTGTGACATATTTGAACCGCGGGTCAATGCAGGTGTTCTTGAGTGCGTCCGTGGAAGCATAGGCTTTCAAGTGCTGCACCTGCGCCCGGATGCCGAGCTGCGGCGTGTCAAAGGAATTCCCCTTTACACCGTTAGAAGTCACGCCCATGCCGCAGAAGTTGTTCTGTGAAAGCGTGACCGCAGAGCCGGAAAAGGTGAAGTTCCCGGTCTCAAGGCAGGACTGCGCAAAGGCAATGTCGCCACGGACTCCTTCTGCTTTTCCTTCCGAAAGGTACAGCGGAACCATGTCGAGGACGGACTGCGCCACGGACGGGTTCTTCGCTTTCAGATATGCTTTCATCTGCTCCGCCGTTGCCGTGGCATTCCCCATGATCTTGGTGTATCTGTCTGTGCCAGAAGCAGTGCCGCCCATTGCCGCTTTGACCGCCTTGCGGAATCCGTCCATCGTGTACCCCATCCCAAGCTGCGCCCACAAATGCTCCGGGTCGCCGTGGTTGCTGGCAATGCCCCTCGCACAGCCTTCCTTGTGGCTGATGATGACACCGTCCGCAAGCGGGTCAAGGCTGTACTTTTCACAGAGCATGGCGAACAGCTCCACCGCCGTCTCATAAGTCCTTTTCGCCACCGCCTTTGCCGCAGCCGTGTCGGAGCAGGTGAAATTGCTGCCCGATGTGTACTTGATACACGCCGGTTCGCACATTTCCACCCCGATATGGGTATTGTTGCCGCTGCCCTTGCTGCCGGAGCCGCAGTGCCACCCCCTGTGATTCCACGGTAATGTCTGGTAAGCCGTGCCATCGTTCCCGTCAATGAATCCGTGGACGCAGGATGTGTCATGCGCAGGGCTGTTCCATGAGTTGATGAATACGGACGCCTTCGGCTGCGGGCAGCCCACGGAATGGAGCATCAGCCCCTTTACCGTGATCTTCCTCCCTGCCGTGTAGCAGGGGTTTTTCGTCAGAATGCTTTCTACCAGTTTCATTTACTCGTCCCCCTTTTCTGCTTTGTCATGGAGCTGTGCCAGGATATCCTTCAGCTTCTCCGGGATGGGCAGCCCCAGGTGTCCGGCGTTCTCCAGGAGGCTCACGCCCTCGTTGGAGATATAGAAAAAGATGACCGCCGTCCGCAAAACGCTGCCTGTGCCGATGACCTGCACATCGAGGATGTTGGCAATCCCCACGAGCAGGAAGATCAGCACCTTCTTGGCAATGCCCCGGAACCCTACCTCGCTGGACAGCTTCTTATCCGCCGCGGCGCACATCACGCCAGTGATATAGTCCACCACGACAAAAGCGACCAGCGCATACAGCAGGCCGTCACAGCCGCCGAGGAAGTAACCGAGCCATCCCCCGACACCCGCAAAAATGAGTTGAATTGTGTTCCAGAATTCCTTCATAGTGAAACCCTCCTTAAAAAGATTTTTTGTATGATAAAAGGCCGCCCGCCAATCGGCGGACAGCCCTGTATCCATGGAAATATTAAATTTGTTTCGGCAGCCACTCCCAAATCCTCATGTCCTCCTGCCCAAGCGACCACATACACATCCCCCGCAGCTTCCAGCGGTACGCCGCCTGGTTCGCCCAATAGACGAGGGAGTCCACGTCCTGGTAATAGAGGATGGAGAAGCCGTCCGCATCCCCAAGAAACAGCCGGGAAATCCAGATATTGATATCCCTCGGAGTGACCTCAGCCGTGTAGTTGTTCCCGCAGGATATCTCCATCAAATCTGAATGGAAAAAATCATAATCCATCGAAATGTCCTCGCTGCGGGTGGCGCTCTCCTCCACATCGGCAGTCAGCGTGAACACCTGGAATTCTTCATCCCACGCCACATTGCTCCTGCTGATCCGTCCGAAGGATTTAAAACTTCCGTCCGGCATCCGCACATCGAACCGCTCGTAAGGCTCATATGTCCATGAGTCCCCAAGTCTCATCAGTTCACAGACGGTACGGTTATCGGAGCGGTATCCTGCATACCCGCCACTGAATCCGGATATGGAGGCCGTGAAACGCAGCGCATAAGATGCGCCGGAATACACCCGCACCCTGTTTCCACGGATGCGCATCTCCACCGTGTACATGGCGGGATTCCCTCTGAGGTCTGCATTCGCCGTCCGGCTGATCGTCTGGCTGTAACTGCCAAGAAGGGTGGAACCCTTGTAAAGCTCCACCCTCTGTGTGTCATAATTTAAGCAGCAGAAAACATCCCCGCAGAACACCCCCGCCTTCCCGCTGCCGCCTGCCGGGAAGGCCAGCCTTGCCCGCAGATGGATATCGGAAAAGCCGCTGTACTTCCATGCAAGCTGCCCGCTCCCCTCAAGCTGGGAGTACGGCCGGTTCTCATAGCCCTCCCGCCACACCTCCCACTTGCCGGAGAGCGTCGTCCAGTAACTCTCCGGCAGAGGGTTCTCATCCCGGAAGTCCTCGTACCAGATGAGCGCCGAGTCCGGCTTCCTGCGGAGCATCTCCAGCGTCAGCTTGAAGCCCCTGTCCGGCTGTGCCATGTTCCCGTCCACATCTTTGAATTTCCGCGGCGCAAGCGTGTAGGTGGCGGAGCCGGTGCTCGGTTCTTCCGAAAAAGCAGAGCAGACACGGAAACCGTAAAACTGCACGCCCTTCACATCCACCGAAACTGTGATTGTATGCGTACCTGCAGAGAGGGAAATCCCCTCTGCCAGCGCCGACCAGAAGGTGGTCCTCCAGTATGGCCACCACAGGCGGCTCTCCGTGAAATGCTTCCGACTTCCGTCAATGGAAATGTATATCCCATTTTTATCCCAAAAGGGAAAGCACAAGCGCACCGCCACATCATAAGTTCCTGCTGTGGATACAGAAAAACGGTAAACAGCGGAGCCGTTATCCCCCATCGTCACCATGCCCTCCGAAACAGACACGATGCCGGAATAACTGTCCGGGTTCCCGCCGTTACGGTCGACCACAATGCCGTCAAATTCCGTCTTCTGCTCTTTGCCGTAGGCGGTAAGGTAATGCCTGCGGTTGTATGTGCCGGAAAGCAGCGGGTAATCATAGGAAACCGCATCCCGCCCCTCCATGTAGTCGTACACATGGGGGAGCGCCCACGGCACCTTGTCGTAGTCATCCCAATAGGCCACGATGGGGATGAACGGCTGCGGCGGCTT
>JAETOP010000241.1 GCA_021771675.1 Oscillospiraceae bacterium | reverse complement strand
GCGTGGCTTTAGAAAAACCGTGTAACATTGCCTGTAACATCGTGTAACATTGGCCGCTGAATGTTACACGGACCCCGTAACATGTTACGCTGAATGTTACAGTCAATGTTACGGCTCAAACCCTTGCGGCGCAAGGCTTTGAGGCATTTTGTAACATTGTAACATTCATTTCCTATTAACCGTAAAACAGAGGATTTAGAGAGTATATAGACCGCCTAAATCGCCTGATGCGTATAAAAGTATAGAAAAACGCTGAATGTTACTACAAGGAGGCGAAAGCGTGAAAGAAAGTCAAATTGAGAGCTACATGGTCCGCAAGGTGAAAGAGCACGGCGGCCTGTGTTTCAAGTTTGTTTCTCCCGGCAATCCTGGTGTGCCTGACCGCATCGTCATCACCCCAGCCGGAAAGACCATTTATGTGGAGCTCAAAACGGAAATCGGGAGGCTGGCCAAGGTGCAGAAATGGCAGCGGAGCGAACTGGAGAAACGGGGGGCGGATGTCCGGGTGCTTTTTGGGATGGACGCCGTGAAAGATTTTTTGAGGGAGGTTTTTGGGGATGCAGTACATACCGCATAACTACCAGGCCTATTGCATCCAGCTTGTGACGGACCTCCCCGCCGTTGGTTTGTTCCTGCGGCCCGGCCTGGGCAAAACCAGCATCACGCTTTCCGCCGTCAACATCCTCAAGTATTTCCGCTGGCAGGTGTCCAAGGTGCTGGTGGTGGCCCCCAAAAAGGTGGCGGAGGCCACCTGGCAAAAGGAGGCGGCACGGTGGGACCACCTGCAACACCTGCGCATCTCCACGGTGCTGGGGAGCACGTCCAAGCGCATAAAGGCCCTCAGCACCCCGGCGGACATCTACGTCATCAACCGGGAAAATGTGGAGTGGCTGGTGGACTACTACCAGCAGGCCTGGCCCTTTGACATGGTGGTCCTGGATGAGAGTACCAGCTTTAAGAACTCCCAGAGCAAGCGCTTTAAGGCCATGCGGCGGGTCCGCCGTTTCATCAAGCGGATGGTCCTGCTGACCGGCACGCCGTCCTCCAAGGGCCTCATTGACCTGTGGGCCCAGGTGTATCTCCTGGACGGTGGTGAGCGTCTGGGGCC
>JAETOP010000129.1 GCA_021771675.1 Oscillospiraceae bacterium | reverse complement strand
TCCATGTAGTGCTGGACGGTGTCGGGAATAGAGGCGGCCTTCTCGTTGGCGCCCTCCTTGCACTGGAAGTACACATCGGGGTTGACGTTATTGCCCCGGTTGGTGGGGTGCTCCGGGTTCAGGGACTGGCGGCGGAAGGCCTTCAGGGCGTCCTGGTCGATGAGGGGCCGGAGGTCCTCGTAGTCCAGGGCCTCGATGCGCTGCATCTCGTGAGAGGTGCGGAAGCCGTCAAAGCAGTGCATGAAGGCGTACTTGCCGCTGATGGCGGACAGGTGGGCGACGGCGCCCAGGTCCATGGCCTCCTGGGGGCAGGAGGACATCAGCATGGCGTAGCCGGTGGTGCGGCAGGTCATGAAGTCGGTGTGGTCGCCGAAGATGGAGTGGTGGTTGGAGGTCACCACGCGGGAGGCGATGTGCATGACGCTGGGCAAGAACTGGCCGCCCATGGCGTACATGGCGGGGATCATCAGCATCAGGCCCTGGGAAGAGGTAAAGGTGGTGGTCAGGGCGCCGGCCTGCAGGGAGCCGTGGCAGGTGCCGGCGGCGCCGGCCTCGGACTGCATCTGGATGACGTCCACGGTGGAGCCGAACAGGTTCTTCCGGCCCTTGGCGGACCACTCGTCCACCTTCTCCGCCATGGGGGAGGAGGGAGTGATGGGATAGATGGCCGCTACCTCGGTAAAGGCGTAGGCCACATGGGCGGCGGCGGTGTTGCCGTCCATCACGACATATTTCTTATTCATATTCAGAGACCTCTTTTGATAGATTCGTACCCGTTACACGTAGTTGCACACCCGGGCGATGGCCATTTCGGTGAAGCCCAGGGATTCGGCCTTGGTCTGCTTGCCGCAGGCGGTCTCCACCACCATGTTCAGCAGGTCACTGCCCAGCTCCTCCAGAGTCTTGGTACCGTAGATGAGAGGAGAGGCGTCCAGGTCGATATTGTCCTCCATCTTAGCAAAGGTCAGCTTGTTGCCGGTGATCTTGATGACAGGGGCGATGGGGTTGCCGGTAGGAGTGCCCCGGCCGCTGGAGAATACCACCACCTGAGCGCCGCCTGCCACCATGGCCGCCACGGAGGAGGGGTCATTGCCCGGGGTGTCCATGATGACCAGGCCCTGCTTGGACTCCACCTGCTTGGCGTAGTCATACACGGCGTTGACGGGGCTGTGGCCGCCCTTGTGGATGCAGCCCAGGGACTTCTCCTCCAGGGTGGTGATGCCGCCGGCCTTGTTGCCCGGAGAGGGATTGCCCTCCCGGACCTCCTCACCCACCAGCCGCAGAGCGGCCTCGTAGCGGTGGACGATCTCGAAGATACGGTCATGGACCTCGGGGGTGGCGGCGCGGCGGGCCAGGATGTGCTCAGCGCCGATGAACTCGGTGGTCTCGGACAGGATGGAGGTGCCGCCGGCGGCCACGATGCGGTCGCTCATCTCGCCGATGACGGGGTTGGCGGCCAGGCCACTGGTGGGGTCGGAGCCGCCGCACTCGGTGCCCACGATGAGCTCGGAGATGGGGAACTCCTGCTTCTGGAGCAGAGAGGCTTCCGCCACCATCTCCTTGGCGTAGCGGACGGCCATGTCCACGGCCTTCAGCGTGCCGCCAGCCTCCTGGATGATGACCTGCTTGATGGGCTTGTTGGTCCGCGCCTGGATGGCCTTCACCACCAGATCCATCTGGCAGTTCTCACAGCCCAGGGACACCACCACGGTGCCGTAGACATTGGGGTTGGCGGCATAGCCCGCCATGACATCCATGGTCAGCTGCTGGTCGGAGGCCACCTGAGAGCAGCCCTGCTGGTTGTTGAAGGTGACGGAGCCCACCACCTGCTGGGCGATGATGCGGGTAGTATCGGAGGCGCAGACGCTGGCGGGCAGGATCAGCACGTAGTTCCGGACGCCCACGCGGCCGTCGGGACGCTTATAACCGTAAAAAGTCATTGCTCGTTTCCTCCTTACTCTTTCGCTTCCAGGTTTTCCCGGTGGCCCTCCACGTTGTGAACGTGGACGTGCTCACCGGCCTTGATGTCGCTGGAGGCGATGCCGATGTGCTCGCCGTACTTCACCACAGGCTCGCCCTTTGCGATATCCCGGGTAGCCAGCTTGTGGTAGATGGTGATGTCCTCCAGAGCGGGCAGGCTGACTTCCCTACCCTCATAAACATACACGGCGTTGTCGCCCTTGGCGATGGGCTCGATGGCGACAGCCACATTGTCCTTCGCGTCGATGATCATTGCATTGCGCATGGCTGATTACTCCTTTTCCGATTCGCGGACCGTTTGTTATGAATGAAACGCCTTACAGGGGGATGACCAGGGCACCGATCAGGGCCAGCACGAAGATGCACACAGAGGAGATGAAGGAGCCCAGGGTATAGGTCTTCAAACCGCCGGTGACGGTCAGACCAGACATATTGGTGGCCACCCAGAAACCGGAGTCGTTGACGTGGCCGATGGAGTTGCCGCCGGACAGGCAGGCTAGAGCCAGCCACACAGGGTGGCAGCCGATGACGGGAGCCACGGTGGCCATGATGGTCATGGAGGTCATTCCAGCCACGGTGCCGGAGCCCTGGGCCACACGGAAGATCATGCCGATCAGGTAGCACAGGAACATCGCGGGGATCACGGAATTGGTACCGGTACTCAGCAGGGAGACGATGGAGTTGCCGATGCCGGTGGCGGCGATGACGGAGGAGAAGCTACCGCCCGCACCAGTAATCAGAAGCACCACGCCGGCGCTCTTCAGAGCCTCGCCGGCAGACTTCTCAAAGTTCTCACGGCCGATGTACTTGATGCTGACGAGATAAGCGCCCAGGGTGCCCAGCAGCATGGCGATGACCTTCTCGCCCAGGAACTTGCAGATGACGGGGGATTCGTCGAACAGGGCGTTGCCGGCGGTACCGGCCAGGATGCAGACGATGGGGATGATGATGGGCAGCAGGCTCATGGCCAGGGAGGGACGGGGACGGTTGGCGGCGGCGTCGCGCTTGGCGGACTCCAGCAGCTCGGTGACCACGTTGGAGCTGTGGTTCACATCCTTGTCCTCGTTCCAGATGCCCTTGTCCTGGATCTTGATGAACACGAAGTCGCTGATGAGCACGGTGATGAGGCCAACCACCAGGCCAACACCCATCATGATGCCCAGGTCGAAGCCGAAGATGTCGGCGGCGGCCAGGGGATTGGGGGTGGGAGGGACCACGCAGTGGGCGGTGGTGGCGCCGATGGTCAGGCAGCCGGTGACGTAGCACATCTTCTTGTTGATCTTGGCAGCGATGGTGATGCCAATGGGGATCAGAATGACAAAGGTGACATCAAAGAACACGGGGATGGACAGCACGAAGCCGGCCAGGGAGATGGCCCACATGGCCCGCTTCTCCGGAAAGGCGGAGACAATCTTGTCGGCGATGACGCTGGCGGCGCCGCTGTCATTGAGCAGTTGGCCCAGAATGACGCCGAAGCCAATGGGCAGGCCGATGCCGGTCATCATGTTGCCGAAGCCGGAGGAGATGGTGGATACGGTGTCCATCACGCCCAGGCCGCCCATGACGCCCATGTACAGGCAGGCGATAATCATGCCGATGGAGGCGTTGAGCTTCAGGACGATAATGCACACCAGAATGATGGCGATTGCGATCACCAGGTGCAGGATGAGCAGTGCGGGAGATACCATAGTATTGACTTCCTTTCTCTTTTGCGCGATGCAAGCAATTGCTGAGAATTGCTTGCTCGCCGGATTTATAAAACACCGGGGGGATGAATAGCAGGACCCGGATGTTCTCAGAACAGGTTGCCGTTTTCGTCAAAGGGCAGGTCGTAGGGCTCGGTAAGAATCTCAAAGTTGGGGTTGTCCTTCACCAGGGGCAGCATTCCCTCGGAGATCTCGATGACGCCGATGTGGGCGGTGTTGGGGATGCGGATCATCTTCATATTGTCGGGATCCTCAGCCTCAGGGCAGCACATGAGGGCCAGCTGCAGGGCCTCCCGGTCGTTGTCCATGATCATGGGGATCTTCATCAGGTGCAGGAAGGTGTTGGTGACGCCGGTGGGATAGGTCATCTCCAGCTTCATGCGGTTCACCAGGCGGCGGGTGGTGACATCCGCCAGGCCGATGCCCTGGGCATTGCCGTGGGTCTCGTCGGTGATGTCCAGGACAACACACTTTTCCGCCTGGATGCCGCCGGTGCAGTACTGGGGCAGGACGAAGCGGCCGGACACGTTGGGGTCCATGCCGTCGCCGGAGATGTTCTTGCCGATCTTGTCCACCACCAGCACATCGCACTTGTCAAACAGCAGGTGGGCGATGGTCTTGTAGGAGATCTCCTTCAGCTTGGGCTCGTCGGTGATGATTTCATCGGGACTCAGGCCCTTGATAAGGTAGGTGTCGTCATAGGCGTTCTCGATGATGGCGATGCCGCCCAGAACGGGGGCGTTCTCCAGAATGGTCCGGCCGTACTCCTCCACCAGTTCGTGCATGATGGCGGGGCTCTGATGATGGATGCTCTCGGCACCCTTCTGCTTGCCCAGGCCGATGGCCATCATCTTCATCAGGCCGCTCTCATAGGGGCCCCGGAAGGAGGTGTGAGGCTTGATGCGGTTGAAGAGGATGATGCCATCCGCCTCGGAGGCGTTCTTGTCGATGAACACCGGCTGATGGCGGACGCCGGAGATACCGATTTGGATCGTCTCCATGGAGCTCTTGACGGGGCAGCCCATGGCCTCCTCGGTAATGCCGTAGTCCCGAAGAATCTGAGTCTGGCCCTCGGCGGTGGCGCCGCCGTGGCTGCCCATGGCGGCCACGATGTAGGGCTCGGCGCCCTTGGACTTGACGAAGTCCACGATGGTCCGGGCCATCAGGGCGTTGTGGTTGATGCCGCGGCTGCCGCAAGTGATGGCGATCTTCTGGCCGGGCTGGATCTTGCCGCCGATCTCGGGGCGGTCCAGCTCTTTGATAATGACCCCGGGGATGTCGCTTTCGGGAATGCAGGTTTTGTCAAAGTTCTGGCGAACCTTGACCATGCGGGGAATGGGGGTGTCTTTGATGAGGTTCGTAATGGTTTCCATATCTCTTCTCCTCCTGCGCGGCTGCAGCATCACTCCGCAGCAGTCACAAATTAGATTTATCAATCAACAGAGTGGGTATTTATCTCACAACGCGCTCAGCAAGTATATAGATTCTTAATCTGGATGCCTGTGTCATAATAAGCGGTCTCCACCTGCCGGCCCTGGAAAATAGCGTCTGTCAAAAGCTGTATGGGTTGGTAGCCCTGTAAGTAAGGCCCCTGGTCAATCAGGAATTGGACGATCCCCTTTTTCATAAAAGCCACATTGGAATCAGTGATGTCGAAGCCGACAATTTTGACCTTTCCGGAGAGTCCTGCCTCATCCACCGCCTGGGCGGCGCCGCTCAGACCTGCGCCGCTGACAAAAATACCCGTCAGTTCTGGGAGTTCCGTCAACTTGGACCGGGTCAGCCGGTAGACCAGGTCGTGATCTCCTTTGCCGTAGATGACATGGGATACATCCATCTCTCCGCCGGGAGCCGCCAGAAAATGGCCGGCAAACCCCCGTATCCGCTCCTCGCTGGATTCATGGAGCTGGTCCACGCCGACGATCAGTGTACAGCCCTTTTGTGGGGAGATCTGCTGCATCAAAAACGCGGCGCAGGCACCGCTTTTATAGGAGTCCTGACCAACAAAGCAATCCCGAAGGCTGCTCTCAATATCCTGGTTATATGTAATGATGGGGAGCCGTTTCTCCGAGATGACGCGGAGACGGGCGTTGACCGCCTCTGACACGATACCGCGAATCGCCAGGCCCTGAACGCCATTGTCCAGCAACCGGTCCAGCGCCGCCAGATAGGCGTCGGGATCACCTGGCGGTGCAAATTCCGTCAGGGTCTCCATTCCGTGCTGCTTGGCGTAGGCGATTCCGCTGTTGATGCCCTGCATGACCTGCTTCTGGAAATCTGGCTCACGGAAGGAAACCAAAACGCCGATCTTGTTATTTTTTCGGGAGAGGTAGAATGCCCTGCCCAGGGCATTGGGCTGAAATTCCATCTCTTTCATAACCGCCCGGACCTTTTCCGCAGTCTCCGCTTTGACCTGGCCGCGGTTGTGGAGCACCCGGTCTACCGTTCCCCGGGATACGCCGGCCTTTTCGGCAATGGTCTCGATAGTCGTCATAGCCTCTCTCCCCCCTTCTTTGCGAGCTTGCGTATGGCATCGGCATGTGCGCGGCTCCGTGAACGTGCACGAAACTGACGTAAAAAGAAAAGCAAAACATTTTCGCCGAAAACATATCTTTCTGATTTCAGTATAATTTGTGTCAAAGTAGTTTTCAACTGTGACATATGACGAAAAATAATCCGTTTTTTATGCTATTGTTAAAAACATATCAGACTTTGCCGTTCTGGGGTGAAAAAGTCCCGGATAACATAGCAGTGCGCTTTGGGTTGCAAGCACGTAACGCACGCAAGGGGAACAAGACGCTGAAGTCCATGCTGGTGCAGTGCGCCAAGACAGCCAGCAGAGTGAAAGGCTCTTATTTTGCGGCCCAGTACCAGCGCATCGCGGCGAGACGCGAAAAGAACCGGGCGACCATAGCCGTGGCCCACTCCATGCTCATCGCCATCTACCATGTTCTGAAGGAGGGCGTTCCATTCCGCGATTTGGGAGCGGATTATTATGACGGCTTCCGCAGGGAACATAAAATTCGGAACTACCTGAAACGGCTGCAAGCCTTGGGCTGGGAGCCGGAGCTTTCCCCCACTACCGCCTGAAATACGCAATGATCCCTGCCCGGCACGGAAATCCGCGGCGGGCAGCTCTGCTGTGCCCTGACGGAGATAGGTTTTCATAATAAAGAAGAACCTATGGGCACAGAAGGGAATGATGGGCGTTGATTCACGCCTTGCTTGGCCTTGTAAGCCGTTGTGTGCCCTCGGCGGGGGGGGATGGCATCCGTACACCTTCAATCCAATTCCAAAGCGGCGTAGACGGTTTGTGGGAGAAACCCTGTTGCCGATAAAATCCCCTGGGGGCTATCACTCCGCCCACAATAGATGGAGTACCCTCCTCTTCACCAGATAGGGGGGAATATATCAACAAGACGAAGAATAACAAGGAAAAGCGTGGATTGCCGGGAGCAGCGGGAAGAGACACCGGCCAGGACTGAGGGGCAGATTTGCGCCACTTTCCGAAGGCTTACGAGGGACGAAAGGGGCAGCAGGATAAAGAACAGGCGTCAAGTGTGGCGCTCTGTTCGGTCACTTCTGCCCGCAGTGCGGGCAGCTACGGGGGTTTTCGGGGAGTTCCAAAGTGGGGTCAAAATCGAAGAGGTGATATGGCTTCTACGGTCGCCTTTCCCGAGAACTTACTCCCGCAAGAAAAAAGTAGGGGTCATGCCCCGGAAAAGATGCCTTTTTTGCAGGCGAACACCCTCAAAAATTGCGTCGCAAAACAAAGAATAAAGGCCGGCGCAGTTCGGTACAGTTCAAATCGGAATTGATAACAATTTGATAACTCTGCCCGGTTGGGATGGCTATTAAGGTCGGGGGATGGTATTGTGTGTCGCTGACAAGGAGGCGATACGATGTACGAATACATGAGAGGTCTGCAGCGACAATTCTTCAAGGAGCCGGACTTCCCGGAACTGCGGCAAGAACTTCATGAACTCCACCGGGAGATGACAGAGAACAAACCGAAAGATGAACGGCGTAAATTGCTGAAGCTGGTGGATCTGGAAGCGGAGCTGCGGGATAAAATATCCCTCGCCAGCTTCACCGCAGGTTTCCGTCTGGCTTGGGGGATTATTGCGGAACTGAATACAGAGCCGCCCTACTCCTTCACCGAGGAAGAAGAACGCCGGATGGGACAGCAGCAGAGGAGGGATGACTGATGGCAAAGAAACGAGCCAACGGTGAGGGCAGCATCCGCAAACGGAAAGATGGACGCTGGGAGGGCAGATATACAGCAGGGCATGACCCCAATACTGGCAAGACTATTTACAAGAACGTCCTCGGCAAAACCCAGGGCGAGGTCAAAGAAAAGTTAAAGAAAGCGATTGCAGATAGCCAACAGTTGGATGTGACCAGGGCAAATACCTACACGATCAGAAGCTGGATCAAGCTGTGGTATGAAGTCTATGCCGAGCCGAGATTACGGGAGAAAACGAAGGATTACTACCTGAACTACATCGACAAGCACATCATCCCCGAGCTGGGCGACATCAAGCTGGATAAGCTGACCACTATCCAAATCCAAAAGTTCTACAATGACCTCCAGAAAAACGGCAGAGTGCAGCGCTACAAGCATATTGAACTAAAGGAGAAGGGCCTGAGCGTCAGGGTTGTTCACGGCATCCACACCCTGCTGAATAACTGCCTGGAACAAGCCGTCAAGGAACGACTGCTCCTCGTGAACCCTGCCAGAGGCTGCAAATTGCCGAAGATGGAGAAGAAGGAAATGAAGGTGCTGCCGCAGGAGAAAATAGGGCCGTACCTGTCAGAAGCAGAGAAAAGAGGTCTGCTGGCAGCGTACTATCTGGAACTGACCACCGGCCTGCGGCGGGGAGAACTTCTCGCCCTCCTCTGGACTGACCTGGACGTCGAGGCCAGGACCATCTCCGTGACGAAGCAGGTGAATCGCATCAAGGGAGGGCTGGTAGTGAGCCAGCCCAAGACACAGAACTCCGTAAGAACGCTGGCAATCCCGCAGCAGGCGGTAGATCTGCTGGTGGAGGAACACAAAAAGCATCCGGGGAATCCCTATATGTTTCCTTCGCCCAAGACAGGAACTATGTTCGACCCGGATTCCTTCCGCCACACTCATGACAAAATCCTGAAAGCCATCGGCGCCGAGCACATCCGTTTCCATGACCTCAGACACACGTTCGCAACGCTGTCTCTGAAAAACGGCGTGGACGTAAAGACCCTGTCCGGTGCCCTGAGCCATTACTCAGCAGGATTCACCCTTAGTACCTACACCCATGCCACGGCGGAGATGAAACGAGACGCGGCGGACACCATCGGAAACGTCATCAGCCAGGCGATGTGAGATGTGCCAAAAAATCAGCCGAAACTTGTACATCCGAAAAACACGAAAAAGCCGCAAAAATCAGCACCGGGCGGAGAAAATCCCGCCTGGTGCTGTCTGATCCTTTCCGCTCATTTCCGCTTATGGGTCATGGTTTGGGTCAGACGGAAAACGCAAAAATACAACCGAACTGTTTAAACGGAAATATAAAGAAAAGTTCCTGATTACTTGCGAAATCAGGAACTTTTTGGTGGAGACTACTGGACTCGAACCAGTGACCTCCTGCGTGTGAAGCAGGCGCTCTAACCAGCTGAGCTAAGCCTCCATAAGGATATTTGCTTTTGCGGCCCATAAGGCGCCGCACATCACGACACCTTATGGGATGGTGACCCGTACGGGATTCGAACCCATGTTACAGCCGTGAAAGGGCCGTGTCTTAACCACTTGACCAACGGGCCATTG
>JAETOP010000128.1 GCA_021771675.1 Oscillospiraceae bacterium | reverse complement strand
TCAAGGAGCAGCTGATCTTCCCCGAGATCGAGTACGACAAGATCGACAAGATCCGCGGCATGGATGTGGTCATCTGCACCACCGCGCACACCGATGAAGAGGCCCGCGCCCTGCTGCAGCAGGTCGGCGCTCCCTTCGCCCGCTAAGGAGGAAGAGACAAATGGCTAAGAAATCTATGATCCTGAAGCAGCAGGCTCCCGCCAAGTACTCCACCCGGAAGTACAACCGCTGCAAGCTGTGCGGCCGTCCCCATGCCTACCTGCGCGACTACGGCGTCTGCCGTATCTGCTTCCGCGAGCTGGCTTACAAGGGCGAGATCCCCGGCGTCCGCAAGGCCTCTTTCTAAGAAAAATTCGATATTTGGCGCAAAGAGTGCTTGACGAACTTCCATTCTTTTGGTACTCTAAAGTGTGGGGCACCTTGCTGAAGGTGCGCCACTTGCGCCATGTTCAGGAACCTTTTCGGAAGAACAGGGGACCTGGCACCATTACTTTTTTGCAGCCAAAAGCTTTTGATATGGGGCTTTTCGGTGTATCGGATGGCGAAAGGTCATGACCAATTGGGCATACATGCGCGAGCAGACTGCTCCATTGGCCATGATACCTCGCTGCCGGAACGGTTTTACGACCGTAACTCTAAAAATAGGAGGATTTACCATGCATATCACCGATCCTGTTGCGGATATGCTGACCCGCATCCGCAACGCCAACAGTGCAAAGCACGACACCGTTGATGTTCCCGCCTCCAACATGAAGAAGAGCATTGCTCAGATCCTGTTGGATGAGGGCTATATCAAGAACTTTCAGATCGTGGACGATGGCACGCAGGGTGTCATCCACATCACGCTGAAGTACAACGCGGGCAAAGAAAAGGTCATTTCCGGCCTGCGCCGCGTTTCCAAGCCCGGTCTGCGCGTCTATGTGGGTGCCGATGAGCTGCCCCGCGTGCTGCGTGGCCTGGGTATCGCCATCATCTCTACGTCCAAGGGCGTCATGACCGACAAGAAGGCCCGCGAGCTGCATGTCGGCGGCGAAGTCCTGGCATTCGTCTGGTAAGGAGGGTATTTGAACAATGTCTAGAATTGGCAGAATGCCCATTACCGTTCCCGCCGGCGTTACCGTGAATGTCGCCGAGGGTAATGTGGTTACCGTCAAGGGACCCAAGGGCGAGCTGACTCGTGCGCTGCGCCCCGAGATGATCATTAAGCAGGAAGGTACTACGATCACCGTGGATCGTCCTTCCGATGACAAGCTGCACCGCAGCCTTCACGGCCTGACCCGCACCCTGCTCCACAACATGGTCGTCGGCGTGACCGATGGCTTTAAGAAGGAGCTGGAGGTCAATGGCGTTGGCTATCGTGTGGCCAAGGAGGGCAAGAACCTGGTCATGAACCTGGGCTTCTCTCATCAGGTGATCGTTCCTGAGATCGAGGGCATTACCATTGATGTCCCCGCTCCCAATAAAATCGTGATCAACGGCTGTGACAAGCAGGCCGTCGGCCAGTTCGCAGCCGAGGTTCGCGAGAAGCGTCCTCCCGAGCCTTATAAGGGCAAGGGCATCAAGTACGCTGATGAAGTCATCCGCCGCAAAGTCGGCAAGACCGGCGCTAAGAAGTAAGGAGGTGTGCCGATATGATTAAGAGACCGAATACCAACGCCCAGCGTCTGAAGCGCCACAAGAGAGTGCGTGCCAAGATCTCCGGCACCCCCGAGATGCCGCGTCTGAATGTGTTCCGCAGCGAGGCCAACATTTACGCCCAGGTCATCGATGATGTCAACGGCGTGACTCTGGCTTCCGCTTCTTCCCTGGACAAGGCCATCGAAGGTTACGGCGGCAACGTTGCCGCTGCCACCGCTGTTGGCAAGCTGGTCGCCGAGCGCGCCAAGGCCAAGGGTATCGAGACCGTGGTGTTTGACCGCGGCGGCTACCTGTATCACGGCCGTGTGCAGGCTCTGGCTGAGGGCGCCCGCGAAGGCGGCCTGAAATTCTAAGGGAGGAGGAACGACAACATGCCTAGATTTGAAAGAGAACAGAGCGAGTATATTGAGAAGGTCGTTTCCCTGAACCGCGTATCCAAGACCGTCAAGGGCGGCCGTGTTATGAAATTCTCCGCCCTGGTCGTCGTCGGCGACGGCAAGGGCAAGGTGGGCTACGGCCTGGGCAAGGCCGCTGAAGTCCCCGAGGCCATCCGCAAGGGTATCGAGGCTGCCAAGAAGAACATGATCACTGTGACACTGTCCGGCAGCACCATTCCCCACGAGACCATCGGTGAGGCTGGCGCCGGCCGCGTGCTGATGAAACCCGCCGCTCCCGGTACCGGCGTGATCGCCGGCGGCGCTGTGCGTGCCGTTGTCGAGGCCGCAGGCATCAAGGACATCCGCACCAAGTGCCTGCGTTCCAACAACCCCAACAACGTCGTTGCCGCCGCTTTCCAGGGCCTGAAGAATATGCGTGGTCCCGAGGAAGTCGCCCGCATCCGCGGCAAGAGCGTCGAAGACATTGTGGGTTAAGGAGGCGCTGAACATGGCAAACTTAAATATTAAGCTCGTCAAGAGCCTGAACGGTCGTCTGGAAAAGCAGATTCTGACCGCTCATTCCCTGGGTCTGCGCAAGATCGGTGATGTCACCGTGCAGCCCGACAACGATCAGACCCGCGGCAAGATCGCCAAGATCGGCTACCTGCTGCAGGTCACTGAAGTGAAGTAAGGAGGCACGGAATTATGAAACTGAGCGAACTGTCTCCCGCCGAGGGCTCCGTCCGTCAGGCTTACCGCAAGGGCCGGGGCGCCGGCTCCGGCAACGGCAAGACCGGCGGCCGCGGCCACAAGGGCCAGAAGGCCCGCTCCGGCGGCAAGATCCGCATTGGCTTTGAAGGCGGCCAGATGCCTCTGGCCCGCCGCATCCCCAAGCGCGGCTTCAACAACATCTTCGCAAAGCCCCTGGAGATCATCAATCTGAGCGCCCTGAATGCCTTCGAGGACGGTGAGACCGTCACCGCCGAGGCGCTGCTGGCCAAGGGCATCCTCTCCAAGTGTGAGTATGGCTACAAGGTCCTGGGCAACGGTAAGGTGTCCAAGAAGGTCACTGTCAAAGCTTCTGCTTTCTCTGCATCTGCCAAGGAGGCTATCGAGGCAGCTGGCGGAAAGGCAGAGGTGATGTAACGTGATCCAGACGATTCGCAAAGCGTGGGGCATTCCCGAGCTGCGGAAGAAGATCATCTTTACACTCCTCATTCTGTTGATTTTCCGGATCGGCAACGCCATCACGGTCCCCTATGTCAACGTCAGCGCACTGAAGGCGCAGCTGGATGTGATGGGCGCCACCATCCTGGGCCTGTACAACGTCATGTCCGGCGGCGCGTTTGCCACCGCAACTGTCTTTGCCCTGAGCATTCAGCCCTATATCAACAGCTCCATCATCATCCAGCTGCTGACCGTTGCCATTCCCGCCCTGGAGCGGCTGGCAAAGGAAGGCGGCGAGGAAGGCAAGAAGAAGATCCAGTCCATCACCCGTTACGCGACCATCGCCATCGCGGTCCTGCAGGCGATCGGTTACTATGTGATGATGCAGCGCTACAACCTGCTGGCGCCCGGTGCTGACGGCATCTGGCCCGCTCTGGTTATTATCGTGACGCTGATCGCCGGTTCCTCCTTCGTGATGTGGATGGGCGAGCAGGTCACTGAGTTCGGCGTGGGCAATGGCATTTCCATCATCCTGTTCGCCGGCATCCTGTCCCGCCTGCCCAGCATGGTCGGCGGCATGGTCGACGGTGTCCAGACCTGGTCCGCCAAGCGCGCCGGCACCCTGACACTGGAGGGCCTCACCTCCGCCGGGTACAGCCAGGCCCAGGCCGAAGCCACACTGAACAGCGCCATCGCCCCCTGGGCTGTGGTCCTGCTGATCATCGGCATGCTGGCCCTGATCGTGTTCATCGTGTTTATCAATGACGCTGAGCGCCGCATTCCCGTGCAGTACGCCAAGCGTCAGGTGGGCCGGAAGATGTACGGCGGCCAGAGCACCAACCTGCCTATGAAGGTGAATATGTCCGGTGTTCTGCCTGTCATCTTTGCCCAGAGCATTGCGTCCCTGCCCATCACGGTCTGGAGTTTCATCGGCATTCCCCAGGAGGGCACGGTGTCCCGCTCCATTTACGACGCGATCGACACGAAGTCCATTGTCTACATGGTGGTCTATTTCATCATGATCATTGGCTTCAGCTATTTCTATTCCAGCATCCAGTTCAACCCTGTTGAGATTGCCAACAACCTGAAGAAGCAGGGCGGCTTCATCCCGGGCTTCCGTCCCGGCAAGCCCACTGTGGACTTCATCAAGCGGGTTCTGAATAAGATCACGATGTTCGGTGCCATCTACCTGGGCATCGTGGCCATCTGCCCCCTGATCGTTGGTAAGATCGTCGGCAACCAGTCCGTGTCCATCGGAGGCACCTCCGTTATCATCGTCGTGGGCGTGGCGCTGGAGACCGTCAAGGCTTTGGAGTCCCAGATGCTGATGCGTCAGTACAAGGGCTTCCTGGAATAAGAAAGAGGCGTTTCAAATGAAACTCATTCTGCTGGGCGCTCCTGGCGCCGGCAAAGGCACGCAGGCTGAGCGTCTTTGCCAAGAGCTGAATATTCCAACCATCTCCACCGGCAACATTCTCCGCGCTGCCATCAAGCACGGCACGCCCACCGGCCTGAAGGCAGAGGCCTTCATGAAGGCGGGCAAGCTGGTGCCCGATGAGGTCATCATCGGCATCATCAACGAGCGCCTGGCCGAGGAGGACTGCAGGGACGGCTTTATCCTGGACGGGGTGCCCCGCACCATCGCCCAGGCCGAAGCCCTGGAGAAGGCCGGCATCACCTTTGATGATGTCATCTCCATTGAGATCTCTGACGAGACAATCATGGAGCGCATGAGCGGACGGCGCGTCTGTGAGCATTGCGGAGCCAGCTACCATCTGGTAGCTGTGCCTCCCAAGACGCCCGGCATCTGTGACAAGTGCGGCGGAAACCTGATCCAGCGTCACGATGATGAACCCGAGACCGTGAAAGCGCGTCTTGAGGTCTATCATAAAGAGACCGAGCCTCTGAAGGACTTTTATGCCCATCGCGGTCTCCTGAAGTCTGTGGAAAATCAGCCCTCTGTTGAGGAGACTTCCCAGGCTATTCTCCATGCGCTGGGGAGATGAGCGTATGATCACACTCAAATCCTCCCATGAGATCGAACTGATGCGCCGGGCCGGAAAAATTACCGCGGCTGCCCGTGCTTTTGCAGGGGAAATGGTAAGACCCGGCGTAACAACCCAGGAGATCGACAGCGCAGTAGAGAAGTTCATCCGTAAGCACGGCGCGGTCCCGTCCTTCCTTCACTACAATGGCTATCCGGCCAGCGCCTGCATCAGCGTCAACGATGAGATCATCCACGGTATTCCCGGCAAGCGGGTGCTGCGGGAGGGCGATATCGTCAGCATTGATGTGGGGGCGTACATTGGGGGATTCCACGGCGACTGCGCGGCAACCTTCGCCTGCGGCACGATTTCCCCGGAGGCTCAGGATCTGATCGATGTGACCAGGCAGAGCTTTTTCGAGGGGATCCAGTTCGCAAAAGAGGGCCACCGGCTGCTGGATATCTCCGCGGCCATCCAGACCTATGTGGAAAGCCACGGCTACTCCATCGTCCGGGAATACGTCGGCCACGGCGTCGGCGCCCAGATGCATGAGTCGCCGGAGATCCCCAACTACGGCCAGCCCGGCCGGGGACCGCGGCTTCTGCGGGGAATGACCCTTGCAATCGAACCCATGGTGAACGCCGGCACAGCCGCCATCAAACAGATGAGCGACGGCTGGACCGTCCGGACACTGGACGGCAAGTGGGCGGCCCACTATGAGAATACGATCCTGATTACCGATGGTGAGCCTGAGATCCTGACGGCCCCCGCCATCTGAAAGTAAGAAGAAACGTATGGAAATTGCAAAATCAAATATCGTCCGATCCGACGCCGGCAGAGACAGGGGCAAGCTCTTCGTCGTGCTCGCGGTGGAGGGGGAGTACCTTCTGCTGGCGGACGGAAAATCCAGAAAGGTGGAATCACCCAAGCGCAAAAAGCGCAGGCATGTGCTGTTTGTGGCGGCAGATGAGAACCGGCTTTCTGAAAAGATCAAGAGCGAAGAGAAGATCACCAACAGTGAGCTTCGCAGGACCCTCGCGGCATACCGCGAGGAGGTTCATCCGGACCAGGAGGGATAACGTTTGGCAAAATCCGATATGATCGAAGTGGAAGGTGTTGTGGTGGAAGCCCTGCCCAACACGACGTTCCAGGTTGACATTGGAAATGGACACACGATCCTAGCGCATATTTCCGGGAAACTCAGAATGAATTTCATCAGGATTCTGCCCGGCGACAAGGTCACGGTGGAGATGTCCCCGTACGACCTGACCCGCGGCCGGATCACCTGGCGCAGCAAGTAAGCGCGCCGGGCGAACAGTAAATGACACAAACCGCTGAAAGGAATGGTTTAGAACTATGAAAGTAAGACCGTCCGTGAAGCCCATGTGCGAAAAGTGCAAGGTCATTCGCCGCAAAGGCCGTGTCATGGTCATTTGCGAGAACCCCAAGCATAAGCAGAGACAGGGCTAACATTTAATTGGAGGTGCTTTAAGAGTATGGCACGTATTGCCGGTATTGACCTGCCGAAGGATAAGCGTATCGAAATCGGCCTCACCTATATCTACGGCATTGGCAGAAAGAGCGCCAAGGACATCCTGGCGCAGACGGGCATCAACCCCGACACCCGCGTGAAGGATCTGACCGACGCCGAGGAGCAGCAGCTCCGTGACGCCATCGACGCTTACACCGTCGAAGGCGACCTGCGCCGCCAGACCGCTCTGGACATCAAGCGTCTGAGCGAGATCGGCTGCTATCGCGGCATCCGGCACCGCAAGGGCCTGCCTGTCCGCGGCCAGCGCAGCAAGACCAACGCAAGAACCCGCAAGGGTCCCAAGAAGACCATTGCGAACAAGAAGAAGTAAGGAGGGAGAACAGAAATGGCAACTGCAAAAGCTACCGGCGGCAAGAAGGTCATTCGCCGCCGCCGTGAAAAGAAGAATGTTGAGCGTGGTCAGGTCCATATCCGTTCTTCTTTCAACAATACCATGGTGACTGTTACCGATTCTCAGGGCAACGCACTCTCCTGGGCTTCCTCCGGCGGCCTCGGTTTCCGCGGCAGCAAGAAGTCCACTCCCTTTGCGGCCCAGACCGCAGCTGAGACCGCTGCCCGTGCCGCTATGGAGCATGGCCTGAAGACCGTTGAGGTCTTCGTTAAGGGCCCCGGCCAGGGCCGCGAGGCTGCGATCCGCGCACTGCAGGCCGTTGGTCTGGAAGTGACCATGATCAAGGACGTCACTCCCATTCCCCACAATGGCTGCCGTCCCCCGAAGCGTCGTCGCGTGTAATCGAAAGAGGAGGTAACAAGCAATATGGCAAAGAATATGCAGCCGATTGCCAAGCGCTGCAAGGCTTTGGGCATTTCTCCTGCCGTTATGGGCTATGCGAAGAAGGAGACCAATCGCAATCCCGGCGGCCAGATGAGAAAGAAGAAGAGCGAATATGGCATCCAGCTGAATGAAAAGCAGAAGGTCAAGTTTATCTATGGCATTCTGGAAAAGCAGTTCCATGATTACTATGAAGCTGCTGCCGCCGCTCCCGGCAAGACCGGCGATAACCTGCTGATCACCGTGGAGCGCCGCCTGGACAACGTTGTGTACCGCATGGGCTTCGCCATGACTCGCCGTCAGGCCCGTCAGCTGGTGAACCACGCGCACTTCACTGTCAACGGCAAGAAGGTCAACATCCCCTCCTATCTGGTCAAGGCCGGCGACGTCATCGAAGTGGCTGAGAGCAGCCGCTCCTCTGAGGTCTTCAAGCGTCTGATGGGTCAGGATGCCCCCATGTTCCTGCTGCCCCCCTGGATGGAGCGCGAGAAGAACGCTCTGAAGGGCACGGTCACCCGTCTTCCCGCTCGCGAGGACATTGATGTCCCCGTCGAAGAGCACCTCATCGTTGAGTTGTACTCCAAGTAATCGGAGGATACCCTCGATAATGATAGGAACTGCCGGCGGCATGCAGCTTTGCATCGCCGTAATGAGAAGATGAAGGAGGGTAACTGCATGATCGAAATTGAAAAGCCCCAGATCGAGTGTATCGAGACCCCGGGTGACGTCACATACGGCAAGTATGTGGTGGAGCCTCTGGAGCGTGGATACGGCACGACTCTGGGCAATGCGCTCCGCCGCATTATGCTTTCCTCTCTGCCCGGCACCGCGCCGACCACTATCAAGATCGCCGGTGTCCAGCATGAGTTCTCCACCATCCCCGGTGTCAAGGAAGACGTGACGGAGATCGTCTTAAATGTGAAGGGCCTCCTGACAAAACTGCACAGCGAGACTGTGAAAACGGTCTATATCGAAGCGGTGGGCCCCTGCGAGGTCACTGCCGGCGACATCAAGGCTGACGGTGAGGTAGAAGTCCTGAACCCCGATATGCACATCGCCACCCTGGACAACGGCGCGACGCTCAATATGGAGATCACCCTGTCCCATGGCCGCGGCTATGTGCCCGCTGACCGCAATAAGCCTCAGCAGAACGTGATCGGCACCATCGCCGTGGACTCCATCTATACCCCGGTGTACAAGGTGAATTACACGGTGGAGCCCACCCGCGTGGGCGCTTCCAGTGACTTCGACAAGCTGACGCTGGAAGTCTGGACCGATGGCACCATCTCCGCCCGGGACGCTGTTTCCCTGGGCGCCAAGATCCTGTGCGACCACTTTACCCTGTTTACCGACCTCTCTGAAAACGTGGGCAGCAAGCCCACCGTGGTGGAGAAGGCGGAGGCACAGCGTAACAAGGTGCTGGAGATGACGATCGAGGAGCTGGATCTCAGCGTCCGCAGCTTCAACTGCCTCAAGCGCGCCAACATCAACACCGTCGAGGACTTGATCTCCAAGACCGAGGACGAGATGATGAAGGTCCGCAACCTGGGCCGCAAGTCCCTGGAAGAGGTCATCAACAAGCTGGCCATGATGGGTCTGCACCTGGCCGACGAAGAAAACAACTGATCCCACGCCGGCGGAGAGATCCCCGGCTGACCAAAATCCTGATAAGGAGGAAACCGAAATGCCCGGAACTCGGAAACTTGGCAAGACCACTGACCAGCGCATGGCGATGCTGCGTCAGCAGGTCACGGATTTCCTGGACAACGGTAAGATGGAGACCACCGTCACCCGTGCCAAGGAAATCAAGCCCCTGGCTGAGAAGATGATCACGCTCGGCAAGAAGAGCGACCTGGCCGCCTACCGGCAGGCCATGAGCTTCATCACCCGTGAGGACGTCAGATCGCCCCCAGCTACGCGGAGCGCAACGGCGGCTACACCCGCATCGTCCGCACCGGCGTGCGCCGCGGTGATGCTGCGGAAACGGCCATCATCGAGCTGGTAAAGTAATTTGCCTGCACCCTGTTAAGAAGAAAAGCCCTTTGTCATGGGAACCTAGGCCCCATGACAAAGGGCTTTTTTATTCATGAGACGGTATGAAAACGCTCCGCAGGCGTCAGCCTGCCCTGCAGCTGCCGGATCAGTCCGGTGTGCCACAAATAGGAGAGAGGGAAATCAGAGAAAAGGATTCTCCCGGCAGAGCACGTTCCCTCCCTGTCTGTTTCAAGGCGGGAAACCGCCCACATTTTGTTTTGCTTTTCAAATCCGCCGGCATGTGATATGATAGAAAAAACAGGAGAGGAGGCGGCCCTATGAGAAGGATCCGCTGTTATGAATGCGGGAAGAGCTATGACTATGACGAGGACTGCTTTTGCCCCAAGTGCGGTGCATTTAACCAGCCTCCCCGCAGTATTGCAATCGCCTCGGATGGCTCGGTGGTCCGAAGGGATGGACTGAATGAGCGTAACCACAAAGGCTCCTTTGCCCACGAGGAATTCCACGAGGAGAACCGGGAGCGAAAGATCATGGGCCTCTCCAAAGGTGTAAAGCGCACCGCAAGGGCCGCAGTCCGCCCGCCGGTCCAGACAGCCGGCCAAAAGGCACGGGATCGATCGGAGAAGAAAAATCCCATCAGTGCTGTGGTCTGGATCATTTTTGCGATCATTGCGCTGAATGTTTTGAGCAATTTCTTCTATCTTTTTTTGTAAAGGAAGAAGCCCCGGAAGTGGACAGCCCCAGTTTGTGCGGACAGCACAAAAAAGCCCCTAAGTAGGAAATACTGAGCATTAAGCGGAGTGGCGCAGCGTAAGCGGCGCCACTCCAGTTTTTAGCTGAATACG
>JAETOP010000127.1 GCA_021771675.1 Oscillospiraceae bacterium | reverse complement strand
AGAACCGAGGGCGACTATCAACTGCCCAACCTGGACGTGCCGGAGGCCCCGCAGGTCGGAAAATATGGGATGCTGCGGCGCAGTTTCCTCGCCAATCACCGGCACGGGATTTACACCGGGATGCTGCTGACCGGGGAACTGAACAGCCATTTGGCGGAAATCGACCGGCAGGCCACCGAGATGGTGGAGCGGTTGACGGAGCAAATGGCGCGGGAACAGGGCGTGACCGAGAGCCTGAAAGCGTCCGATCAGATGAAGTGGGTCGGTCTGATGAACAACATCAAGGCAGCGGCGGAGGAAGCGGTGCTGGCGGAGATCGTGTACGCCAACTGACCGACCCCCTCCCCACGGAGGAAGAACAGAAAGCGGCTATTCAAGCGGCGGAGGATGAACAGTCCTCCGCTTTTGCTATTTCCCAGGAGAACATTGACGCTATCCTCCTGCATGGCAGCGGCATAGCCGATGGAAAATTCCGTATTTTTGAGCAGTTTCAAACGGCTCATAGCTCCACCGAAAACGTATCTTTTCTCAAAGAAGAATACAAATCGACCGCTTATTTTACTGTTGCCACAGACAAGAAGATACGCGCATGGTTTGACCGTAGTGGTGTGAAAATCTCCATCGGTGATCTGTCCAAACCAGAGGCCGAGGTCAGGCTGACGTGGAGAAAGGCGGCGAAACGCATTGGGCAGCTTGTGGAGGCGGGCCGCTACCTGTCACCGGCTGAAAAGGAGATATACCAGGAGCATCAACGTCAGGAGAGTGTTCCCGGCCCCCTGGCCGCAGCACCGGGGCCGGAGCATGACGAGCTGAACCCGGCCCCGGCCCCGCCGAAAGAGTACCGGCTGACCCTGGGGGCCACGGTGTACCTGGGGATGCAGGAATACCAACTGCTGGCATTTGACAATCAGACAGTCCGGCTTTTTGACCCGGCGTTTCCCATCATCAACAAGGAACTGCCCCGCGAGGAATTTGACCGGCTGCTGGCGGAGAACCCCCTGAATGACGGTCTGCTTCAGGTGTTGGAGGAAGTGCCCGCCGCCGAACCTGCGGGGCCTGACACCCCCGGTTATGACCTGGGCTTTGGGCACTTGGGTAACGGCGTGACGGTGTGGAACCGGCTGGAACTGGAGGACGGCGACTATAAGACCATCGCCCATATCGCACCCGATAGAACCGTGACTTATTATGAGGACGGTTTGCCGGAGAATGTGCGGGCACAGATCGAGGAATTTGCCGCCACATCTACCATGACCATCTCCGCCACCCAGGACGCCCCCGTGTTTTCTACCCCGCCGCTGGTGCGGGAACCTGCCGTGGCCCCCGCCGAAGCCAGCGAGCCGACTTACCCGCCCCATGAGCTTCCCTATATTTTCTGCGAGTGGAGCGAGAGCGTTGTCTTTCAAGATAAGACGGCCTACTCCCTCCAAGAGTTTGACCGGCTGATGAAACAGGCGGACGATGAATACGTCGCCGGGAGAACGGCTGCTATGGCAAAATACGGGACGTGGCAGAAATGGTATGACGCCAGCGACCCGGAATATAACGCATTTTTAGGCTATGACAAGGTGAAATTTACCCTTGTTATGCCCGATGGACGGACATTCACCGAGCGTCAGGACATTGGGGACGGTGACGGCGGTGTGCTGGATTTTCTCAATCAGTACGACAAATACCGTGAGATCGTCCCCGTTCTGCGTGAGGCTGTCCGCAAAGAGGCAGAAGCAGTACAGAGCGGCCCCGCCCCACAGCCGGAGCCTGGGCCTGCCAGCGGCAGATTTTGGGACGCCTACAACTCCATCAAGGAGCATAACCCCGACAGTCTGGTGCTGTATCAGGTGGGCGACTTCTTTGAACTCTATGGAGGGCTTGAGGGTGAGGACGCATGGAACGCGGCGACGGCCCTTGACTTGACCCTGACCAAGCGCAATATCCCCGAATATGGCCGTGTGTCCATGTGCGGTTTTCCCGCCCACAAACTAAAGGACTATGTGAAGGAACTGAACAGCAAGGGCTTTGACGTTATTGTGGCGGCGCTGAAAGATCACCACCGTGTTATTTCCGCGTTCCCCGCACAGCCCAGCGAAAAGGTCAAGCAGAAAACCGATGATTTTTCCGACATTGATCCCGCCAGCGCATTATCGCGTCAATCGCAGAACCGCCGCTATCAGGTGGTAGTTTATCACCACATAGAAAACGGCATGGACGAGAAGCGGGAATACGAAACGCTCCAAGAAGCTGAAAAGGTGGCGAGGGGCTATGTGGACGGCACGATGGAGGATGATGGCTTTGCCTATGAGGGCGCAGCCGTGTATGACCTGCTGGAAAGAAGATGGCTCCATGTCATTGGAAATTTCCCGATGCCGGAAACATCTGCCAAAAAAGAGGAAATCCTGCCGCCGCCCGCAGCTCAACATGAGGGCACCGAAGGTTTAGCAAATGGGCACGGCCATGATGGTGGGGAGCCAGTCCAGGCCCCGCCCACACCCCGGCGCAGAGCCAAGGTGTCCCCCTTTGTCCTCCATCCCGAAGTCCCCAACGCAGACCGGCATGAATACCATATCACCGATGACACCATCGGCGCGGGGACACCGGGGACACGGTTTAACAACAACGTCCGGGCCATCCGTCTGCTGAAAAAACTGGAAAGAGAGAACCGCTTTGCCACCCCGGAGGAACAGGCGGTATTGGCGCAGTATGTCGGCTGGGGCGGGCTGGCCGATTGCTTTGACGAGCGGCACAGCAAGTACGCCGAGCTGAAAGCCCTGCTGGACGAGGACGAGTACGCCGCCGCCAGGGAATCCACCCTCACCGCCTTTTATACCCCGCCCGTGGTCATCCGCTCCATCTATCAGGCATTGGAGAACATGGGCTTCAAAACCGGCAATCTGCTGGAGCCGTCCTGCGGCATCGGCAACTTCATCGGTATGCGCCCGGATGATCTGGCCGACTCCAAAATCTATGGCATAGAGTTGGACGGTATCAGCGGACGCATCGCCCAGCAGCTCTATCAAAAATCTTCCATCGCTGTCCAGGGGTTTGAGACAACAGAACTCCCGGACAGCTTTTTTGACGCCGCCATCGGCAACGTGCCTTTTGGCAGTTTCAAGGTATCGGATAAGCGGTATGACAAGCACAATTTCCTGATCCATGACTATTTCTTTGCCCGGACGCTGGATAAGGTCAGACCGGGCGGCATCGTCGCCTTTGTCACCAGCAAGGGCACCATGGACAAGGAGAACCCCAACGTCCGAAAGTATATCGCACAGCGGGCCGATCTGCTGGGGGCCATCCGCCTGCCCAACAATACGTTCAAGGATGCCGCTGGCACGGAAGTGACCAGCGACATCCTGTTTTTGCAGAAACGGGAGGCCCTTGCCAGCGGGGAGCCGGATTGGGTACACCTGAACACCGATGAAAACGGGCTGAAAATGAATCAGTATTTCATTGACCACCCGGAAATGGTGATGGGCGAAATGCGGGAGGTCAGCGGCCCCCACGGGCCGGAAACCGCCTGCCTGCCCCGTGAGGGGCAAGACCTTGGGGAGCAGCTCACCGCCGCTATCCAGAATATCCAGGGCACCATCACTGAGTATGTGATGGACGACCCGGAGGCGGAGGGCGAGGATAAGTCCATTCCCGCCGACCCGAATGTGCGGAATTTCAGCTATACCATAGTGGACGGCGAAATCTACTACCGGGAGAACAGCCGGATGAACCCGGTGGAGGTATCTGTGACGGCGGCAAACCGCATCAAGGGACTGATTGAAATCCGGGACTGTGTGCGGACGCTGATTGAATACCAGACCGAGGACTGGCCCGCCGAGGATATTCAGGCCGAACAAAAGAAGCTGAACGACCTCTATGACGCCTATGTGGAGAAGTATGGGCGCATCAACTCCCGTGGCAACAGCATCGCGTTCAGGATGGACAGCGCCTATTTCCTGCTGGCCTCCCTGGAAGTGCTGGACGACGAGCGCAACTTTGTCCGCAAGGCGGATATGTTCACCAAGCGCACCATCAAGCAGAAAACAGTTATCACCAGCGTGGACACATCCTCCGAGGCCCTGGCTGTGTCACTGGCTGAAAGGGCGTGTGTGGATTTAGGCTTTATGGCCTCCCTGATGGGTGGTGGGGATAAGATACCCCAGGTCGTGGAGGACTTGAAAGGCGTCATTTTCAAAGACCCGCTGACCGGCTCCTTTGATATTGACGGTGACGCGGTGGATTGGTACAAGGGATGGCAGACCGCTGACGAATACCTCTCCGGCAACGTGCGGGAGAAGCTGGCCGACGCAAAACGGGCGGCAGAAACCGACCCGGCATTTCAAGTCAACGTGGAGGCGCTGGAACAGGTACAGCCGACAGATCTAAACGCCAGCGAGATTTCCGTGCGGCTCGGCTCCACCTGGCTCCCCCCGGACGTGGTGGAGCAGTTTGTGTTTGAACTGCTGGACACGTCCGCTAATTGTCAGGAAAAAATTCACGTCCATTTCTCCCGGTATACGGGGGCCTGGAACGTGGAGGGGAAAAGTGTTGACCGGGTGAACGTCAAGGCCGACAGCACCTACGGCACCACCCGCATCAATGCCTACAAGATCATCGAGGACACCCTGAATCTACGGGATGTGCGGATTTTTGACTATATTCAGGACAGGGACGGAAAGAAAATCGCTGTGCTGAACAAGAAAGAAACCGCCATCGCCCAGGGCAAGCAGGAGCTTATCAAGCAGGCGTTCCAGGACTGGATATGGAAAGACCCGGCCCGGAGAGAGCGGCTGACAACGCTCTATAATGTGCAATTCAACAGCTTGCGGCCCCGCGAGTATGACGGCAGCCACATCAGTTTTGTGGGCATGAACCCGGAGATCACGCTCCGCAAGCACCAGCGGGACGCCATCGCCCGCATCCTCTACGGCGGCAACACCCTGTTAGGCCATGTGGTGGGGGCCGGGAAAACGTGGGAAATGGCAGCGGCGGCGCAGGAAAGCAAGCGGCTGGGCCTGTGTCAAAAGAGCCTGTTTGTGGTGCCCAACCACCTGACGGAACAGTGGGCGGCGGAGTATTTGCAGCTCTATCCCTCCGCCAACATCCTTGTGGCGACCAAAAAGGACTTTGAAACCAAAAATCGAAAACGGTTTTGTGGCCGAATTGCCACCGGGGACTATGACGCCATCATCATCGGGCACAGCCAGTTTGAGAAGATACCCATGAGCATAGAGCGCCAGCGGTTTACGCTGGAGCAGCAGTTGGACGAGATCACCCTGGGCATCGCAGAATTGAAAGAGCAGAAGGGGGAGAATTTCTCCGTTAAGCAGTTGGCGAAAACCCGGAAAGACATTCGGGAAAAGCTGGCAAGACTGAACGACCAAAGCCGGAAAGATGATGTGGTCACGTTTGAGGAATTGGGCGTTGACCGCATTTTCATTGACGAGGCCCATTATTATAAAAACCTCGCCTCCTTTTCCAAAATGCGGAACGTGGGCGGCATCAGCCAGACGGAGGCGCAGAAGTCCAGCGACCTCTATATGAAGTGCCGCTATCTGGACGAGCTGACAGAGGGCCGGGGCGTTATTTTCGCCACAGGTACGCCTATCAGCAACACGATGGTCGAGCTTTACACCATGCAGAAGTATTTGCAGTATGAAACGCTCCGCCGTCAAGGTCTTTTGCACTTTGACGCATGGGCGTCCACGTTTGGGGAAACCGTCACCGCCATAGAGCTGGCCCCGGAGGGCACCGGCTACCGGGCCAAGACCCGGTTTGCCAGGTTCCACAACCTCCCGGAGCTGATGGCTATGTTCAAGGAAGTGGCGGACATCCAGACGGCGGATATGCTGAATCTTCCTGTTCCCAAGGCCGTTTATCACACGATCTCCCTAAAACCCTCTGAATTGCAAAGGCAGATGGTAGCGGCGCTGGCGGAACGGGCTGAAAAGGTACGCAACAGGGAGGTAAGGAGCGACCAGGACAATATGCTGCTTATCACCAACGATGGACGCAAGCTGGCCCTTGACCAGCGGCTCACCAACCCCCTGCTCCCCGACAGCGAAACCAGCAAAGTAAACGCCTGCGCCGAAAATGTCTTTGAGATATGGCAGCGCACAGCCGACCAGCGTTCCGCGCAAATGATATTCTGCGACCTGTCTACCCCCGGAAAGGAACGGCCCATTGAAATGGTGGAAACTGAACCGGGCGCTTTTGAGATGGCGTCGTTTCAAAACTTGTACGATGACCTGTGCGACAAGCTGATTGCCAAGGGCATACCGGCTGAAGAAATAGCCTACGTCCATTCGGCTAACACAGAGGCCAAGAAAAAAGAACTGTTCGGCAAAGTCCGTTCCGGCCAGATACGGGTGCTGATCGGCTCCACACAGAAGATGGGGGCGGGCACCAACGTCCAGCACAAGTTGATTGCGCTCCACCATTTGGATTGCCCGTGGAGGCCCAGCGACCTCCAACAGCGGGAGGGGCGCATCATCCGCCAAAAGAACGAGAACGACGAGGTGGACATTTACACCTACGTCACCGAGGACACTTTTGACAGCTACCTCTACCAGTTGGTGGAGAGCAAGCAGAAATTCATCGGCCAAATCATGACCAGCAAATCCCCGGCCCGCTCCGTCGAGGACATTGACGAAACCGCCCTGTCCTACGCCGAGATCAAGGCCCTCTGCGCCGGTGACGAGCGAATCAAGGAGAAGATGGATTTAGACATTGATGTTCAGCGGCTGAAACTGCTGAAAGCCAACCATTTGAGCCAGAAGTATTCCCTGGAGGACAGCATTATCAAGTATTTCCCCCAGCGAATCGCCATCGCCAAGGCGGAGATCAAGAGCGCACAGGAGAATATCGCCATCCGGGACGCAAATACCCACCCCAACAAGGACGGCTTTTCCCCCATGGTGGTGAGGGGCGTAACCTATACTGAAAAAAAGGCGGCGGGCAGCGCCATCCTCGCCGCCCGCAAAACCCTGACGGACGATAACGCCGTCATCTCCCTGGGAGAGTACCGGGGCTTTCAGATGGAACTTTTCTTTAGTCCGTTTTATAAGGAGTACACGGTGAGGCTGGCAGGCGTCAACGCCGATAGCGTAGCCCTGGGCCAAGATGTTTACGGCAATATCCAGCGGCTTGACAATCTGCTCAGTAACTTTGATAATCACCTGAAATCTGCCCAAGACGATCTGACCACCTACGAAACCCAGCTTGCCAGCGCAAAGGTAGAGGTTGAGAAGCCGTTTCCCCAGGAGGACGAGCTGAAAACAAAGTCGGCCCGTCTGGATGAACTGAACATTCTGCTGAATATGGACAAACAGGAGAATGAGATCGTGGACGGGGATGTGGGGGACGAAACTGGCGAACCGGCCCCTGACCGGGACGGCCCTGACCTGGATCGGTAAGCAAAAACATGGGGACAAGCCGCAGACTTGCCCCCGTACATATTCCAAGGTATTATTGCCGCAGGTTGGCATCCCGCCGAAGCGTCGCTATCAGCGCCTCGGCTATATCCCTGACCATGCGGATTTCATAAGGATCACAGCCCTCTAATAAACTGGCAATATCCTTTTCAAACTGCGCTTTTGCGTGTACCACGCTGTCACAAAGAAGATCGTCAACAGTAACGCCCAAACCGTTGGCAATACTGACGATGGAGGACAGGCTGACTTTTGTGGTGCCCGTTTCGATGTTGCTGATATGCGTGGGAGAAATGCCCACGATCTCCGATAAACGCTCCTGCGTCAAGTCGGCCTTGATCCTGGCAATTTTAATTCTCTTTCCGATTGCTTTGTAATCAAGCTCCATGCGGCATCCTCCTTTTTTGCAAAATTTGACTATGCCCATTGTAACCACGGAAGGAGGATATTATAATAGTCTATATCCGTGATATACGGATATAGAATAACTGAAAGAGAAATAATCAATCGCACATTTGAGGCTTTAGCGAAAGCGGCATATAATAAGCGCAGCACTTAACAGGAGGGTGAAAATGTTGGAAGAAATCAATTTTGAAACCTTTGTTGAGGCCCAGGGCACGGCCTTCCGGGAGTATTTAAGCGGTGTTATTGCAAAACTGTCAAAAGAGGACAAAGGCTACCGCGCCATCCAGAATAGGATCGAGGAAATCTACAAGCAGTACCCCCATGTGATGGGCGTGTTCGATGTGGAACGGGCGGCGGCATTGACCGAACAGGAGTGCGCGGCAGTCATTGAGGTGGTGGGCCTGCAAAACCAGCTTGTGGAAATGGAACTGCAATCGGTCTACTTCCGAGGCTGTTATGACAGCATGGGCTATCTCAAAAAGGCTGGCATACTGTAACAAAGGGCGGCACTGGCAGTCAGCCAGCGCCGCCCCCAACATAACCGGGAATAGAAAATTCATAAAAGAAAGTGCGAAAAAATGAAAATTTCCGTCAATCAAATCCAGTGTAAGCGGTGCGGCGGTATCATCACCTCCGAACATAGCCACGATCTGAAATGGTGCAAGTGCCGGGGCGTAGCCGTGGACGGCGGCAGGGACTACCTGAAACGGCTGACCGGCGACCCGCCCAGCGAATATACAGAACTCAGCAAGTGGGAGGGATAGCCGTTCACTCGTTGATAATCAGCTTATTCAGGTCAAAGAGCGCCGCTTTGTAGTTCTCTACCCGATACACCCGCCTGTTGGGATTGTCCTGAACGACAACATGACCCTCCTGCTCCAATAGCTCTTTTTGCGTTTCCTTGTCAAAATAGCGGCCAAAGTCTATCAGGGTGCCTTTGAGCGAGATCATACGCCAATAAGGGATTAAATCTTCCAAATTATGCTCAACTTTTCGATATGACTTGAAATCAGAGATAAAGTCCACACGCTGAATATCGGCGGGCGTCCAAAACATCTGCTTATCAAAGGGCATAATGCCGTTATCTTTAATCTCACAGGTATCCGCCCCTTTCCGTTTGGCCCACATCTCACAGATGGCCTCCTGGGTGGTGAGCTTCCCTGCGGGGATCATGCACATGATGGTGGCGAACATCTGCTTGTCCAGGTACACCGTCTTTTTCGCGGCGGGGATATGTTCACGATCTGCCATGCGGCACCTCCATATAGAATTTTGATTTTGCCGCATTATACCATTTTTTTCGCCTTGATACAACAGGAACCGTACATAGCCGGAGAGATTTTCAAAAATCCCCCGGCTATTACTATTTTCAAAAGGAGTTGATGCACCATGACAGGCGAAGAACTGCGAACCAGGCTGTACCAGCGCATGACCACCGAACAGGAACAGTATCGGAACTGGCTGCTGGGCCAGCCCCCTGCCGACATTCTGAACCACGCCGCCGAGTACACTGTCCGGGAGGACATCGTGATGGAAATGTCGGCGCTGGAGCTGCCGGAGGCCCAGACCAGGGCGCTGCTGAAATCCAAGACCCCGCTGGCGGACGTTTACAAAGAGTGGAACAAGACGGAAACCCACCACATGGACGATGTGCGGGATGTGATTGAGGCCCGCGCCGACGCTGTAATACGGGCTGAAAAGGAAAAGGGCCAGCGGGAGGGACGGTAGATGGGCTACGTCACGCCGGAACAGATCACCCAGGCCAAGGAGCTTGACCTGCTGAC
>JAETOP010000240.1 GCA_021771675.1 Oscillospiraceae bacterium | reverse complement strand
GAATGTAACCGTATCTATGGCTATACGGCGCAGCAGACCCTTGACTATGTGCAATCCCTCTATGAGAAAAAGCTGGCGACCTATCCCCGGACGGACAGCCAGTATCTGACCGAGGACATGCAGGCAACCGCCGCTTCCCTGGTTCTCTGGCTGCGGGAACATATGCCCTTTGGAAAAGGCTGTACCGGGGAACCGGATATTGACCGCGTAATGGATGGCAGCAAAGTCACCGACCATCACGCGATTATCCCTACGGTGGAGATTGCCCGGACGGATTTATCGGAGCTGCCTTCCGGGGAGCGGGATGTACTGACGCTGATTGCTGCAAGGCTGCTTTCTGCCACGGTCCAGGCGCACCGGTTCGAGGCGGTGACGGCGGTTCTGGACTGCCAGGGCAATTCCTTTACAGCAAAGGGAAAGACGGTATTGCAGGCTGGATGGAAGGAAGTGGAACGCCTCTACCGCATGGGATTGAAAGAATCCAAACCGGAGGATGACGAGAATATGGATGCCTCCCTCCCCGTGCTGCAGGAGGGGCAGATATTTGAAACGGTCTCTGCCAGCGTCCGGGAGGGCAAAACCTCCCCGCCGAAGCATTATACGGAGGATTCCCTTCTGGCGGCTATGGAAACCGCCGGTGCCGGGGACATGCCGGAGGACGCAGAACGCAAGGGATTAGGCACCCCGGCCACCCGTGCGGCTACGCTGGAAAAACTGGTCTCTGCCGGATTTGTGCAGCGGAAGAAAAAGCAGCTTATTCCAACGGAAAAAGGTACGAACCTGATCCTGGTGCTGCCGGATAACATCAAATCGCCTACACTCACCGCGGAATGGGAATCCATGTTAAAGCAGGTAGAACGCGGCGAGCTGGCCGCAGAGTCCTTTATGGAACAGATTGCGGATTTGAGCCGGACGCTGGTAAAGGAACATACCGCCCCGGAGGAACGTTTTACCGGTCTGTTCCCGGATGCAAAAAGAAACGGAGGTGAGGCTGTCGGCACCTGCCCCCGCTGCGGCGGAACCGTATATGAAGGCAAAAAAGGATTCTTTTGTGATAACCGGGACTGTGCCTTTGCGCTGTGGAAAGACAATAAATTCTTTTCCGGAAAGAAGAAATCCATAACAAAATCCGTGGCGGCGGCCCTTCTGA
>JAETOP010000126.1 GCA_021771675.1 Oscillospiraceae bacterium | reverse complement strand
CCACCACTCAACATTCTGCCCAGAAAGCGTTACCGGGCTGAGTTCGGGGGTAACGATTACCGACCATCCCCGTGCGCATTGGGGTGAAGCGCCCTGCGCTTCAAATTACAATTTGTCTAGCGGACAAAGTCCTCTCCAACTCCCAATTATCCCATGTCTTATATCTTCTTCTTTTTCAGCTTTTCGCTAATAAGATACCCAATAATGCCCACCCAGCACAGAGCCAGGGCGGCAAGCAAAGCCACGGCGGCTCCCGGGAGAGGGCCCAGGTCGCCGGCACTTTGCTGACCTGTGATCTGATCCAGCCGGTACAAGGAAGCGGTGTCGGAATAGAGCTTTTGGAGGAAGGCGTCATCCACCGATTGCTTCCGCCGGATGGACTTCACCACCGTCTCGATCAGCTCTCCCGCCGCAGAGCGCAGGGAGGCCGAGCCGTTGAACACCGGGGTGACAAAGGTTCGATCCAGATTCCCCAGCAAGAGCTTTGCGGCCTGGAGCTTCACGCTGTAGTGCTCCACGCCGTCCGCTCCCTCCTGGGAAAGGTAGTGCTGATATTCATCGCTTCTCTGGGCCTTGGCGGTGACGGGCACATACCCTTCCGTGCAGGAGTAGCTGATCTGCACCTGGTTGGTCAGCAGATACTGCATGAACAGCCACGAGGCCAGCACCTCCTGGGGGTCCTCCTTGTTGAACAGACACATGGAGGGGCCCTGGGAGATCATGCTGATGTTTTCGGTGTCGAACTGGGGCACCGGCAGCACCGCCGTCTCAAATTCCACCAGGGCATCGGCGCTGATGTCCAGCAGGGGAGCCTTGCTTCCCATCCAGGTGGCGCCGGCGGTGGAGTCCACGGCGAAGATGCACTGCCCGGCGTTGAGGAAATTGGCCGGGTAGCTGGAAATCTTGAAGGTGGAGAAGGCTTCGTTTTTGGCGTGAACCGCAATGGTCTGTAGCACTTGTTTGGTGGTGTCGTTGAAAATCCGGATGTTCCCGTTCTGGTCGGAGTACCCGGCGTCCAGCTGGTGGAGCATCTGAATCATCATATTGTCGGTGGATTTGTAGATGAAGGGAATCAGCACCTTCTGGCCGTTGACGAGATAGGTTCCGTCCTCGTTTTTCTCCATGGCCGCCTCGCTGACCTGCCACACAAAGTCCCAGGTCAGTACCTCCGGCAGCTCAAAGCCCAGCTTTTCCACATAGGTTTTATTTACATAACACGCCTCCGTGGAGCGCATATAGGGCAGGGCGTAGTAGTGGCCGGAGAAGCTGCACTCTTCCAGAAATTCTGGAACAATTTCATCCTTCTTTGGAGCGTCAAAGTCCACCTGGCTGCCTCCCAGGCCGTAGCGTTCATCGGTGAGCAGACTGTCCAGGGGCACCACGATGTTCTCGCCGGTGAGGTAGGTAGCGATGTGGTCGGGGTAGGTGATGCACACATTGGGAGTGGTGGAGGTTGCGATGTTGGTGATCACATCGTTGTAAATCCGGCTGTAGTCGGTGTAGAGGCGCATGTTCACGGTGATGTTGGGGTAGATTTCCTGGAAATCGGCAATGGCCTTTTTGTAAATCTCCGCCTGGGTCACGTTGGTGTCGTTTTTCGCCCAGAAGGTGATTTCATACTGCCGGGAGGTGTCGAAGTCCGCCGGAAGCTGGAAGGTCTGCTGCTCCCGGGCGCCATGGCATCCGGCAAGAAGCAGCGACAGCGCCGCCAGCAGGGCAAGTATTAGCTTTTTCATCCCTTGGTGCCTCCCCTGGCCACTCCGGCCATGATTTTCTTGTGGAAGATCAGAAACAGCACAATCAGGGGCAGGGAGATCACCACCACCGCCGCCATCATGGCGGGGATATTCTCCCGGCCGAAGCCGTTCTCCCGAATCTCCTGGATGCCGTTGGACACCAGAAAATGATTGGGGTCGGTGGTCACCAGCCGGGGCCAGACGTAGCTGTTCCAGCACTCGATCACCTTGAGAATGGTCACGGTGACGATGGTGGGCTGGCAGATGGGGATCATCACCTTCCACAGGTATTTGAGATCCGACGTGCCGTCCACCTTGGCGGCGTAATACAATTCATCCGGAATCTGGGAGAAATTCTCCTTCAGCAGATAGATGTAGAACACCGAGGTCACCGAGGGCAGGATCAGCCCCAGGAAAGTGTTGCGCAGGTCTGCGTTGGTGATGGTGACGTAGTTGGTGATCACCACCAGCTCGCTGGGAATCATCATCAGAGAAAGGAAGACTGTAAAGGCCAAATCCTTCCCCGGAAAGTCCAGCCGGGCGAAGGCGAAGGCCGCCAGCACCGTCACCACCAGCATGAGTGCGGTGGTAATCAGGGTGAAGACGATGGTGTTAAGGAAGTACCGCCCCAGGGGCACGGCCCGGAAGGCATCCAGGTAGTTTTGCAGCGTGGGGCTCAGGGTGAAGAGCTTGGGGATATACTCGGCGTTGTAGCTGCCGTAGCTCTTCACCGAGGTCAGCAGCATCCAGTAGAAGGGGAAGAGCACCATCAGCGCCCAGAAGACCAGCAGGGCGTATACCGCTCCCTTGCGTATCTCCTCGCCCAAACGTCTATGTTTCTTTTCCATAGGGCACCTCACACATAATGCACGTGCTTTTTGCTCACCAGCAGATTGATGCAGGTGATGGTCAGCACGATGGCAAACAGGATGATGGCAGCGGCGGAGGCGTAGGAGGGGTAGCCGCCGGAATTGCCGTAGAGCATGTCGTAGACATAGCCCACAATGGTGTTCATCTGGGCATTGTTCAGGTTCACGCCGAACAGGGCCACAGCGTCGCTGTAGGCCTTGAAGGCCCCGATGAAGCCGGTGATGATGAGATAAAAAATGGAGGGGGAGATCATGGGCAGGGTGATTCTCACGAACATCCGCAGCCGGGAGGTGCCGTCCACCCGGGCGGCGTTGTAGTAAGTCTCATTTACCGAGGCCAGGGCGCTGGTGAGAATCAGAATCTTGAAGGGCATGACAATCCACACCGTGTAGAAGCACAGCACGAACATCTTCGCCCAGTAGGGGCCGTCGATGAAGTCCACCGGGGCCATCCCGAAAACGCCAAGAAGCAGATTCACCAGGCCGTCAGAATAGGGGGTCTTCTTAAAAAGAATCATGAATACCAGGCCCACCGCCAGCGTATTGGTCACATAGGGCAGGAAGAAAAGGGTCTGGAACAAATCCTTCAGCTTCCGGATGGAGCTGAGGGCCAGGGAGATCAGCAGCGCCAGCCCCGTGGACAGGGGTACGGTGATGATGACCAGAATAAAGGTGTTTTTCAGGGCCTGGAGGAAATAGGGGTCGTGGAGCACATAGGAGAAATTGAAAAGCCCCACGCCGGAATAGGTCTGGGAGGCGAAATTAAACCCCTCCTCTACAGAGTAGACGAACACGTCGATGAGGGGATACACCATGAATACCCCCAGAAACACGCCGGCGGGCAGCAGGTAGAGCCAGCCCTTTTTGCTTTTGTATTCCATGGCCGCCTCCTTATTTCACCTGGAAGGGGATGCGCTCCTGGGTTACCGGGTCAAAGAGCAGCACCTTGCCGGGCTTTAAGCGAAAGCGAATGGTTTGCGCCTCCCGGTTTACACCGGCGTCGGAGGCGATGATGGAGCGGATGGTGCTGCCCTGGAAAGCCGGGTGGGTGCTGATGACGCTCATATCCCGGCCCATCACCTCCACATTTACCATGCCACAGCACAGGGGGCCCTGCTCATCGGGAATAAAGCCCTCGGGGCGGATGCCCACCACCACCTCCCGGTCCTGTGCACCGGACAGCTCCAGCACCGCGTCGGCCCCCAGCAGCAGCTTCCCGCCGGAGATGCGGCCGTCAAAGACGTTGATGGGAGGCGTGCCCAGGAATTTGGCCACGAAGAGATTGCAGGGATCGTCATAGACCTGCTGGGGCTTGCCGATTTGGTTCACCACTCCGTCCTTCATCACCACGATGCAGTCGGAGATGCTCATGGCTTCCTCCTGGTCATGGGTGACGAACACAGTGGTGATGCCGGTTTTCTTCTGAATCCGGCGGATTTCCTCCCGGGTTTGCAGCCGGAGCCGGGCGTCCAGGTTGCTGAGGGGCTCGTCCAGCAGCAGCACCCGGGGCATTTTCACCAGAGCCCGGGCGATGGCCACCCGCTGCTGCTGGCCGCCGGAGAGCTCATTGGGCTTGCGCTCCAAAAGAGCGTCGATCTGCACCAGGGCGGCGGCCTCCAAGACCCGGCGGTTCATCTCCTCTTTTGAGAGCTTGTCCGGTCCCTTCAAATTTTCCAGGGGGAAGCGGATGTTCTGCTCCACCGTCAGGTGGGGGTACAGGGCGTAGTTCTGGAACACCAGACCTACCCCCCGCTTCTCCGCCGGAAGGTCAGTCACATCCTCCTCGCCGAAGAAGATGCGGCCGGAGGTGGGCTTTTGCAGGCCGGAGATCATGTACAGGGTGGTGCTTTTGCCGCAGCCGGAGGGGCCCAGCAGGCCGATGAGCTTGCCGTCGGGAATCTCAAAATTGAACTTGTTTACCGCAACGGTGTCTGCCCCGCCTTTTTTGCGGCTGGGGAATATTTTCGTCAGGTCTTGCAGCTGGACTTTCATGTTCTGTCTTCCCTTCTGATATTTGAGAATCATTATACCCTCCAATGGGATAGTACGCAAGGGAAAATTTTCTCCGCCGCCCCTTTTTTGCCAAAACTGGAATCATCCCTGCCTCTTTGCCCGATTGACAACCGGGTCAAATATGGTAAAATAAACGTATATGGTGGAATGTGCCCGTAGGGCGGGGTCATGACCCCGCCGGCCAGCTTGCGGCTTTAGGGAGCCTTGTTGGTTCCACTGGCGCTTACGGCGCCAAAGGCTTCCCTTACACTTCGGGAGCCTTCCTCAGACCATCCCCTGGTTCCATTCAACGTGCTGCCGCAAAATTACCGGTCGGGTTAGGGAAAAAAAGATTCCCTCCCAGCCCTGTGCGACGAAATTGTCTGCGGCGACTCGCCGCCAATTTACTCCATTACCACATCAAGCAAATGCAAAAACACAGCGAATGACTGCTGGCGCACCGGAAGGAGGAACGCTCTTTGACAAAGAAAAAAAAGCAGCCTGTTTTGGTGGTGCTGGCGGTGCTGATTGTGCTGCTGGCATCTGTTACCGCCGGGCTGTGCGTGGCGCTGTTCACCCGGTATACCTGGGTGGCCGGGGGCATCCGGGAGAAGGGAAACTCCCGGCTGGATCTGCGGGGAGAGACAATTTCCCTTTCCGATTTTGAGAAGCTGACCCAGGCCTTCCCCGGCCGGGAAATCCTCTGGGACGTCCCGCTGCAAAGCGGCTCTGTGGCCTCCGATGCCTCCCAAGTCACGCTGCTCAACCCCTCCCCTTCGGACTGGGAGGCGCTGGAACTGATGGAGAATTTGACCTTCCTGGATGCCACAGGCTGCCGGGACTATGACCGCCTGATGGATTTCCAGGCCCGGCACCCCCAGTGCCAGGTGCGCTACAGCGTCCTTTTGGGTGGCAGAGAGTATCCCAACGATGCCCAGACCGTCACTCTGTCCGGCGCCGATGCCGCCCAGGCAGAACTTCTTTCCTACCTGCCCCGGCTCACCCGGGTGGAGTTCACGATCTCCGCTCCCACAGAGGCGGAGATGGACGATCTTGCCGCCGCCTTCCCCGACGTTTTCTTCCGCTGGCCCATCCCGGTGGGGGACGCCACAGTGGACAGCGCCGCCGAAACCCTGGATCTCCATGGTCAGAAGCTGGCCGGGGAGGAGATCGCCCGGCTGGTATCCCGTATGCCCAATCTGACCCAGGTGAATCTGCTGGGCTGCCCTCTGGAAGACAGCCAGGTGCTCCGGCTCGCCCAGGCGTATCCCCAGGTTCATTTCCTCTGGGAAATTCATTTTGGAGACTTGGCCTTCCGGACGGATGCCCAGGAGCTGGATATTTCCGGCTGGCAGGTGGAAGACGCTCAGACAGTGGAGCAGTTCCTGCCCTGCTTCTGGGGCCTGAAGCGGGTCATTATGTGCGGCTGCGGCCTGGACAACGAGACCATGGACGCTCTGAACCGGAAATATGAGGACATTCGCTTCGTCTGGTCCGTGCGAATCAAGGATGTGGACATCCGCACCGACGCCAAGTGGTTCTACCCCTTCAAATATCAGCAGGACATGGTGGTGGTAGAGGAGGATTTGTACCCCCTGCGCTACTGCACGGATATGGAGGCCATCGACATCGGCCACATGACCCAGGTGAAGACCTGCGAGTGGGTTCGCTACATGCCCAATCTGAAATATCTCATCATTGTGGAGACCGCCATCACCGACATTTCACCGCTGGCGGGACTTAAAAATCTGGTATTCCTGGAGATATTCACCACCAAGATCACCGACTATTCCCCGCTGCTGGGCTGCACTGCGCTGGAGGATCTGAACCTGGGCAATACCTACGGCGACCCCGGGCCCATTTTGCAGATGACCTGGCTGAAAAATCTCTGGTGGAGCGGCATTGAAGGGAGCTACGGGCTGCCCTGCTCCGATGCGCCCCAGCGGCTGCGGGAGGCTCTGCCCAATACCACCATGAAATTTAATCTGGAAACCCCCAATGTCAACAACGGCTGGCGGCAGCTGGACAACTATTACGCCATGCGGGATCTGATGGATGTATTCTACCTGACCTAGAGAAGGGCTTATTTATGAATGAAATTTTGGAAAAACTGAAAAACGAAAACAAGACCCGGCTGGTCAGCCTCCTGCTGGGGCTGGCCGTATTGGCTCTGCTGCTGTGGGCCATGATTGCCCGGGTGATTGTGCCGGGCAACCACTACGCCCAGGCACAGCGGCTGCTGGAGCAGGGCCGGACGGAGGATGCGCTGTCCATGTTTGAGGACTTGGGAGATTACGGCGATGCCCGGGAGCAGGTTCTGGGGGCAAAATATGCCCTGGCAGAGGAGCTGCTGAACCAGGGCCGGTTCGAGGAGGCCGTTTCCGCCTTCAAGGCCCTGGGGGATTACGGCGACGCCCAGCAGCGGATTTCTGATGTGCGCTACGCCCGGGCAGAGGAGCTGCTGGCCCAGGGAAAATATGACGAGGCCGCTGCCGCCTTCCACGCACTGGAGGGCTTCTCCGATGCCGACCAGCGGGTGCAGGCCACCCGCTATGCTGCCGCCGAGGCGCTGCTTGCCATGGGCAGATTTGACGAGGCCGAGGCGGCCTTTGAGGCGCTGACCACCTACTCCGATGCCCGGGACCGGGTGAAACAGGTGCGCTACGCCCGGGCCGAGGCCAATCTGGAGGCCGGGCACTACGCCCAGGCCGAGGAGGGCTTCTCCGCCCTGGGAAATTACGCCGACGCCCCCCAGCGGGTGAAGGATGTGCAGCTGGAGATGGGCTATGCCAATGCCGTCGAGCTGTGCAAGGCGGGGGCCTACCAGGATGCCATTGCTCTGTTCCAGTCCCTGGATGGGTATAAGGATTCCGTCGACCTGGCTCTGGAGGCCCAATACGACTATGCGGGTCAGCAGTTCCAGGAAGGGGACTACGACGGGGCGGAGGAGGCGTACCTCTCCCTGGGAGACTACCGGGACTCCGCCGACCGGTTGGAGCTGGTGCGGCAGACCCGTTCCCAGCTGCTCTACAGTCAGGCGGAGGAACTGCTGGCGGCGGGAGATTACGCCGGGGCCGCCGAGAGATTTACTCAGCTGGGAGATTTTGAGGATGCCCCCCAGCGGGCGCTGGAGACGAATTACATCTGGGCGGAGCAGCTCTATGAGGCCGGAGATTTTGACAGGGCCGAGGCGCTGTTCCTGGGCCTGGGAGATTATCAGGATGCGGCCCGGAAGGTGCTGGATGTACGCAGCAGCCGCATGTTCCGTGACGCCGTCCGGGACTCTGCCCATCAGCGAAAGGCCATTGCCGCCGGAAGCACCCTGTCCGCCGGGGTGCGGGAAAACGGCACCGTGATTCTTGCGGGTTCCTGCAAGGACGGGGCGGAAGGCAGCAGCACCTGGCGGGATATTTTCGCCCTGGCTGCCGGAGACAACCATCTGGTGGGCTTGAAAGCCGACGGCACCGCCGTGGCGGTGGGGTATAACAAGTACGGCCAGTGTGATGTGGGTGACTGGACGGACCTGGTTTCTGTGTCCGCCGGTTCCAACCACACGGTGGGTTTGAAGTCGGATGGTACCGTGGTAGCCGTGGGATATAACAAGGACGGCCAGTGTGATGTGGGCAGCTGGAAGGACATCATCGCCATTGCCGCCGGAGGCTATCACACCGTAGGCCTCCGGGCCGACGGCACGGTGGTGGCGGTGGGCGACAACGCCAGCGGCCAGTGCGACATCTCGGAATGGGTCAATATTACTTCCATCGCCGCCGGGTATGACCATACCATCGGTCTGCGGAGCAACGGCACGGTGGTGGCGGTGGGGGCCAACGGAAACGGGAAGTGCAATGTCTCGGAGTGGCGGGATATTGTGACCATCGACGGCGGCTTCGACCACACCGTGGGTCTGAAGGCGGACGGCACCGTGGTGGCCACCGGGTTCCTGCTCTACGGGGCCTGCGATGTTTCCGGCTGGACGGAGATTGTGGAGATTGTCTGCGGAAAGGATCACACCCTGGGCCTCCGGGCGGACGGCACGCTGGTATCCACCGGCAGCAACAGCATGGGTCAGTGCGATGTTTCCGGCTGGGCCCAGATTCGTACCGGCGGGGAGGCGGATGCCGAGCTGACTCCGGCGCAGAAAGCGCCGGAGGAGACTTCCGCCACGGAACCGCCAACGGAGGAAAGGGCGCCGTCTGAGACGGTGCCAGAGGAAACCGGGCTATCCGACCAGGGAGAAGCCTCGGATGAATGAGTTTATTGAGATTACCGATTTTCACGCCCCGGAGCTGGACGTGTTTGCCCGGCTTACCGAAGCCCAGCTGCTGAACCGCTTTGAGCCGAAGAAGGGGATGTTTATCGCCGAGAGCCCCAAGGTGATTCAGCGGGCTCTGGCCGCCGGGTGCCGTCCGGTGTCGCTGCTGGTGGAGCGGAGCCACTGCAACGCCGAGGCCAGGTTGGCCATCGAAGCCTGCGGGGATGTGCCGGTGTTCACTGCGCCCCTGCCAGTGCTGACCCAGCTCACCGGCTTCCAGCTTACCCGGGGGATGCTCTGCGCCATGTACCGGCCGCCCCTGAAGGCGCCGGAGGAGATCCTGAAGGGCGCCCACCGGGTGGCGGTGCTGGAGGATGTGATGAATCCCACCAACCTGGGGGCTATTTTCCGCAGCGCCGCCGCCCTGGGCATGGAGGCGGTGCTGCTCACTCCCGCCTGCACCGATCCCCTCTACCGCCGCTGCGCCCGGGTGAGCATGGGCACGGTGTTCCAGGTGCCCTGGGCCTATCTGGGCCAGGACTGGCTGGACTCCCTCCACGCTCTGGGCTTCAAAACCGCCGCCATGGCCCTGACCGACGACAGCGTTTCCATCGACCATCCCGCCCTGGCCCAGGAGGAGAAACTGGCCATCGTTCTGGGCACCGAGGGGGACGGCCTGGCCCGCCAGACCATTGCCCGCTGTGACTATACCGTGAAAATCCCCATGTCCCACGGGGTAGACTCCCTGAATGTGGCAGCCGCCAGCGCCGTGGCCTTCTGGCAGCTGGCGGGCAATGCCCGCCGATAATTCGCACGGGAATGGTCTGTAATCGTCACCCCGAACTCCGCCCGGTGTCGTTTTTGCGGCGAAACAAAGAATAAAACACATCGGTCAGCTCCCGTTGGAACTGGCCGATTTTTCTAGCCCTTATAATACTAATTCTTGATTAAAATCTTTAATATCAGCTTGGTCTATTGACGCAATACGGCGTTATCGTCACTTGCCATACATACAGTATGGCTACGTTCCTCTGCCTTGTCTTGC
>JAETOP010000239.1 GCA_021771675.1 Oscillospiraceae bacterium | reverse complement strand
AGCACCGCCAGCCACGGCGGGACAATGGTTTCAAAGGAAGTGGCGGCTTTTCTCTCCCCCGCCGCAAAGAAATGCGGGTTCCGGCAGGGCGGCTATCTCTGCTTTGAGGAAGATACACAGGAGGAAGTCGTTTTCCGGGAACTGCTGGATAAGCGGCTCTGGAAAATCCCCGACCGGATCAGAAACAAGGAGGCGTTTGAAGAAAACATCAACCAATCCCTCCGGGAGCACAACCCCGCATATTGGAGGGTGCGGACACGGGGGAGGGAAAACGCCCGGCCCGCTGTCCGACAGGACGCGGCCCGGGACGAAACACGATAACCGCTTCGGGCCAAGTTGGCCCGAGGTGATGAAAGGAGGTTTTGAGCTTTGCCCTATGTGCAGGTTCCGAAAGATTTATCCAAAGTAAAGACCAAGCTGGCCTTCAACCTGACGAAGCGCCAGCTTATTTGTTTCTCGGGCGCGGCGGCGGTGGGAATCCCCGTCTATCTGCTGATCCGTCCCGTTATCGGCAGCAGCCCCGCGCTGTTTCTGATGATTGGCCTCATGCTCCCGTTTTTCTTCTTTGCCATGTTCGAGCGTGACGGCCTCCCCTTTGAAAAGATACTGCGAAACTATATCCGGGCCCGGTTCCTCTGGCCCCAAGTCCGGCCCTACAAGACTGAAAATTTCTATGCCGCATGGAGCGGCCCCGGCGCTTCGGGCCAAGTTGGCCCGAAGCCGGAGGACACACCGAAAGGAGGTACAAGGATTGCGAAAAGGAAAAGAGGCAAAACAGGCCGCGCCCAAGCGGGCGGGCGATAAAAGCCGGAAACAGGCGGGGCCGCAGACCGCACAGCAGACAATCCCATTCCGGGAAATGTTCCGGGATGGCGTGTGCCGCTTAAACAACGGCGTTTACACAAAGACGGTGGAGTTTGAGGACATCAACTACCAGCTCGCGCAGGCCGAAGATCAGTCGGCCATCTTTGACGGGTGGAGCTCCTTCCTGAACTACTTTGACAGCGCCCTGCCCTTCCAGCTCTCCTTCATCAACCACCGTTCCCGGCCTGAAAGCAAGTACACCGTGAATATCGCCCCGAGGCATGACGAGTTTGACAGTATCCGGGCCGAGTATGTGGAAATGCTGGAAAACCAGATTGCCAAAAGCAACAACGG
>JAETOP010000125.1 GCA_021771675.1 Oscillospiraceae bacterium | reverse complement strand
TGGCGGCGAGTCGCCGCTGACAATTCGCACGGGGCGAGTGTGTAATCGTTACCCCCGAACTCAGCCCGGTAACGCTTTCTGGGCAGAATGTTGAGTGGTGAAGGGGAAAGGCTTCTGAGGGAGGCTCCCCTGTGCAAGGGGTAAGCGAAGCGCAGTGGCGGTAGTGAATGACAGCGTAAGTGGGCTGTCAGAGCCGCCACCGGGGAAAGCCGCAGCTTTCCTGGCACGGCGTAGCCGTGACTGAGGGACTGTGCGGTAAAATGTTACGAATTCGCATCAAGTTGGGCGAAAAGGCAGGGCTGTACTGCGGCAGTCCCTCAGTCAGCCTGTTCGGCTGACAGCTCCCCCTACACAGGAGCCTTGGGCGCTCCCGCACCACAACAACCAACAACGTGCTGCAAAAGCGTTACCGGGCTTATAATGGGGTAACGATTACAGACCATCCCCGTGCGAAATTGGCTGCGGCGACTCGCCGCCAAATTGCAATTTGTCAAGCGGGCAAGAAAGGACATTCTCATCCATGAAGAGAATGCCCTTTTTCCTTATGATTTATCCATGCCGCAGGGAGCGGCCTGCTGGGTCAGGCCGCGATCGTTTGTCACCGCATCGTAGAACCGGAAGCCGCCGGAGAAATTGAAGGCTTCAAGGCCCGCTCCCTCCAAAATGCGGCAGGCAATGTAGCTGCGCAGACCACTCTGGCAGATGACATATACCGGTCTGTCCCTGTCCAGCTCGCCTAAGTGCTCCCGCAGATGATCCACCGGGATGTTGATAAATCCCCTAAGGTGTCCACGGCTGTACTCCCCTTCTGTTCTAACATCCAGCAGGGTCACGCTGCCATCCCTGGGCAGGGAGGGCTCGTCCTCCAAATGCCACTGCTTCAAAACGCCTTTTGCAATGTTGTCGATCAGGAGTCCCGCTATATTCACCGGATCCCTGGCGGAGGAGAAGGGCGGTGCGTAAGCCAAATCCAAATCCTTCAGCGATTGGGCCTTCATCCCAGCGTGGATGGCGGTGGCAAGCACATCAATGCGTTTGTCCACTCCCTCGAAGCCCACGATCTGGGCACCCAGCAGACGCCCTGTCCCCTTCTCATAGACCACCTTCATGGTCATCACCCTGCCGCCGGGATAGTAGCCTGCATGGCTCATGGGGGAGAGGATCACCTTGTCCACATCCAGTCCGGCCTTTTTTGCGCCGGTTTCATTGATTCCGGTGGTAGCCGCCGTCATCTGGAAAACCTTGATAATGGAGCTGCCCTGGGAGCCCAAGTACCGGCTGTCGCCGCCGCAGATGTTGTCCGCCGCAATGCGCCCCTGCCTGTTGGCTGGGCCGGCCAGGGAGATCAGGGCATCCTGCCCGGTGACGAAATGCTTCACCTGCACCGCATCTCCCACGGCATAAATGTCGGGAATGGAGGTCTCCATCCGGTCATTGACCAGAATGCTTCCCTTGATTCCCAGTTCCAGCCCCGCCTCCTTGGCAAGGGAGGAATCCGGCGTGACGCCGATGGCCAGAATCACCATATCGGCATGGAGGCAGGCACCCTCCTTCAGCAACACATCCACACCGCCGTTCTTTTCCTGGAAGCCCTCCACGGTGTGCCCCAGAGCCAGCCTGACGCCGTGCTTACGCACCTGCGCATGGATGAAGGCGGCCATATCCGGGTCAAAGGGATTCATCAGCTGCCTGGGACGCTGGACAATGGTGACCTCCATCCCCAGCTCCCGCAGATTCTCCGCCAGCTCCAGACCGATGAAGCCGCCCCCCGCCAGCACGGCGGATTTGGGGAGATTCTTTTGAATAAACTCCTTGATGCGGAAGGTATCCTCCACGGTGCGCAGGGTAAAGAGCTTCTCCAGACCCACTCCCGGGAGCCTGGGCTGGGTGGGCTTGGCGCCAGGGGCCAGGAGCAGCTTGTCGTAGTGCTCCTCAAATTCCTCTCCGGTCTGCAAATTGGTGACGCAGACCGTCTTCCGTTGGGGATGGATGGCTGTGACCTCGTGGCGCACCTTTATGTTCACCCGGAACCGGGAAAAGAAGCTCTCCGGCGTCTGGAGGGTCAAATCCTGAGGGTTCTCAATCACGCCGCCAATGTAATAGGGCAGGCCGCAGTTGGCGTAGGAGATATATCCGGAGCGCTCATACACCACAATTTCCGCCTGTTCGTCCAGTCTGCGGATGCGGGCCGCCGCAGTAGCGCCCCCGGCTACTCCGCCTACAATGACAACCTTCATTTTTTATCTGCCCCCTTACAGCATGGACAAAATCTGGGCCTTGGGCCTGGCTCCCACCATCTGATTCACTATGCGGCCATCCTTCATCACCACCAGCGTGGGAATGCTCATGACGCCGAACCGGGCCGCCAGCTCCGGCTGCTCGTCTACGTTAATCTTGCCCACTTTGATGTCCTGGCGCTCTTCAGCGATCTCATCCAAAACAGGACTGACCATACGGCACGGGCCGCACCAGCTTGCCCAGAAATCCAGCAGAACGGGCTTCCCGGAACGCATCACTTCCGTTTGGAAATTTTCTTTGTTGATAACGATAGCAGACATATGACTGTCCTCCTTTTTTCTTTGTGACTGTATGATACCCCAAATTGCTTTGCGCTTCTGTGATGTTGTCACACTTTTGAAAGATTTATGGCAATACCACATAATAGGACAAGGGTTCTCGGCGAGAGATTTTGTGCCCAATCAAAGTCCCCAAAAGGCGGAATACTTTGTGTATTTCCCTTTTTCCAAACTGAAGAGTAGGTACAAAAGATCCGCCGAAACCCGCAGCTCCTATTGTGCGGTGTTGCCTTATTGTATATAAACCGAAAAGCGCCGCTTTTGTATCCAAGCAGCCATAGAAAGCTCTTGACGAAAAACATCATTCCATGATATTCTATCTGACGGGTAAAATTAAGGAAGCCCTCCCAGGCAGTTGCCATGGGAGAAAGGCGCGGCGCATGACTGCTGCGCAGAGGCTTCCCCCTTTCCGATGGGCAGCTGCGCCGCTAGAGTCTGCCGGATAATACCGGGCAGCCGCTGCGCCAGAGCCAATGGAGCATCAGCAGGCTGCTGATGTGAACAGCGAGGAGGGACTTCACCGTGGGTAAAGCGGATTATCGACATATTATGAACGAAAATGAGCAGAAGAAAATTCTGGAAGACATTAACGTGGGCATTTGGCGGATTGAGACCCTTCCCGGCCAACCGCCGCAGATGTTCGGCGATGCAAATATGTACGCCATTTTGGGCGCAGAGCCGGAAACAAAGCCGGAGGAGCTGTATCAACACTGGCGCAGCCGGATCGAGCCGGTATATCGGTCCTACGTGGACAATGCCATAAGCCAGCTGGTCGCCACAGGACAGGCTGTGGAAGTGGAATACATCTGGAATCACCCCCATCGGGGAATGACGGTGGTTCGGTGTGACGCCACACTGTTCTCTTCTAAGGAGACAGGGGCGACCGGGATGCTGGGGATGCACCGGGACATTACGGATAAGCTGGCGGGCCACAACCAGGAAGATGAGACCCATCACATTGTGGACAACTATAAAATGAGCCTTTGCAGCAGGTACCTGGTCAAGGCCTATGAGGATATTTTTTTTGTGGACAGAGCTGCCAGGACCTTCCACCCGGTGGCCTATGGGCGCAGGCCGGCGCTGTCCATTGAGGACAGCTGGGACATTGACACGATTATTGACCAGCGTGTCCCTCCGGCAGAGCTGGAAGCGGTACACAGCCTGTTCTCCAGGGAATCCATGGAGGCGATCATTGCCGGCAATGGCTCCCGCAGCGTGGATTTCAGAAGAAAGGACGACTTTGGAAACTATTCCTGGGTCAGAGGGACACTGTATCCGGTGCCCATTAATGGAGTCAATGAGCTGATGTTTGTGGTGCAGGATATTCAGAACGAGCAGCAGCTGAAGGCCCTGAAGGCGGAAAAGGAGGATGTACTCTACTCCATCATCCACCCACGCTCTGTGATCTATGAGTGGGATGCCCACAGCGGCCGGCTGCAGGTGCTGAAGCGGGACTTAAAACGCACCCCTTGTTTCGCAGAGCAGGAGAACATCCCTCTGCCGGAGCTTGTGGATCAGCTGTGCGAGCAAAATATCGATTCCTCCGAAAGGGCAAAGGCCCGGGCGTTTTTGACCTGCGAAAACATGCACAGATGCGCAAGGGATCAGCGCAAGCGATCCATTACCCTGCTTCTGGACTCGGCGCATCACAAATACTGCTGGATAAAGGTATTTATCCTGCCCTCCTCCCTGTCCAATACAAGGGCCTATCTGGTGCTGGAAATGATGGATCGGAAGGAAGGCCTGTATCCGATTTTGGAATCCTATCTGCGGGAGACGGTGGATTACTGCTATTGTGTGGATTTGAAAACAGGCTATTTCTTCCGTGTCGTCGGCGATGAGGGAGCCAAGGGAATGCCGCCCAAGGAAGGGTATTGCTATACCCAGGCAATGGAAGAGTACGTTGACCGGTTTGTCGTGGAGGAAGAACGGAATCAGGTCAAGAAGCTGATGAATCCGGAATGTATTTTTAAGACCTTGGAAACCGAGCCGGAATACGCCTTCGAGGAAAATGTCATTGAGGAGAATGGGGAAATCCGGAAGAAACGCCTGACCTGCAGGCCCTTCCATCAGTCGAAGGCCTATGTACTGCTGCAAAGAATGGATATTACAGAGCTAAGCAACAAAGAGCAGATGCTGGAAACCGCTCAGCGGGAGTCCGTGACGGATCCTCTGACCCAGGTGTATAACCGACTGGGCGGGAGAAGGCTGATTCTTGAGGCGCTAGAAAAGACAAAGGAATCAGAAAACGCAGCGATGATCCTGCTGGATTTGGATCACTTCAAGGAGGTCAACGATCAATTCGGCCATCCGGTGGGAGACTGGATATTGCAGGAAGCGGCCCGAAGGCTACAGGACTGCTTCCGGGCTGGGGACATTATTTGCCGCCTGGGCGGAGACGAATATATGGTCTTCCTGAAGAACATATCCCGGAAGTCCAACATTCACCCGGTGTTGGCCCGTCTGGAAAAGAAGCTGCGGCTTGTCTTTGAAAAGGGCGGGCAAAAAATCTCGGTGACGGCATCGGTGGGAGCGGCCTTCTACAAGGGGCAGTCCTACGAGGAACTGTACAAGCAGGCGGATATTGCCCTGTACCGTGCAAAGAAGGAAAAGTGCGGATACGCTCTGTTTGGGGAACGGGAAGAAGAAATTTGAGCAAGAAAGGCAGGAAGGAGGCCTGGAAGCCATGGAGAAGCAAAAAGTTCTGATTGTGGACGATTCAGAGATGAACCGTGTGCTTTTGACAGATATTTTGGAGGGGCAGTATGAGGTGACGGAGGCGGAAAACGGGCGCCAGGCCATGGAAATCCTGAACCAAAATGAAACGGATTTCTGGTTCATACTGCTGGATATTATGATGCCGGAAAAGGATGGCTTTGCGGTGCTGGAGTATATCAGGCAGCGGTATTGGAACGACCGGGTAGTGGTGATGATGATCTCCTCCGACGACTCGCCGGAGAACATCAGCCGGGCTTACAGTCTGGGCGCCTTTGACTACATCGGCCGTCCCTTCGACCCCATGATCGTCCGCAAGCGGATCGCCAACACCCTGCTGCTCTTTGCCCGCCAGCATGACCTGGAAAAAACGGTGCGGGAACAGTTCCTGGAGCAGCAGAAGAACAATGATCTAATGGTCTCCATTCTGTCCCATATTGTGGAATTCCGGAACGGAGAAAGCGGCCTCCATATTCAGCATGTGAAAGCCATCACAGAACTGCTGCTCAGGCAGTTGGCCCAGTGCACCGACCGGTATGCCCTCTCCGAGGATAAAATCGCCCTGATCAGCACCGCCTCCGCCATCCACGACGTGGGAAAAATCTCCATTCCAGCGGAGATCCTGAACAAGCCCGGCAGGCTTACCCCGGAGGAATTTGAGATCATGAAGACCCATGCAAAGATTGGCGCCGAGATGCTCTCCGATCTTCCCACCGATCAGTCCAGCTCGGAGCTGGTGGAGGTGGCCTACGGGATCTGCCGGTGGCACCATGAGCGATATGACGGCAGAGGATACCCGGACGGACTGAAGGGCGAGGAGGTTCCCATTGCCGCTCAGGTGGTGGCTATGGCCGATGTATATGACGCCCTGACCAGTGAGCGCTGCTATAAAAAGGCCTTCTCTCATGAGGTGGCCATAGAGATGATTCAGGCAGGAAAGTGCGGCACCTTCAATCCGCTGCTGCTGCAATGCCTGGTGGAGATTTCCGACCGGCTGAAGCGTTCCCTGGAAAATGTGGGACAAGCGTGGAACGAAGAGCCAAATCGCAAGCAGGGCTCCCGGAGCCGACAGCAGACGCATTCCCAGCAGCCGGGGTATAAGCAGCTTCTGTATGTGGATCCCCTGACCCAGGTTTACAACCGCCGCTATTTTCAGGAATACATCCAGGAGAATGAGGGTGTGGCAGCGGCGATCCTGGTGGACGTGGATGAGCTCAAAGAGGTCAATAAGACATACGGGCAGGAGGCCGGCGACCTGTTGCTGCGGCGGACGGGGGAGACTCTGCAGTCGCTGATCCGGAAAAGCGACCCTGTAATCCGCTATGAGGGCGACGGATTTCTGCTTGTCTTCAGCAGTATGGCCAAGAGCACCTTCCAGGCCAGACTGGAGGAAATCGGTCAGCGCTTCCGGGAACTGACCGAGCAGGGGTGGCTGCAATCTTCGGTGAGTGTTACGGGCTTCTGGGGCCCGGGCCAGTCCAGGACACTGCTCTCCATGGTGGCCTCTTCGGCAGGGGCTCCTCAGTATCCAAAGGGTCAGGTGACCATCCGCTTCCTGGATGAAAAAGAAAGCGGCAGCATATAACGGGAGGAAAAAATCATGAATCTAAAAGAATGCTACCTCCAATTCGGGGGGGATTATGAGAGCGTTTTGGGCAGACTGCGCCGGGAACAGCTGGTGGAGAAATTTATGCTGAAATTTCTGGAGGATAAAAGCTTTGCCCAGTTTGAAGCTGCCATGGCCAGCGGGAACTACGAGGAGGGGCTGCGAGCGGTGCACACTCTGAAAGGAGTCTGCCAGAACCTTTCCTTTACCGCCCTCTACGAAAGCAGCAACCAGGTCACTCAGGCCATGAAGAACCACGATTACGCAAAAGCCATGGAAATGGCACCCCGGCTGTCGGAGGATTATCACCGACTCATCCAGGCGGTAGAAGACTACCGGCGCTCCGGGGAGGAATAATCCAATGGAACTGGTTCAAAGCAAGAATGCCATCATGCGCTTTTTGAAGCTCAGCTTCGTGGGGGTTGTGATCTTCAGCGTTTTTTCCTTCACCTGCCTGGGATTGTATATGAACAACAAGAGCCATGAGGCTTTTCATAAAATTGGAAACATCTATCTCTCCGGCACAAGCGAGCAAATATCCAAGCATTTTGAGTCGGTGATCCGACTGCGCTTTAACCAGGTGGAGGGCTTGGTCTCAGTGGTCTCATCAGAAGAATGGGAGCAGGAGGACCTGTATCAGGAACTGGCCTACCGGGCAAACGTCCGGGGGTTTGCATATCTCGCCCTCTGCGCCCCTGACGGCACCATGGAAACTCTGAGCGGGAAGCCGATTCAGCCTTTGAACCCGGAGCCCTTTACCCAAGCACTGGTGGACGGAGAACGGCGGGTCGCCATCGGCGCTGACGAAGACGGCAAGCAAGTGGTTCTGTTTGGAGTGGATGCAAATTATCCCATGCCCCAGGGCGGTGCCAGCACTGGCCTGGTGGCGGCGGTTCCCCTGGAATACATCACTGAGTTTCTCTCTCTGGACGAGGAAGACCAGATGATGGCCCTCTGCATTGTCAGAAATGACGGCACCTTTGTCATAGAAAATGATAATATGTGCCTGGGAGATGATTCTCAGCGGTTACCGGAGCTGCTCAGTCCCTACCCCGGCGCCCAGGACCTGACATATCACATGGAAGATTTTGACCAGGCACTGGAAAATAACCAGACCTATGGCGCGGTTGTTTCGGTGGGCGGAGAGGAGGAGAAGCTGTACAGCGTGCCCCTGTCCAACTCCGAATGGAACCTGATCTCCATCATGCCGAATAACCAGATCAACGATGTGCTGGATACCTTAAATGTCCAGCGCACCAGATTCACGGTGCTGGCCTGCCTGTCTGTTTTGACTCTGATGATTCTGATCTTCGCCCGCTATTTCCAAATGAGCAACGCCCAGATCAAGGAGCTGGAAAAATCCCGCCACGAGGCGGCTGCGGCCAGCAAGGCCAAAAGCGAATTCCTGGCGAATATGAGTCACGACATCCGAACTCCCATGAACGCCATTGTGGGTATGACGGCCATCGCCACCGCCCACATTGGCGACCTGGAGCAGGTGAAGAATTGTCTGCGCAAAATCGCTCTGTCAAGCAAGCAGCTGCTGGGGCTGATTAACGACGTTCTGGACATGTCCAAGGTGGAGAGCGGGAAGATGACCATGACGGCGGAAAATATCTCCCTGAAGGAGCTGTTTGACGGAATTGTCAGCATTATGCAGCCCCAGATCAATGCAAAGGGGCAGCACTTTGAAGTGCATGTTGACAAGGTCAGGACGGAAAATGTGGTCTGCGACGGCGTCCGCCTGAATCAGGTGCTGCTGAATCTTCTGTCCAACGCCACAAAATACACCCCGGAAGGCGGCAGGATTCAGCTGTCCCTTTGGGAGGAGGTTTCCCCCAAGGGCGACAACTTTGCCCAGACTCATATTATGGTGACGGATAATGGCATGGGCATGTCGCCGGAATTCCAGGAAAAAATATTTGAAGCCTACAGCCGGGCTGACAGTGCCAGAACCCAAAAGATTGAAGGCACCGGCCTGGGCATGACCATCACAAAATACATCGTGGACGCCATGGGAGGGACTATTCAGCTTCAAAGCCAGCTTGGCAAGGGCAGTCAGTTCCATCTGACCTTCGACTTTGAGAAAGCGCCGGTAACGGAGGTGAACATGGTTCTGCCTCCCTGGAACATGCTGGTGGTGGACGACGATGCCTTCTTATGCGAGTCCACCATAGAGGTTCTGAAGACCTTTGGAATCCATGCAGAGTGGACACTGAGCGGAGAAAAGGCCATTGAGATGGCAGTGGAGCGCCACAACAGAGGCGCAGATTACCAGATCGTATTGCTGGACTGGAAGCTTCCGGGGATGAACGGCATTCAGACGGCCAGGAAGCTGCGGGAGCATCTGCACGAAGAGGTGCCGATCCTGCTGATCTCGGCCTATGATTGGAGCGAATTTGAAGCGGAGGCAAGGGAGGCGGGAATCAACGGCTTTATTTCCAAGCCCCTGTTCAAATCCACCCTGTTTTATAATCTGCGCAAGTACATCAACAAGGAGGAGGCTCAGGAGGAATCCCCGCAGCAGGGAGCGGAATTCACCGGGCGGCGGATTCTTCTGGCAGAGGACAATGAACTCAACTGGGAGGTAGCCAAGGAGCTGCTCTCCGATCTGGGTGCGGCGCTGGAATGGGCCGAAGACGGGAAGTATTGCCTCGAAAAGTTTGAAGCTTCCCCGGCTGGATTCTACGACCTGATCCTGATGGATCTTCGCATGCCCCGAATGACGGGGTATGAGGCAACCGCAGCCATTCGTAAGTCGGCTCATCCGGATGCCCAGAAAATTCCCATTATTGCCATGAGCGCCGACGCATTCCCCGAAGATGTCCAGCGCTGCCTGGAAAGCGGCATGAACGGCCATATCGCAAAGCCAGTGGATCCGGAGGCTCTCGCCAAACAGGTGGAGCGGTATTGGAAGTGAGGGCAGCATAGCCGGGCCCCGGTACTTCAAATACAGAGGTGAGTGGCTGAACAGCATCCGTCATCGGTTGGGAGTATAATACTAATTCTTGATTAAAATCTTTAATATCAGCTTGGTCTATTGACGCAATACGGCGTTATCGTCACTTGCCATACATACAGTATGGCTACGTTCCTCTGCCTTGTCTTGC
>JAETOP010000238.1 GCA_021771675.1 Oscillospiraceae bacterium | reverse complement strand
GTGTTACCTCCATGATTGATGATATATTCCTCCAATTCTTCCTCGGTGAGAAGAATGAAGTGGTGTTGTCCGGCGTCCAGTTCCACCTCCGCCGCCTGTTTCAGCAGCTCCGGGTCAAGCTGGATAGAAGCGATGCTGTGGGTGTCCTCCCCGTGCCGATACGGTTCGGCCCCGCCGTCTGTGGTCAGCTTCACATTGGGGTGTTTCAAAATGTCGTACTTGAAGTCCTGGATGGGCCGCTCCCCGCGAATAAAAAGAAGCGCGTACTGGTTGTCCAGCATACGCACTTCATCCGGCATAAGCAATTCACGGCCCGCTAACTGCCAGTTGGTGGAGTAGCTGCCGCTCCGTCCCCTGGACTGTCCGTAGGTGTTCGTGTCAATGGTTTCTTTCCCCAGCAGCTTGGAAACATACTCGTGCGTCGCCTGTTCATTCCCGCCGAGATAGATAAACTCATCACAGTTGCCCACAATGCTCTCCCACTGTTTTTCAAAGAGGGCCTTGAGCTGGGCGAGGTTCTGGATGATGATGCTCACGGAGATCTCCCGGCTCCGCATGGTAGCCAGCAGCTTGTCAAATTCATCAGGCAAGGCAACATTCGCAAATTCGTCCATGACGAAATGGACATGGACGGGCAATCTGCCGCCGTGTACCACGTCCGCCTGATAGTAAAGCTGCTGAAATAGCTGGGTGTAGAGCATACCCACGATGAAGTTAAAGCTGGAGTCATTGTCGGGGATAACGGCAAAGATGGCTGTCTTTCTCTCGCCCAAACTCCATAGCTCCATCTCGTCCGTCTGCGTCATACCGGCCAGCGATTCCAGGTTGAATTTCTCCAGTCGGGACACCAGCGTGATCTGGATGGATTTCAGGGTCTTGCCGCTGCCGGAGCGGTAATTACGGTAGTATTTCAGGGCGATATGCTCCGGATTCCGCATTTCCAGGCGGTCAAAGAGTTCATCCAGCGGCGATTGAAATTCGTCGTTGTCCTCCCGGACTTCTCCGGCCCGTATCATCTCCATGACCATGGGGAAGTTCTGTTCATCAGGCGGGGCTTCATAATGGAGATAAAACACCAGCGCCAGCAGAAGCATTTGCGCCGCCTGATCCCAAAACGGGTCTTGGGACTGTGAGCCTTTTGGGGTGGTGTTCTTGAACAGGTTCGTCACCAGCCGCTGGATGTCGTTGTCGCTGCGGAGGT
>JAETOP010000237.1 GCA_021771675.1 Oscillospiraceae bacterium | reverse complement strand
GTGTTACCTCCATGATTGATGATATATTCCTCCAATTCTTCCTCGGTGAGAAGAATGAAGTGGTGTTGTCCGGCGTCCAGTTCCACCTCCGCCGCCTGTTTCAGCAGCTCCGGGTCGATCTGGATGGATGCGATGCTGTGGGTGTCCTCTCCGTGCCGGTACGGTTCGGCCCCGCCGTCTGTGGTCAGCTTCACATTGGGGTGTTTCAGAATGTCGTACTTGAAGTCCTGGATGGGCCGCTCCCCACGGATAAAAAGAAGCGCGTACTGGTTGTCCAGCATACGCACTTCATCCGGCATAAGCAATTCGCGGCCCGCTAACTGCCAGTTGGTGGAGTAGCTGCCACTCCGCCCCCTGGACTGTCCGTAGGTGTTCGTGTCAATGGTTTCCTTGCCCAGCAGCTTGGAAACGTACTCGTGGGTCGCCTGCTCGTTCCCCCCGAGATAGATAAATTCATCGCAGTTGCCCACGATGCTCTCCCACTGTTTTTCAAAGAGGGCCTTTAGCTGTGCGAGGTTCTGGATGATGATGCTCACGGAGATCTCCCGGCTCCGCATGGTAGCCAACAGCTTGTCAAATTCATCAGGCAAGGCAACATTCGCAAATTCGTCCATGACGAAGTGGACGTGGACGGGCAAGCGCCCGCCGTGTACCACGTCCGCCTGATAGTAAAGCTGCTGAAATAGCTGGGTGTAGAGCATACCCACGATGAAGTTAAAACTGCTGTCGTTGTCGGGGATAACGGCAAAGATGGCCGTCTTTCTCTCGCCCAGGCTCCATAGCTCCATCTCATCCGTCTGCGTCATACCGGCCAGCGATTCCAGGTTGAATTTCTCCAACCGGGACACCAGCGTAATTTGGATGGATTTCAGGGTCTTGCCGCTGCCGGAGCGGTAATTGCGGTAGTATTTCAGGGCGATATGCTCCGGGTTCCGCATTTCCAGGCGGTCAAAGAGTTCATCCAGCGGCGATTGAAATTCGTCGTTGTCCTCCCGGACTTCTCCGGCCCGTATCATTTCCATGACCATGGGGAAGTTCTGTTCATCGGGCGGGGCCTCGTAGTGGAGATAGAACACCAGCGCCAACAGAAGCATTTGCGCCGCCTGATCCCAAAACGGGTCTTGGGACTGTGAGCCTTTTGGGGTGGTGTTCTTGAACAGGTTCGTCACCAGCCGCTGGATGTCGTTGTCGCTGCGGAGGT
>JAETOP010000236.1 GCA_021771675.1 Oscillospiraceae bacterium | reverse complement strand
CTGAAGCTGGGCGACCGCTATTGCCGGGTGCTGTTCCTGAAGGACTACGCCAACTATATCCAGGACGAGATCGTGGCGAATCTGACCGACCTGAACCGCAATATGATGTTGTCCATCGACATTCTCTCCGTGCCCACCGACGAGGCCGTGCGGGAGGTGGAGAACCGCCTGCTGGGGGTGGAAACCAATATAACAAATTGGCAGCGCCGCCAGAATCAGAACAACAACTTCTCCGCCATCGTCCCCTACGACATGGAGTTGCAGCGCAAGGAGAGCAAGGAATTTCTGGCCGACCTCACCACCCGCGACCAGCGTATGATGCAGGCCGTCCTCACGCTGGTCATCACCGCCGACACCAAGCAGCAGCTTGACAGTGACACGGAAAAAATACGCTCCCTGTCCGGGCGGTGCCAGTTGGCCGTTTTGAAATACCAGCAGATCGACGGCCTGAACACCGTCCTGCCCATCGGCACCCGGAAGATCGACGCCTTCCGCACCCTGACCACCGAGAGCCTTGCCGTATTCATGCCCTTTAAGGTGCAGGAGATCATGGATAGGGGCGGTATCTACTTCGGGGAGAACGCCATCTCCCACAACCTTATCATGTGCAACAAGGCAAACCTGCTCAATCAGTCGTCGTTCCGGCTGGGCGTCCCCGGCTCCGGCAAGTCGTTCAGTGTCAAGGAGGAAATCGCGTTCCTCATTCTCAACACGGACGATGATATTCTTATCGCAGACCCGGAGGGGGAGTACGCCCCCCTCATTGAAGCGATGGGCAATATCGGCTCCGTGATCCGGGTGGCCGCTGGCGGAAAAGACCGCTTAAACGCTATGTATATGGTGGACGGCTACGGCGAGAACAACCCCATCGTGGTGAAGTCGCAGTTTATCATGTCCCTGGTGGAGCGCATCGACCCCAAGGGCGTAGGCCCCCAGCAAAACTCCATCATTGACCGCTGTACGGGGGATTTGTACGAGAACGCCAAGCATGGTGGCCCTGCACCCACATTGACAGCCCTCCGGGAGATGCTGCTGGAACAGCCGGAGAGCGAGGCAAGAGGGATCGCCCTGGCTCTGGAGCTGTTTACCACCGGCTCCCTTGACATTTTCGGCCATGAAAGCACCGTTGACCTGGACAAGCGGGTGGTGGTGTTCGATATTCACGGCCTGGGCGAACAGTTGAAGCCCATCGGCCACCTTGT
>JAETOP010000124.1 GCA_021771675.1 Oscillospiraceae bacterium | reverse complement strand
GCAGGCGGGGCTTTTTTTAGTGACGAGTGAATAGTGAATAGGTTTCTATAGGTAATGCCAATATAACCCGAAAAGTCCCGCCAAAGGGGCGTTGTTCATAAGACAGTTTTAGCTAAATTAAAATAATACCCCAAAGGAATCAGCAGCTTACAGACTTTTTGGTAAGTAATCTCCTGAAATAAAATACAAAAAGTAGTGACAGCCGGAGGCGTATGCCTCCGGCTGTGTGTTGATTAAGATGTATATCAGTTCATTAGGATAGCAGCCATCCCATCAGCGGGGACATTAGAATCATTATCAGTGAAAAAGTCAGTGAGGATGTCGATAGCAGTGTGGCCCGCTGAGCAGAGGGAAATCGTTCATTTAGCAGCGCATCGGTTCGCACCTGCAGCATGTCGTCGAAGAGATTGCCAATAAAGCCACCAATGATCATCACCAGGGGCTTTATATGTAGACTCAGTGCCAGTCCGCATGCAATACCGAGCACACACATAACCGCCACTTTCCGATAATCCCATCTGGCTACCATTGTAACTGCTTTCGCTCCTACTGCACCGCCTAAGGTGATGGCAAATAAACCAGGCCCTAACCAGGCAGTACTCAGACCGTTTTCCGTTAACCTCGCTTGGAGGAAAAAGGCCGTTAGAACTGGGATGCTGCCGCAAAAGGCGTTGAACAACATCAGTGTAAGACTCTTGCCATTGTGAGTTAAGAAATAAAAGCTCTCTCGGAAACACCGCAGCAACCGCTTCCCCAATGTTCCATCAAATTGACGCTGCTCTGCTTCGACTTCTTTTAAGCGGAGACAAAATAGCAAACAAAGGCTTCCCATGACCATATCTATTAGGTTGGCACGGCGATAGCCCAAATATAGAGCAAGTCCTGCACACAAAGTAGCGCAGGCGGAACCGATCCGGTAGATACTGTACTCCATGGAGGAATAGGCCAGATACTTTTCTTCCTGCCCTGCAACCTTCAGGCTGTCGTATGCTAAGGCTTCTCGTGTGCCAGAGGCAAAATTATAACCAAAGGCACTGGCAACCAAACTGACACATATCCCTAGCAAACCTTTAGAAAGGATCATTAGAAGTGCCGAGATAATAAACATAAATTGACTCAATATCATGCACTTTTTTCGTCCGAATACATCTGAGATCACCCCAGAAGGGATTTCGAACAGCAGACTTGCCATGTGAAACACGCCCTCAGCAATGCCAATCTCTGCCAAGGAAAAACCACGAGCTGCCAGCAGTGCCACCCAAGAAGCCCCGGCAATCTGGAAGCTGCTTAAGGTGCTGATGATATAAAAATTGCGTATTTGTTTTTTGATATTGAACATAAAAATACTCCCTTTCAAATCGTGATGATTTAGAAAAAGGGAGGTGTCTTTCAGTATATATGATAATTAGTTTTACCCAAAAAAGGGCGCACCTCCCCCGTAGGGTGCCTGAACATAGCCTTTCAACTGATAAATTACCTGGTTTTTCCAGCCCATGGTGCGCTCTCCTTTCTGGTTTTTCTTAATTCTACCACCATTCTTTCCAGGTGTCAACCAACATTCTCACATATGTCACAAGTTCCCGATTGCCACACTCTGTTATATCGTTTTATCAATTTTTCCTTCCCTTGTTTTTGCCCTTATGGGGTGCCGTAGGCAAGGTAAACACGAGTGAAATCGTATCATGGGATAAGATGAGTAGACTGCGAAAAAACATTGATTTGCAACGGTTTTGGAGGATTTTGTTAATGCCCTATGGAGGGTAATAACAGCTTTGCCGAACAGATGTAAGGGCGCACTTCTATACGGGGTACCCCCCGAATGTGTGCTCTGCGAGACCGACAGCCCGGACACCTGAATGCCCGGGCTGTTTTGCGTCTCTGCGTTCCGAACAAGGGGCTGCACCCCTTACGTCGCTATGCGGCTATTCTTGCATAAAACAGGCGCGGCCACTTTCGTCACGCCTGTTGCTTATTTTACTGTCTTACGAACACCCCGCTAATGGCGGGGCATTTTGTTGCCTTTGGAATGATTTTGTTAAACTGAAAGCGCCTATGTTTTCTTGATTAGTTTCAGCTTTATATTTTTTTGATCGGCAATCTTTTGAAATACCTCTGCCACGTACAGAGCTTGTGCCTTCAGTGGCAGCGAGTGCAATTCTTCATTTCCTAAGCATTTGCAACGCAAATTTCCAGTTCTCGAATTTTATCGCCCACATCTTCAGGACAATGGGCATCGGATGATGTAATTATCTTTACATGTTTCTCTTTCAACACATGGAGCAATGCGTTCTCCATTCCCAAAGAAGAAGTCTGCGGACATCTTCGAGCCACGCCGCTGTTCTGATCGGCATACATATTGCTGCTTGAAAGCGCTTCTGCCAAACTTTCGTAGTAATCCAAGAGTGAAAAGGACGGCCTGTGACCAAATAGCTTTATTGCATCTGGATGACCAATACCATCAAACAGTTTACTTTTTGCCAGTGAAACAGAGTCTTCAAAATACCTGCGATAGATGGTATCCACATTAATTCCAATCCAGTGTTCAGGCTTATGATCAAAGGCAAATCTATCAACAAAGTGAATACTACCTAATAAAAAATCAAACCCTTTGTCTTTCGTCATGTCTTCAATAAATGCCTCATACTCTTTGAAGTAACAGATTTCAAGTCCAAATTTTATCTCAACAGGATATTTTTGATTTCTTACTTTCTTAATAAGTTCACAGTATTCCGACATCTTATGCTTTCCTGCACTTCTACGGAACCAATCATCCACATATTTACTGTATGCACATACTGAATCATACATAGACATAAACTCTTCAAATATATAACAGTGTTCAAGCAATCGAATTTCATCAAGATTCATTGCAACTGCCCTGTTTACGAACTGTTCAATCCATTCTAACGAGTAATCCCCGCGCTCAATATGAATATGTCCATCAATCATTTTTCTCCTCCTGAAATCCTGATTTGAAGCCTTTGTCGCTTCCATATTATCACGGGACAGGATGAAATTCAAGAACATTGCCGTGCGGTTCTTGAATGTTATCCCGTTATGTGATAGCATGTAAAAAATATGAAAGAAAACCAATCCGATTCCGTATATAAAGGTGAAGAAGCTATTTTTGGAGGAAGGAGAAGCAACATGGAGGATTCTCGCATTATAGAACTGTTTTTTGACCGCGATGAGCAGGCCATTAGAGAAACGGATCAGAAATATGGTGGTTACTGCTACAGCATTGCCTACCATATTCTTTCCAATCGTGAGGATTCTGAGGAAAGCGTTAGCGATACATACCTTTCCGCATGGAATTCCATTCCACCAAGGAAACCAAATCCTCTGGCCCCTTTTCTGGGTAAGATTGTCCGCCATATCTCAATAGACAGGTGGAGGAAAAATGGTGCGCTCAAACGGGGCGGCGGAGAGATGCAGCTTGCGCTGGAGGAGCTTCGAGAGTGTGCGGCGGATCAGGAAGGGCCTGAGGCCCGGCTTGAGCAGAAGGAGCTTGAGGGCATTGTTCGGAAATTTGTCTCCGGATTGCGGGATATAGAGCAGGATGTGTTTGTGTGCCGCTACTGGTATCTGGATTCCGTTGCGGACATTGCGGCACGGTTTGGATTCACGGAAAATAAGGTCAGCATGATGCTGCACCGAATCCGGGGGAAGCTGCAAAAGCGCCTGAAGCAGGAGGGGTACGCATGGAAAGTGAAATGAGGCTGCTGCTTGCCATTGGGCAGATTCAGGATGAATATATCCTCAAGGCGCATGGCCAGCGGCGAACAAGAAAAAGGCTTGCCATTGCCGCCGCCATTGCCGCAATCCTTCTCTTGCTGGCCGGATGCGCAGCCTCCGCCTGGCATTGGTACGCGACCTACTTCACAAATCGGCGGCAGGAGCCTTTGTCCGGCAGCCAAATTGACTATATCAGGAGCAACGCGCAGACGTACCAGCTTCGCCAAAGCTGCAATGGATTTACACTGGAGCTGAAATCCACCATCGCCGAAAGCAGCACTGCCTTTGTCACTTTTGGCCTGACTGCGCCGGAGGACGTGGATTTATCCGGCGTTTTGGATATTCGGACGGAGGAGCGGCTCTCTTTCCCCGGCCTCCTGGCGGTGCCGGAAGGAAGCGGGCTTCCGGCGGATATTTCCTATGATGTTGTTGACGATGGGGATGGGAGAAAAAATACCCTGAACATCGTCCTCGGCATCAAGCCCATAGTGCCGCAGGGAGCGGATTCCGCCTTTGGCCCGGGGAAAACCTGCGTGATTTCTTTCCGGGATATTGTGAAGTGGGGATACGATTGGGAGTACGAGCAGGAGCTGCTGTCCACAAAATATGCCGGACAGACGGATTATCTGCTTGATCCGGAGGAATCCGCCCGCCTGCATCCGCAGACGCTGCTGGTCTCCGGGAGCTGGAGCTTTGAGGTTGCGCTAAAGGAGGCGGATGCCGGGGAACTGACATTGCTGGAATCGCCGGCAACAGCCAAGGCGCTTGTCACTCGCATCGGGGCCAGCGAATACGAAACAGTTGATTCCGTTGAGGATGTTACCATAACCTCCATCCGAATCAGGCCTCTCAGCATCGAAATTTCCTTTGAACCGCCGGAGCCTGCTGATACCTTTGAATGTGTATTTATGGATGCTTCCATGTTTGCCGGCGCTCCCGGGAGCGTGGGGAAGAACTATGAAAAAGTCGTGCTGGCTCTGAAGGACGGAACCAAGGTTGGACTGTTCCAGCAGGATGGGGCAAGGGACACCGCCGTGTTAAGGGCGGACAGCCCCATTGTGCTGTCGGAGGTGGACTATCTACAGATGTCGGATGGGACGAGGATAACCGCAAACGGACAGGAAAAAATGCAATAGGAAGAACAGCCGCCATGGAATTTGCTTCCATGGCGGCCTACGGCAACACCGCATAATAAGAGCTGCCTTACCTTTGCCGGAATTGGATTTCCTTTCAGGTGAAGTACCCCAAATACTGCATCAGCGCATAAAGATTCAAGCATAAATTGAATGCAAACAACAGACCAAACACGATTACGAGTATCGCATGCAAAATCTTGAGCGGATTGGATTCGGCTTCCTTGCAGCAGAGGCAACCGTTGACAATCCATAACAAAAGCAGCGGATTCCATCCGAATACCGGAATCAAAAAGGCGAATCCAAATGAAATCCCTGTAAACAGAGAATACCGGCGGGTGGGATTAAAAATCCAGTTATCAAAAAATTTTTTCATACTTCAATTTAAAATTCGACGCATTCACAAATGGTTCGGACGTAACTGCTTATATTCTTCCACTTAAATAGTAACATGGTTGAGAGTGCAAGTCAAGCCTGTTATATCTGCCGCTGTCACATTTTTAAGGTCTTACGTGTACCACCCGAACCGGCGGGGTAAAGCCGGGCTGCCGCAAATCCAGATACATCAGGTCAAAATCCACGTATTGCGTCCCCACCTTGAAGAAGGCGGGGGAGGTGCCAATGCGCTGGAAGCCGAATTTTTCATACAGGTGGATTGCGGCGGCGTTGTCGCTTCTCACTTCCAGATTGATGAGCTCGATGCCATTGCTTCTTGCGTATGTGATGAGACTGCGCATGAGCATACTGCCGATTCCCCTGCCCCATTCTGCCTTTAACACGGAAATGCCCAGCTCCCCACGGTGGCTCATCCGCCGGGGGAGGCCGCTCAGGCTCCCGGTGCCCACCAGCGTGCCGTCCTTCCACGCGCAATAAAATACGCAGTGGGCGTCGTCCCGCATGTCCTGTAAAAACGCCTGCTCCTGCCCGACTGTGATCGGCAGTCCCTGGGCGCCGTAGGTCAGGTTGTCCGTTTCCCCGCCGATTTGCTTCATATAGGACAGTATTTTTTCCGCATCTTGGGGAGCCGCCTCCCGAATCTGGATTTCCTTCATGTTTGTTCCTCCTGAATTGGATTTATCGCTTTACTGAGCAAAGTGACACTATTTTTATGACTACGGGACTTGACAAATAATACTATGTGTTATATAGTATTATGCGAAAGGGGGTATTCTGTGGACATTCAGCTGAAGCGAGGGCTATTAGAGGTTTGCGTTCTGGCGGCCATCCGGGGGGAGGATTCCTATGGCTATCAGATCATCAAGGACATGAAGCCCTATGTGGAAATCTCCGAATCCACCCTGTATCCCATTCTCCGGCGGCTGGAGGCGGCGGAGCTTCTGACCGTCCGCTCCTCGGAGTACCGGGGCAGGCTGCGGAAATACTACCGCATCACCCCCCTGGGGGAGAAGCGGCTTCGGGATTTTCGGGAGGAGTGGGAGCAGATTCTCGCCATCTACAAATTCATTACAAGGGAGGATTCCAATCATGAATAAACAGGAATTCCTGGACGCCCTCCGGGCTTGCCTGGAGGGGCTGCCCCGGGAGGATATTGAGGCATCCCTGGAATTTTATGGGGAAGCCATCGACGACCGAATGGAAAGCGGCCTGACCGAGCAGGAAGCGGTGGCCGAAATCGGAAGCGTGGAGGAGGTGGCTGTCCAGATTCTCTCTGAGATGCCCCTGCCCAAGCTGATTAAGGCTCGGGCCAAGGGCTCGCCCTCCGGTTGGCAGATTGCACTGATCGTGCTGGGCTCTCCGGTGTGGCTGCCTCTGCTGCTGGCGGCGGCGATCTGCCTGCTGGCCGCCTACCTGGTGGTCTGGTCGGTGGTGATTAGCTTCTACGCCTTGGACGCAGCCCTGGCAATGGGGGCGATTGGGGGCCTGGCTGGGACGGTGCAGTCCCTGACGCAGGGAAATTTTTCCGGGGCGGGGATGGCCTTTGGCATTGGGATGATTTCCGCCGGACTGTCTGTGCTGCTGTTTCTCGGCATGGGCCGGGTGTCGAAGCTGGGCGTCCAGTTTCATCGGGCCGTTTTGCGCCGGTGCAAGAACCGGCTGGCCGGAAAGGGGAAATGAGAAATGAACAAGAGGCTTGTATGGATTGGGTGCCTGCTGGTGCTCCTGGGTGCGGCTCTGTGCGCCGTCTGCGTTGCCGGAGAGGGTTTTGACTGGAAAAAGCTCAGCACCATGCCCCTTGTCACCAAAACCCACAGCATTGACGGGGCGGTTTCCTCCATCATTGTGGAGGGCGGGGAGAACAGCGTCCGTCTTCTCCCCGCCGGGAATGGGGAATGCCGGGTGGTTTGCACGGAAAACGAAAACAACAGCCTTACTTACGACGTTTCCCTCACCGATGGGGTGCTGTCCGTCCGGCTCCGGGATCAGCGGCGCTGGTATGAGCGTATCGGTATCTTCATTGCCAGCGGAGGTGTGGAATTGTACCTGCCCCAGGGGGATTATGAAAGTCTCAGCGTCCGCACCAGCAGCGGCAGCGTCCATGTCCCCAAGGATTTCTCCTTTGACCAGGCGCAGCTGGAAAGCGCCAGCGGAAGCGTGAATTTTTCCGCCGGTGTGGAAGGGGCGCTGACGGCGAAGACCAGCAGCGGCAGAATCTCCATTTCCGATACCGCCCCCCAGGAAGCGGCCCTTCGCTCCCAGAGCGGAAGCATTGTGCTGGAGCGGGTGGGGACGGAGAAGGCGCTGAAGGCGTCTTCTGCCAGCGGCAGGGTATCCTTGACCAATGTGTCCTGCGGAGCGCTGGCTGTGGAGACCAGCAGCGTCGGCATCCGGCTCACCGATGTGATTGCCGCAGAGTTCATGGATGCCCGGAGCTCCAGCGGAAGCGTCCGTCTGAAACGGTGCGACGGGGCAGAACTGTCCATCCGCACCAGCAGCGGCAGCGTCTCCGGTACGCTGCTGTCCGACAAGATTTTCCTGGCAGACAGTTCCAGCGGCAGCGTCCATGTTCCCCAGACCACCACCGGCGGCATCTGCGCCGTTACCACAAGCAGCGGGAGCATCAAGCTGGAATATGAATGAGGATTGTTAAACAGGATATTGGCCCGGCTGCTGAGGGACGTCAACCAGGAGCAGTGCGTTGAATGGTGAAGCGTGACGGTTTCTGAGGAAGGCCCCTCTGTGCAAGGGGGGCTGTCAGCAAAGCTGACTGGGGGACTGTACAGCAAGCACTTCAATGTTTGCACAATCCAATGTGGAAAGGTATTCCCTTTTCGCCCAACCGGATACAAATACGCAACATTTTTACCGCACAGTCCCTCAGTCACGGCTTACAACCTGCAAGCTCCCTTTACACAAGGGAGCCTCCCTCAGAAGCTTTCGCATGTCACCATTCAACGTTCTGCCGCAAAAGCGTTACCGGGCGGGTTAGGGCGAAAACGATGATAGACCAGCTTCGAGCGAATTATCAGCGGGCATTGCCCGCTTCAAAAATACCGCTCCACGGGCAGGCCCATACCGGTCCAATTTTCTGAAAGACTGCTGGAAATCCACCGGGCTGTGGTGCTGATGGCGGCCTGGGCCGCTTCCCTGGCGGGAAGGCCGGAGAGGACGCCCCCGGCGAACAGGGCGGTGAAGGCGTCCCCTGCACCGGAGAATTTCCCCGGGATTTCTGAATAGGGTAAAATCTGCGCCGCTGCTCCCTCCAACAGGAGCACGGCGCTTTTCCCTTCCCGGGGGACGCCGGTAATCAGAGCCCCCGGTGTGCCCAAGGCTCCCAGGGCATAAAGGGCGGACAGGGGGTCTTTCTCCCCGGTGAGAAACCGGGCCTCCGTCAGATTGGGCAGCACGTAGTCTGCCCGGGGCAGCAGCGCCCGAAGAAAATCCAGTCGTTCAGGGGTGACGCCTCGGTAGAGGCAGCCGTTGTCGGCGAAAATGGGGTCCAGGAACAGCTTCACCCCTGCCCGGCGCCAGGCTTTACACTGCCCACCCAGAAATTCCGCCTGGTGTTCATCCCCAATGTAGCCCAAAACCACGGCGTCCAGAGGAAAGCCCAGTGCATCCCAATTTTCCAGGGAGGCTTTTAGGTATTCGGTGGTGTCCAGCTGGGCGCAGGAGCCAAAGTTCCAGGTGTTGGAGATCAGGGCCGTGGGCAGGCAGTACACCCGGTGCCCCATCCGGGTCAGCACGGCCCGGGCGGTGGCCATGGCCACATTGCCATAGCCCACAAAATCCGTGAGGATCAAAATGTGTTTTTCCATCAGCAGCCGCCTCCGATGATGGGCTCCGTCACCGCCCGGAAGTATTCGTCCAGCTCCTGGGGGGTCTGAACCCGGCCCCCGTCCAGCCACCACTGAACCATTTCCACAAAGCTGCCCGCTATGTGATTGATCAGGAATTCCCGGGGCACACTGGTGATGTACTCCGGCAGCAATTGGCTCCCCACCAGCTGCTCCATGCCGGACTTGAAATAGCGCAGAAAGATGGGGCTGCTTTCGCAGGAGAGCAGGGTGAGGATATTGTTGTCATTTTCCTGCAAATGCTGCAAAATGTGGCACACCACCGAATGGGGGGCGTTGGTGCAGGTGTAGAGGCCGTGGGTGTCCTGCTTGTCCATGGCGGTGCCGATGATGTGGTCGAACAGCTCCTGGCACATCTGGCGCAGGAGCTCATCCCTGGTCTCGAAATGGGCGTAGAAGGTGCTGCGGCCAATGTTGGCCTCGTCGATGATGTCCTGGACGGTGATGCTGGATAAATTGCGCCGGTTTAGCAGGGTGGTAAAGGCCCGAAAAATGGCGGCACGGGTCTTTTGCTGTCGTCTGTCCATGGCTGCCTCCTGTACAAAATGGGGGTTTTGTTCGTTATCTGACATCAGAAAGAATCTGATTCTTGCTTTTTGAGGACGGAATTTTATAATGGGGATTGAGCGGCGAGTCGCCGCTGACAGTTCGCACGGGGCTGGCCGGTAATCGTTACCCCCGAACTCAGCCCGGTGACGCTTTTGCGGCAGTGGGTTGAATGGTGGGCACTTACAGCTATCCCGTAGGGGAGGCAATCTGCCTCCCGCCAGCTACCGGCCTTTGAGCGGTGTGTTGAATGGTAAAGCGTGATGACTTCTGAGGGAGGCTCCCCTGTGTAAGGGGAGCTGGCACGGCGAAGCCGTGACTGAGGGACTGTGCAGTAGAATTTTCTATACTTGCACCATGTCGGGCGAATACAGGAAATGTTCGTCTACGGCAGTTCTTTTGTTTCACTTCTTCCTGTTATATGGAGAAGGGGGAGAATTGGGGTGTACCTTTCCACATTGGACTGGACAATCATTTCAGTGCCTGCTGTACAGTCCCTCAGTCAGCTTCGCTGACAGCTCCCCTTACACTTCGGGAGCCTCCCTCAAAAACCGGCACCTGGCTCCATTCAACGGGGCACTCAAAAACCATCACTTGGCGGGCGCAAAAACGTTACCGGGCGGATAGTGGGGTAACGAATGGGAACCAT
>JAETOP010000235.1 GCA_021771675.1 Oscillospiraceae bacterium | reverse complement strand
TGCGGGGACGCCTCCCGCATGGCGAAGGATGTGGACAACGCCCTTCATGAAGTCATCCAGACCTGGGGCCATAAAACTCCGGAGGAAGCCGCGGCATATGTGGCGGATATGAAACAACACCGCCGTTACCAGCGGGACGTGTACTAATTCAGGGCCTCGCCCCTGAACCTGTCACCGCGCCTTTCCATCTTTCTTGGAAAGGCGCTTTTTCTTTTTCCGGAGAAAACCCTTCACGCATCAATCCGGCTCCCCCTCCCGGCTTCTTTCGAGCCGGAGAAGCCATCTTCCGCCCCCCTCTCCATCAAAAACAACGCCGGACCGGGGAGAACCCGTCCGAGCAAAAGTTCCCCTCCTTCTTCAAGCGTTTCCTTGCCCTTTATTCCAAATCCTGCCGGGCGCCGCAAACGGCCCGTTTCACTTTCCTGAGCTTGAAAAAGAAAACCATGCAGAACAAATACAGCTTTTGCGGCAGGCAGTGGACGATACCCATCCATCCCGGCCGCCTCAACGCCCATCTCCGCCGAAAGGGATAACTCCACCAATTCTGCTGCCGGTCAATGCTGTCTATGATTTTTCTCCTCTCCTCCATTTCGGCAAGCAGTTCTTCCCGCGAACGAAAAACCGGAGCAAGGCCCTCCAGCAATTCCCCGCACAGTTCCAACCCCGCCTCCTTGCTTTTTTTCAACTGGCTTTTCATTTCCAGCTCCCTTTTTTCAAAGGCCGCCGCCGTCCGCATGTCGGCAAACCGGAACGCGCTGTTGACAGCGCAAATATTTTTAAGCGCAAACCGGTAATAATATAAGGATATGCCCGGCATTTCATAAATGTTGCCCTGAAGCCATGCGTGGAACCCCATCAAGTCGTCTTCAAAACTGGCCGTCATCCGCAGGGAGCTACCCCATTCGCAGGCGCTCTTCCTGATCATCATGCTTCCTCCGTAATGGGCGGAAGAAGAAAAAGCTCCCGCCTGAAGCGCAACAGCCGGCATTTCCCGCGGAGCAGCAGGAAAGGCCGGGAATTCAAACGCAATGCCCGGTTCCTCATAGACGCTGGTCATCTGGCTGACCACAGCCACGGCATCCGGGCGTTCCATCACCGCCCAGGCAAAAAACCTGCATCTCCAGGGGAAGGAACAATCGTCCCCATCCTGACGGAGAATCCATTCATGGGAAGCCAGACCAACCGCCTGCCGGATATGAGGCCCGCGCCCCAG
>JAETOP010000123.1 GCA_021771675.1 Oscillospiraceae bacterium | reverse complement strand
TTCCACCACTCAACATTCTGCCCAGAAAGCGTTACCGGGCTGAGTTCGGGGGTAACGATTACCGACCATCCCCGTGCGCATTGGGGTGAAGCGCCCTGCGCTTCAAATTACAATTTACCTATTTGCCGCATCAAAACAATGTTCAATAAAAGGAGGAACCCACCATGATTTACAGTGAATTTCAGGGAAAGCAGCTGTCCCTACTGGGCTTTGGCGCCATGCGGCTGCCCTGTTTGCCCGACGGCTCCATCGACGAAGAACAGGTTGCTCAGATGACCCAGATGGCCATGGAGGCCGGGGTGAACTATTTCGATACCGCCTACCCCTACCACGGCGGCCAGTCCGAGCGGGTGATGGGCCGGGTGCTGTCCAAATATCCCCGGGAAAGCTACTATCTCGCCACCAAATACCCTGGTCACCAGATTCTCAGCAGCGGCTACAACCCCGCCGAAATTTTTGAGGAGCAGCTGGAAAAATGCGGCGTGGATTACTTCGATTTCTACCTGCTGCACAACGTCAACGAAAAATCCATGGAGGTCTACACCGACCCCAAGTGGGGCATCGTGGACTATTTTAAGGAGCAGAAGCGGCTGGGCCGCATCCGCCATCTGGGCTTTTCCAGCCATGCCCAGGTGGAGGGACTGGAAAAATTCCTGGACATCTATGGTCAGGACATGGAGTTCTGCCAGATTCAGCTGAACTACATGGACTGGACGCTGCAAAAGGCCAAGGAAAAATACGACCTGCTCACCGCCCGGGGCATCCCGGTGTGGGTGATGGAGCCGGTTCGGGGCGGCACGCTGGCGGCTCTGAGCGAAGCCGACTCCGCCAAGCTGAGGGCCATCCGCCCCTGCTCCTCCGACGCCTGCTGGGGCTTCCGCTTCCTCCAGGGCCTGCCCAATGTGAAGATGATTCTCAGCGGCATGTCCAATCCGGAGCAGATGCGGGACAATCTGGCCACCTTCGCCCAGCGGGAGCCTCTGAGCCAGGACGAGACCCGGCTGGTGCTGGACATTGCCCAGGGAATGATGGACATCGTGCCCTGCACCGCCTGCCGCTACTGCTGCGAGGGCTGCCCCAAGGGGCTGGATATTCCCGCACTGCTGGCCGTCTACAACGAGATTCGGGTGACACCCACGGTGAACTCCGCCATGCGGGTGGAGTTTATGCCCGAGGACAAGAAGCCCACCGCCTGCATCGGCTGTGGAAAATGCGCCCGGAGCTGCCCCCAGAACATCGACATTCCCACCGCTCTGAAGGACCTGGCCCAGAGGCTGACCACCATCCCCAGCTGGGCCGAGACCTGCCGCCAGCGGGAGGCCGCCGCCAAAGCGGGCCGGGGGTTGACATAAGCAGGGGGTTGTGGATGGTTATTCACTTTATCCACTGAGTTATCCACATTCTCCACAGGTTTTTCCACAGCCCTGTTCTGTAAAAAACAACTGTCCTGCAAGGGTTTTCCCCCTCCGGCGTGAAAATTCCCCACAGCCTCCCAAAAGCTGTGGGGAATTTTTTGAGTTTACAGAATGCCGTTATCCTCAAAGAAGAGCTTGGCAGAGAACACCCGGTGGGCGTCCTCCCCCTCTCCCGTGGAGGCGTCCACCTGGAGGGTGCAGCCGTCGGCCAGGTTCCAGCTCAGGCGGAGCTCCTGCTGTTCCCTGGCCTCCGCCAGGTAACAGACGGTGAGCTCCGTGACGCTGTGGCGCTGGTGGAACCGGCTGGGGAGCAAATCCGCAATCCAGTCCATGCAGCGGGTGTTGTTCATATGTCCGTTCCGATCCAGGTCGGTGAAGGCCACAGTCCGAAGGCTCTGGGTGCCCAGGGGCTTGGGAATCAGGCCGCCGGGGGCGGGTAGCTCGTTGCCCCGGACAGTGCCCACCACCATGATGCCGCTCTTGCCGGGGACGATCATCTTCCGGGTGTCCAGGTCCATCAGCACCCAGAGTGTCATGCAGCGGAAAACCTCGTTGCCCTGGGCGTCGTAGGCCGTCACGCTCCGGGGAAAAGCCGCCCGGGTGGGCGGCAGGGGCCAGGTCTCCACCCGGAGGGTCTCGCCCAGCAGGGGGAGCCTGCTCACCTGAACCCGGTGCCGGGTGATGGCCCAGAACAGGTGCCGCCGGGCCAGAGAGTCATAGTCCAGAGACATCAGCGCACCGTGCCGCCCGCCCATCTCCTGGGCCAGGTACAAAATGGCCGAGGGCTTCATCCGCCCGTAGCGATCCACCCAGGCGTCTTCAACAGTAAAATTTTGAACATAAATCGGTTCCATGGTATTACTTCCTTTCCCACAGTCGGGTGGTGAGATGGTTTACTGCTTTTTTAACCGTAGGGGCGAGTCAAGACTCGCAGCTACAGGTACGGGAAAAAATTCCTAACTCCTAACTATCTTGTATCTTATATCCTATATCTCATATCTTGCTATTGGCTTGTGCTGGAGCGGGCCTCTTCCAGCACGATTTCGGCCTGCATGGTATAGCCTCCCCGGTAGATGATGATGGTCACGGTGTCCCCGGCGGAGTAGTTGTACAGCAGGGTATCCAGGTCTGTCTGGGAATAGACCTTGGTGCCGTCCACGCTGATGAGGATGTCCCCCTCCAGCAGCCCCGTCCGGGCGGCGTTGCTGTCCGGGGCCACCTCGGAAATATACAATCCCGCCGGGAGCCGGTAGTAGCGCTGGTAGAACAGGGAGATGCTCTCGCCGGTGATGCCCAGCCAGGGACGGCCGGACACGTAGCCCTGGGAGATGATCTGCTCCACAATGTCCTTCACCGTGGTGCTGGGGATGGCAAAGCCCAGGCCCTCCACACCGGCGCTGTCGGTGAAGGCGCCAATCTTGATGGTATTGATGCCGATGACCTGGCCGCAGCTGTTAATCAGGGGCCCGCCGGAATTGCCGGAGTTCAGGGCGGCGTTGGTCTGGATCAGGTTCATGGACCGGCCGTTCACATTCACGTTCCGGTTGATGGCGGAGACGATGCCGTCGGTCATGGTGCCCCGGTATTCCACCCCCAGGGGGTCGCCGATGGCCACCACGCTGTCCCCCACCCGCAGGCCGTCGGAATTGCCGAATTCTGCACTGGTCAGGCCGTCGGCACTGATTTGCAGCACCGCCAGATCGCTGGCCGGGTCCGTCCCCACCAGGCGGGCGGCGCAGACCCGGTCGTCGGTGAGCTGGACGGTAATCCGCTCCCCATTTTCAATGACGTGGTGATTGGTGACGATATAGCCGTCCTCGGTGAGGATGACCCCGGTGCCGGTGCCGGTGCCGGAGCGGCTCTGGGTGGTGATGGAGACCACCGAGGGAATGCACTTGACGTAAATCTCCTGCAGGGTCAGTCCCACGCTCTCGGTAGCCAGGGGCGGGAACTGGACAGCGGGGGCAGTGGGGGCGGTGGTCTGAACCGCATCGATCTGCACCAGGCCGCCGGAGCTGACAGGCGCCTCCCCGGACTGCTCCGGATTAAAACAGATGGTCACATCAGGCTCAGGCTCCCGCTGGTTGAGCTCCCGGAACATCCGAACGTTCATAAAGCCCAGCATGGTGATGGTGCCGGTGAGGAAAATCACGGCAATGAGCAAAATGGCAATGACGCCGCTGTGGCTTTTGGGCGGCTGGGTGCGCCCGGTGCCGTATTCCCCGTCATCCCAGGGAGCGGGTTCTTCATATTTTGGCATAACGATTACCTCTTATATGATAAAATAAGCCAATCAATTGACCAGGGGCATGGTGAAGGTGAACTCGGTCTTTCCGTCCCGGCTGGTGACGCTGATGTTCTCGCCGTGGCTGCAAACAAGGGTCTTCACAATGTAAAGCCCCAGGCCCCAGCCGTCCCGGTTCTGGGAGCGGCTTTTATCCAGCTTGTGGAACCGGTCGAAGACCAGGGGCAGCTCCTCCGGGGGGATGGTTTCCCCGTCGTTGGACACGGAGACATAGACCTTGCTGCCTCCTTCCTTGATGGTCAGGCCCAGAGTGCCTCCCTCGGGGCAGAATTTTACGGCGTTGTCCACCAGGTTGTAGACCACCTGGGTCACGGCATCCTGGGCGGCGAAGGTATACACCGGGTGCTCCGGCATATCCACCTGGACGTTGATGTGCTTGTCGTTGATCTTCTTCTCGAAATTCACCAGGGCCAGCCCGGCGCATTCCTCCATGTCGAAGTTCATCTTCTTCTCGTCCGGGATCCCCTTCTGGTCCTGGAGCCGGGAGATGTCCAGCATGCTGCGAACCAATCGGCTGAGCCGCTTTGTCTCATCGGAGACGATCTGCAAATAGTGATCCCGGCGCTCCGGGGGGATGGTGCCGTCCAGGATGCCGTCCACATAGCCGGAGATGGTGGTCATGGGGGTTTTCAGCTCGTGGGACACGTTGGCCACGAATTCCTGGCGCTGATACTCGCTCTTTTGCAGGGACGAGGCCATATTGTTGAAGGCGACGGCCAAATCCCGAACCTCCTCACTGTAGGAGTCCTCCACCCGGACCCGGGCCTCCAGGTCGCCGTGGCCGAAATCGTTGGCGGCCTTGGCCATCTCCCGCAGGGGGCGGCTGGAGCGCCCGGCGTAGGCCAGCATCCCCAGAATGGAGATCAGCACCACCACCAGGGAGGCGTTCAGGAAGAAGGTTGCCAGCCGCTTCAGCACCGCATTGGTAGAAGCGGTGGGCACGGACACCAGCACGATGCCCAGCACATCCCCATCGGTTTCATTCTGAATGGGCATGGCGATGAGGAAGCGGGAATCGTCGTACAGCCCCCGGATGACGCCGGTGGCCCGATCTCCCCCATTTGCGATCACCTTGTCCAGGTAATCGCTGTTCAGCTGGAGCTTCAGGTGCTTGCAGCCGAAGGGGGAATCGGAGCAGAGGACGACCTTGCCCTGGGCGTTGCAGATGATGATGTCGGTATCGGAGAGGTTGGCCGCCACGTCCAGGCTCAGCAGGAAGTCCTGGCCGGACGAGCTTTCCTCAGCCGCATAGGAGGCGGCCAGGTGGGAGATGATCTGGGCATCTTGGCTCAGCTGGGAAAAGGTGGTTTCCGTCAGGTAGTCCTTCACCAGCTGCTGAAAGGAGGCCCCCAGCATGGTCAGGGCCAGCAGAAGAATCAGCGCCGCCGTGTAGAAAATGCGGCCAAAGGAGGTTTTCAATGATTTCACACCCCTTCCGGTGTTTCTTACTTATTATAGCATTTTCCTTTGGCATTTCAACCGGAGCAAAAAAAGTTTACAACTTGCGGCGAGTCGCCGCTGACAGTTCGCCCGCAGATCATTCGCACCGGGCCAGTCGGTAATTGCCGCATAAGCATTCGCCCGGTAACGTTTTCTTGATAGAATGTTGAATGGTGGGCACTTTCGGCTATCCCGTAGGGGAGGCTATTAGCCTTCCGCTAGGTAACGTTTTTTGAGCGTTTCGGTGAATGGTAAAGGGGAATGGCTTCTGAGCAAAGGCTCCCGAAGTGTAAGGGGAGCTGTCAGCGAAGCTGACTGAGGGACTGTACAGCAGGCACTGAATTGCTCTGAAAGTCCAATGTGGAAAGGTATTCCCTTTTCGCCCAACGAAATGCGAATTCGTAACATTTTACCGCACAGTCCCTCAGTCACGGCTACGCCGTGCCAGCTCCCCTTACACTTCGGGAGCCTTGGGCGCTTCCGCGCCACAGCAACCAACGACGTGCTGTAAAAACGTTACCGGGCTGAGTTCGGGGTAACGATTACCGACCACCCCCGTGCGAATTGTCAGCGGCCACTGGCCGCCCGTCAAAAACCTCTTGACATTTTTGAAATCTTTAGTATTATTGTATACAATCATACAAAAAGACAGGAAGGGGGACTTTCCCATGTTAGAGATTTCCAGCAAAACCAATCTGTTGGAAAGGAATTCCTACAAATACTCCCTGCAGGATGTGGCGGAGCCCAATTTGCAGCGGGAGATTTACTCCTACGGCACCGTGCCCAAGGTGGCCTTCAACCACCGGCGGGTGCCGCTGAACATGCCCGAGGAGATTTGGATCACCGACACCTCCCTCCGGGACGGGCAGCAGAGCGTGGAGCCCTACACCGTGGAGCAGATTGTGAACATCTACAAGCTGCTGAGCAGGCTGGGCGGGCCCTATGGCATCATCCGCCAGACGGAATTTTTCATCTACAGCAAAAAAGACCGCCAGGCCCTGGAAAAGTGCATGGAGCTGGGGCTGAAATTCCCGGAGATCACCAGCTGGATTCGGGCCAGCAAGGAGGATTTCAAGCTTGTCCGGGAATTGGGAATCAAAGAGACCGGCATTCTGGTCTCCTGCTCCGACTACCACATCTTCAAAAAGATGAAAATGACCCGCTCCCAGGTGCTGGACTACTACCTGGGCACGGTGAAGGACGCCTTCGACGCCGGAGTCATCCCCCGCTGCCATCTGGAGGACATCACCCGGGCGGATTTCTACGGCTTTGTGGTGCCCTTCGTCAATGAGCTCCAGGCTCTCAGCCGGGAGGCGGGGATTCCCGTGAAAATCCGGGCCTGCGACACCATGGGCTACGGCGTGCCCTATACCGAGGCCGCCCTGCCCCGGAGCGTCGCCGGAATCGTCTACGGCTTGCAGCACTACGCCGACGTGCCCAGCGAGTGCCTGGAATGGCACGGCCACAACGACTTCTACAAGGCCGTGACCAACGCCTCCACCGCCTGGCTCTACGGCGCCTGCGCCGTCAATTGCAGTCTGCTGGGCATCGGCGAGCGCACTGGCAACATCCCGCTGGAGGCCATGGTGTTTGAGTACGCCTCCCTCCGGGGCTCCATGGACGGCATGGATCCCACCGTCATCACGGAAATCGCCGAATACTTTGAAAAGGACATCGGCTACAGGATTCCCCCCATGACCCCCTTTGCCGGGGCCAGCTTCAACTCCACCCGGGCGGGTATCCACGCCGACGGGCTGATGAAGGATGCGGAAATCTACACCATCTTCGACACCGAGAAGCTGCTGAACCGCCCCGCCACCGTGGAGGTGGGCAAAACCTCCGGGGCCGCCGGCATCGCCTACTGGATCAACCAGCACTACCGGCTGAAAGGGGAGGCCCAGATCGGGAAAAATGACCCGCTGGTGGTATCCATCAAGCGGTGGGTGGACGACGAGTATGAAGCCGGCCGGGTCACCATGATTGCCCACAGCGAGATGCTGGAAAAGATTCAGGAATTTGCCCCGGGACGGTTCCCGCAGGACTAAGGCAGGAGGATACTATGGCAGTATTAAAATCCATCTCTCTGGCGGATCAGGTGTTTGAGAAGCTGGAAAGCGATATTATTTCCGGGGTCTATCCCCGGGGCGAGGTGCTCACCGAGCTGAAGCTGGTGGAGCAGCTGAACGTCAGCCGCACCCCAATCCGGGAGGCCCTGCGGCGGCTGGAGCAGGAGCGGCTGATCTGGGACTCCGGCAAGGGCAGCGTGGTGCTGGGCATCACCCTGGAGGATCTGGAGGACATTATGGACATCCGCCTGCGCTGCGAGGGCCTGGCCGCCTTCCACGCCGCCCGGAACCGCACCCAGGAGGAGGCCGCCCGGCTGGAGCAGCTCAGCGAATTGCAGGACTTCTATTTTGAAAAGGGGGACTACGACCATCTGCGGGAGCTGGACGACGAGTTCCACGAGAGCATCTACGAGTTCAGCCGCCGCATCGTGCTCATGGACACCCTGCGGCCCCTGCACCGGAAGACCCAGCGCTACCGCCGCAGCTCCTATTCCGTCGCCGACCGGCGGCAGAAGAGCATCAGCGAGCACAAGGCCATCTGTCAGGCCATCTGCGCCCAGGACGCAGCGCTGGCGGAAACGCTGATGTGCCGGCACATTGAAAACGCCAAGAAAATCATGATTGAGAGGTTCAGCCAAAATGGGTAAGACAATTGCGGAAAAAATCATCAGCGCCCACCTGCTCTCCGGCAGCTTGACTCAGGGCAGCGAAATTGGCCTGAAAATCGACCAGACCCTGACCCAGGACGCCACCGGCACCATGGCCTACCTGGAATTTGAGACCATGGGCATCCCCCAGGTGAAAACCGAATTCTCCATCGCCTATGTGGACCACAACACCCTGCAATGCGGCTTCATGAACGCCGACGACCACCGCTATCTGCAATCCGTGGCCGCCAAGCACGGCGTCCGGTTCTCCCGGCCCGGCAACGGCATCTGCCATCAGCTCCATCTGGAGCGGTTCGGCAAGCCCGGCAAGACCCTCATCGGCTCCGACTCCCACACCCCCACCGGCGGCGGCCTGGGCATGCTGGCCTTTGGCGCCGGCGGCATGGACGTGGCCGTGGCCATGGGCGGCGGGGCGTACTACATCAATATGCCGAAGCTCTTTAAGGTGGAGCTGACGGGCAAGCTGAATCCCTTCGTCTCCGCCAAGGATGCGGCGCTCAAGCTGCTGGAAATTCTCTCCGTCAAGGGGGGCGTGGGGGCCATCATCGAATGGGGCGGCCCCGGGGTTCAAGCCCTGACGGTGCCGGAGCGGGCCACCATCACCAATATGGGTGCGGAGCTGGGGGCCACCACCTCCATCTTCCCCTCCGACGAGCAGACCCGGCGCTTCCTGGCAGCCCAGGGCCGGGAGGAGGACTTCATCCCCCTGGAAAGCGACCCGGACGCCCGGTACGACCGGATCATCCCCATTGACCTGAGCGAGCTGAAACCCATGGCCGCCTGCCCCCACAGCCCGGACAACGTGGTGGGGGCCGCTTCTTTGAAGAATGTGAAGGTGGATCAGGTCTGCATCGGCTCCTGCACCAATTCCTCCTTGATGGATTTGCTGAAGGTGGCAGCCATCCTGAAGGGCAGGCACATCGCCCCCGGGGTGAACCTGTCCATCTCCCCCGGCTCCCGGCAGGTGCTGAGCATGCTGGCCTCCTGTGGGGCCTTGAACGACATTCTGGCCTCCGGCGCCCGGCTGCTGGAATGCGCCTGCGGGCCCTGCATCGGCATGGGCTTCTCCCCCAATTCCGGCGGCGTCTCCCTGCGGACCTTCAACCGGAATTTCCTGGGCCGCAGCGGCACCAAGGACGCCCAGGTCTACCTGGTCTCCCCGGAGACCGCCGCCGCCTCCGCTCTGGCTGGCTTCATCTGCGACCCCACCACCCTGCCTCCCATCCCGGAGATTGCCTTACCGGAGCACTTCGACATCGACGACAGCGCCGTGCTCCAGCCCCTGCCCCCGGAGCAGGCGGAAAACGCCGAAGTCCTCCGCGGGCCCAACATCAAGCCCTTCCCCAAGGGAACCCCGGTATCCGACACCATCAGCGCCCAGCTGGTGCTCAAGGTGGGGGACAACATCACCACCGACCACATCATGCCCGCCGGGGCCAAGGTGCTGCCCTACCGCTCCAACATCCCCAAGATGAGCGAATTCTGCTTCGAGGTCTGCGACCCGGAGTTCCCCGCCCGGGCCAAGGCGGCAGGGCAGGGCATCATCCTGGGCGGCAGCAACTACGGCCAGGGCTCCTCCCGGGAGCACGCCGCCCTGGTGCCCATGTATCTGGGCATTCGGGCCGTGGTCACCAAGAGCTTCGCCAGAATCCACGTGGCCAACCTGATTAACGCCGGCATCCTGCCCCTGACCTTCCAGGACGAGGCAGATTACCACAAGTTCTCCCAGGGGGCAAACCTCACCATCACCGGCATTCTGGAGGGCATGGATACGGGCACCGTCACCCTCACCGACACCGCCTCCGGCGCCACCGCCCAACTGAATTGCCAGCTGACCTCCCGGCAGAAAGCCATCCTCCTGGCCGGCGGATTGCTCGCCTATACGAAGGAAAATCAGCAACTTACCGCTCGGTTGGCAATACGTTGAATGGTAGCAGGTGACGATTCCTGAGAATGGCTCCCCTGTGTAAGGGGAGCTGTCACCGCCCAAAGGCGGTGACTGAGGGACTGTCGCAGTACAATTTTACCTTTTCGCCTAACCCAATGCGAATTCGTAACATCTCACCGCACAGTCCCCCAGTCAGCTTCGCTGCCAGCCCCCCTTGCACAGGGGGGCCTTCCTCGGAAGCCGTCACCCTCACCGCCCAACTGAATTGCCAGCTGACCTCCCGGCAGAAAGCCATCCTCCTGGCTGGCGGATTGCTCGCCTATACCAGGGAGAATCATTAACCCCCTGCGGCATTCCGGCTTTTTCCATGAAGGCGGAATGCCGCTTTGACCGTAAATCAAAGAAGCGGAGGGACGATATGACACTCTATAGCGGCATTTTATTCTTTTCATTTATTTTCCTGCTCTTTGTCGGCTGCAAAAAGGAGGACGGGGCGCACAGCGGGTTTCTGTCCATCCATGAGACACAATGTGTAAAGGGCCTGCTTGCCTTTGAGGTGCTCCTGTGCCACATATATGGGTTTTACCACAAGGGCATTGCCATGTACCTATTCAATCGGATGGCCTATATTTCGGTTGCAATGTTTTTCCTGTTTTCCGGATATGGGCTTGTGCATCAGGCCGGCAGGAAAGAGGACTACCTGAAATCCTTTCTCCCCAGGAGACTGTCAAAGCTGTATATCCCCCTGTGGCTCTCCCTGGTGGTGAGCGCCCTGATCTATGCGCTGCTGGGTGTAGAGCGGGACTACTCAGCCGAAACCATTGTGAAGGACATTCTGGGACTGAATGCGATTTGGTTTTTCTTCGTCATTGTCTGCTATTATATTGCGTTCTATTTTGTATGGAGGATCACAAAAGGGAAACATGCGCTGGGCATACTGGCCGTGCTGGTGGTTCTTCAGTGCGTCCTGTGCGCCGCCCTGCGGATGGATCAGCATTATTTCACAAGCTCCTTTGGATTCGTCCTGGGGATGCTGCTGGCTGAGCACCAGGGAAAGAACAGTCCCCTTCTCCCAAAACTGCTTTCACCCCGGAGATGGAATCGATATGCGTTGCTTGTTCCCGCTCTTATCCTGGTGATCTGCGGTGTGGTGTACTGGAAGCTTCACGAATCCGTATTTGCCTGGCAGCTGCTTTGCCGGAATCTTGTTGGAATCATGATCGTTTTCATCATTCTGGTCTTTCTGTACCATCATCAGATCGGCAACAAAGCAACCGAACTGCTGGGGTCAATTTCCTATGAGATTTTTCTCATCCACCCTGCATGGATCCTTTCTGTGGGCACGGGGTACACCGCCTCCCTGCCTTCCGGCGTACAGGTCGCCCTCATCATCGGCCTGACCATTTTATCATCCTGTATTCTTCATAGAATCGGCCAGGGAATCCTGCGCCGGATGCTGTGACACAGCCAAAAAATTCCTCCCTCGAATCGAGGGAGGAATTTTTTATTGCCGGTTAATCATCGAATCCGGTGCCGGTTCTTTTGCGGTAGTAGTACACGCCGTAGGCAACGGGGATGGCAATGGCGGTGACCACGGCCAGGAACAGCAGCACGCCCCAGAAGCCGCTGCCGCCCTTGCTGGCGGTGGCTCCCTGCTTGATGGTAAAGCCGGTGGTGGCCTTGCCGTCCTTGGCCACGATGGAGATGCTGTGATAGCCCAGCGACAGCCGCTTCAGGTAATTGGTATTCAGCTCCACAATGGTGGAGCCCTGGCTCACGGAGTAATTGGTGCTGGCCACGGTGGCGCCGTCCACCTCCACCCGGTCGAACTTGGCGAAGTCCGCATTGGAGCGGAACACCATGCCCTGCTCAGAGGTATTCAGCCAGGTGGAGTCGCCGCCCTCGGTCATCTGATATTCCACGGTGTTGTCCAGGCGCACCTTGCACACATCGCAGCGGCCGTTGTTATCCTTGTCCACATGGCCTGTGGCAGGGAGCACCACGCTCTGCTGATCGGTGATGGGGGTGGTGCAGGTCACATCGGAGAACCACTGTCCGCAGTCGCAGACGTAGTAGGCCACGTTGCCCGGCTCGGTGCAGGTGGCGGCCTTGGCGGCAACACGGGTCAGGTGGCTGGTGTGGACATGGGAGTCCGCCTTGGAGTAGCCGCAGGTGGTGCACTTGCCGTTGGCGTCAAAGCTGTGGGGCACCAGATCCCCCTTGGCGCCGCAGCGGGAGCACACATTCCAGTGGTAATTCACGTCCTTGCCGTAGGTGCCGGAAGCGGTGTGGCCCAGGGCGCTGCCATAGGTGAAGGTTTCCGTGCCCTTGGCCCCGCAGGAGCAGCTCTTGTAGTAGACAGCGGGGCTGGTGCAGGTGGCGTTGGAGGCCAGATAGGCGGAGGAGGCGATCATCTGGTCATAGGTATGGGTCTGAGAGATGGTCTCGGTCTTCTGAGCGCCGCAGACGGTGCAGGTAAACACCTTCTGTCCGGGGGCGTTGTGGCTGGCCCACTGGGTGACCACGCCCTGATTCCACACATGCTCTCCCAGGCCGCTGACCACGTTGGTATGCTCGCAGGTAGCGGGGTGCCAGTGGTAGGTGGTGTTGCCCATCCAGGCGGTGGAGAAGGTGTGCTGATGCTCGGAGGGGGCCACCTCTTCGGTCTTGGTTCTGCCGCAGACGGTGCAGGTGAAGGTCTGTACGCCCTTGCTGGTGGCGGTGGGCTGGACGGTGATTTCCCCGGGGCCCCAGGCGTGATCCGCCGCTCCGCTCCGCTCGCCCGTGTGCTCACAGGTGGCCGGATGCCAGTGCTGCAATTCATCGCTGCTCCACCGGTCGGAGAAGGTATGGCCCGCAGCGTGTCCATAGGTGAAGGTTTCGGTGCCCGCCAGGCCGCAGACGCAGCTCTTGTAATAGACAGCGCCGCTGGTGCAGGTGGCAGCGCTGACCAGATACTTCTGGTCGACCACCTCCTGGTTGTATTCATGGGGCTGGCCGGGAATGCGCTCTGTCTTCTGGTAGCCGCAGAGGGTGCAGGTATAGACCTTCTCGCCGTCCACGCTGTGACCGGCGTCCTTGGTGATGACGCCGTCGTCCCACTTGTGGGGCCCCAGGTCGGTGGCCTCGCCGGTGTGCTCACAGACGGCCTGACGCCAGTGGTCGGTTTCGTTGCGGCTCCACTGATCGGAGTAGGTGTGGGGAGCGGTCTGGCCGTAGGTGAAGGTTTCCGTGCCCTTTTCGCCGCAGATGCAGCTCTTGTAGTAGGTGGCGGGGCTGGAGCAGGTGGCGGGGCTGGCCAGATACTGGTCGGAAACCACCTCCTGGTCGAATACATGATCGGTGGAGGCGGGGATTACCTCCGTCCGGGTAGTGCCGCAGACGGCGCAGGTATAGGTCATTTCGCCGTCGGCGGTGTGGCTGGGAGCCACAGTGACCACGCCGTTATCCCAGATGTGATCGGCGGTTTCGCCCACGGTGAAGGTCTCGCTGCCCTTCTCGCCGCAGACACAGCTCTTATAGTAGGTGGCAGGGCTGGAGCAGGTGGCGGGGCTGGCCAGATACTGGTCGGAAACCACCTCCTGGTCGAATACATGATCGGTGGAGGCGGGGATTACCTCCGTCCGGGTAGTGCCGCAGACGGTGCAGGTGTAGGTCATCACGCCGTCGGCGGTGTGGCTGGGAGCCTGGGTCATCACACCGGCGTCCCAGCTGTGATCTCCAGCCTCTCCCACGGTGAAGGTCTCGGTACCCACTGCACCGCAGACGCAGCTGTAGAAATAGGCGGCGGGGCTGGAGCAGTTGGCAGGGCTGGCCAGGTACTGGTCGGAAACCACCTGCTGGTCATACACGTGGTCGGCGGTGGCGGGGATGACCTGGGTCTGGGCAGCGCCGCAGACGGTGCAGGTGTAGGTCATCACGCCGTCGGCGGTGTGGCTGGGAGCCTGAGTCATCACACCGGCATCCCAGATGTGCTCTACGTGCTCCGTCTGGGGAGGCTCGGTCTCAATGGGGGTCGTCTCGGTGGGCGTGAGTTCCGTGGGAGCCTCCGTGGTGGGGTCGGGAGCCTGGGAGACGAAGGAATAGGTGATGGGGCCGCTGTGGCTCCCCACCTGGTAGTTGGGATACTGGGTGCTGGTGTAGGCGGAGGGGTTCACGCAGACAAAGCCCGTGCCGGTGCTGTTCAGCAGCCAGCCCAGGCTCTCCACCATTTCCAGCTCGGCGGAGACATTCCCGGCAATCTGGGCGCCAGCCCCGCTGCAATCCATCAGGGCTGTGAAGCGGAACTCGCCGCCGGTATAGCCGATAACGCTGCCCGCATCCACATAGCTGCCTGAGGCCGCCGCTGCGTCGGCGGTGACGCCGCCTAGGATGATGTAGTAGGAGAAGCTGCCGTCCACCGGAGCCTCCAGCACGGCCACATCTCCCCAGCTCTGATCCGGCTGGCTGGAACGGTACAGGGTGCCCGCCGCCGGGGCGTACACCGGCTGCATGGAACTGACGTTCACGATCAGCTCCTTGCTGCCATAGACCAGGTTCGCATGGTCAGAATGGGTGCAGCCGTCATTGGCCCCGCCGTACAGCGCATTCTCGTTCCAGCCCCGGCATCCGGCAAAGTCCACGATGTCGTCGAAGAACTCCTCGGGCAGGGGGAAGACCCAGCTGTCCATGGGCCGATTCACCACAGCGGAACGCTCCGCATCGCCAAGGCCTGTGGGCTGGGTTTCCGGGGTGGTGTCCGGAATTTGCTCCACCTGGGATTCGCCCTCCACCTGCTCTGCGAAGGTTTGCTGGGGCAGAGCTCCGGCGATCAGCACCCCGCACAGAAGCAGGGACAATACTTTCTTAAATACAGTCTCTCTCATAGAGTACAACTCCTTTCATACGCTGCATTGGTGCAGCGCTGGTAAGTACATTATACATATATTTTTGAACTTTGCAATGGGGTATTTTCCGGGATTTCCCCGGTAGAAAATGGGTTTTTGTGGAATTTTACGCACAAATTCTTCTCCCGGTTTTCTTCCGAAAAATGCAACAAATTGTAATATCTCGTCATATTTTGAAGAAAATTGTTTTATTTTCTCCCGGTGCGCTTCTCTGCCTCCCGGCCAGAACCGCCCCTTCTTTGGCTCGGGGTTAAGAGATTCTTAATGTTGGAACTTTTTGTAAACTTTGCAACTGGGCAGTGCCGCAGATAAATTTATGGGACAATTCACCATCCGCTGGACTGGCAGTTCCAATTTTTCACACTGCACGATTGGGGCAAAATCTCTCGCCATAAGCTCTTGCCGATTTCATCAGAGCTTCCTTAGGAACTTCGTTGAATGGGGGAGAGGAATGGTTTCTGAGCGAAGGCCCCCTGTGTAAGGGGCAATGTGGTCAACTTAAGACATCCCGTAGGGGAGGCTATTAGCCTCCCGCTTTCGTAACGGTTTTTGAGTGTTCCGGTGAATGGAGCCGGCAAATGGAAAATGATACGGATTTGCCTGACTTGGTGCCGCTTTTGGGGATTGTTCTGTGCGGGAGGTTATTAGCCTCCCCTACAGGGGAACCCTTAAGTTGATGACATTGCCCCGAGGGAAGCGATCTGTCAGAAGCCGGCCCACTTCACCATCCAACGCACCGCTCAAAGGCCGGTAAAAAAGCGGGAGGCAGGTTGCCTCCCCTACGGCCAAGTGGGAGGTGCGCAGGGCTGTTACCAGCAGGAAGGCAATGCTGGTTATTGAGTTATGCACAAGTTATCTACATAGTTTCCACAAGGTTATTCACAGCCTTGCAGGTGAAGCCCTAGAGGAATTGTTCTTAAAATATTTGGAATCCATCAGAAAATCAATGGATTTCTTCTTGTTTTCAATGGAAAAATCAAATTCATCCGGATTTTCTGGAAGCGGCTTTGAAGAGGCATTTTTGCCTCGCGCGTGTTCAAAATCCCCGCCTTCCTTATAAAACGCAACTTCCCTGTTTTGACCTATGATAAACTGAACTGAGCTGTCCTTTTCTAATCTACCCTTACCTACCCTGTCCTTACCTAACCTAACCTGGGTTGCCAGGCCGTCCGACAAAAAAACACCGGTTGGTTCACCAGTGGTTGCCGCCTGGCTGCCAAGAGGTTCACCGGG
>JAETOP010000122.1 GCA_021771675.1 Oscillospiraceae bacterium | reverse complement strand
GTCAATACCCGCAGGGGTGTGTTCGTAACCTACGCCCCACAAAGCACCGCTGTTTAGGCGCAAAAAAGCGAGTGTTCTTATGGAATACGAAATCCTATAAGAACACTCGCAGTGGTGCGGGCAACAGGACTCGAACCTGCACGCTGTTGCAGTGGAACCTAAATCCACCGAGTCTACCAATTCCACCATGCCCGCATATTTACTTTCCCTCTGTTTTTACACGGCGAGGGAGCCGAGGTGGGGCACATAGCCTGACCCACGAATATTAAGGCAACACCGCACAATGGGAGCTTCGGCTTTCGGCGGATCTTTCGCCCCATCTGTGCAGTTTGAAAAGTGGGAAATACACAAAGTATTCCCGCACTTTTTAAACTTTCAGTTGGAGCAAAATCCCTCGACGAAAGCTCTTGCTCCATTATGCGGTGTTGCCTTAAAACAGGCCGTGCCTGTTTTAACCAAAAGAATGCTCTGCGTTTCGTAGGCTAATTCCGCAAAGAACGGTTATTTCCTGCCCAATTCCAATCTCATCAGCAACTGCTCCTGCCATTTACCCTCTCTTGTTCTAAAGCCCAGAGGGTTCCGGCCGAATACAACGAACCCATACTTTTTATACAACGCAATTGCGCTGGAATTATCAGCTACAACATCAAGTTCCAATTGCAGGTATCCCGCCTTTTTGGCACATTCGATGCAAGCCTGCGTCAGGGCGCTTCCAATTCCAAGACCCCAGTATTCTCTCAAGATGCTGATTCCAAATTCTGCCCGGTGCCGAAGCTTATCTCTGTCCCGAAGGATATTGATTCCGGCAGACCCTGCCAAATAACCATTCACAAACGCACAGATTTCCACATTGTTCGCACTGTTCTTCTGTAAATTCAGTCTTTCCCTGATTTTATCAATATCATGAACTGTCTCATCGGGATAGGTAACCCAAAAGTCCGTTTCACCATGCGCTTTTACAAAATAAGACAAAAAATCTTCCGCATCCGTTTCTTCTGCGTTTCTCAGAACGCATCTTCTTCCATCCTTCAGAATCCGTTCGACAGAATACTCCATAGACCTGTTGCACCCTCACAGTTGGACCCCATCGTCATCATCAGGGCAACAAATCCATTACGAAAATCCCTCCTGAGGTGACATCGCAGAAATCTACCGGGTTATTTTATCACGGCGAGGGATGCTTGTCAACTGGGTCGGAAAGCACCGCAGGTGGAATTCCCCGGCTCAGGCGTGCACCCGGCGGAGCCGGGGGGCCCAATAGGACTTGCCGTAGATGAGAGCCTCCCCCAGCAGCACCACGGGGATGGCGGCGAAGATGTCCACAAAGGAGTGCTGCTTGACAAAGGCAGTGGACAGGCACACCATGATGGAAAACCAGGTGACAAACACCTTGAAGGCCTTGCTCAGATGCTCGTCCTTCACCATCACACTGACGATGGCCAGGGAATAGGCTACATGGAGGGAGGGGCAGACGCCGGTGTTGGTGTCGAAGGCGTAGATCAGGCCCATCACCCAGGTGAAGAAGTTCTCCCGGGGGAACACCTCCGGCCGCAGGTCCTGGCGGCTGGGGTAGATGATGTAGCAGGCCATGGCCACCATCTGGGTGACGAAGATAAATAAATCCAGCTCCCGAAAGCGCTTTACGTCATAGAGAAAATAATACAGCAGGCTCCCGAATACCAGGAGGTACCAGCCCGTATAGAAAATCAGGAAGTACTCGTTAAAGGGAATGAGATCATCCAGAAAGCAGTGCATCACGTGGCATTTTTCCGCCGGGATCAGATTCTCTGTCAGAAAATACAGGGCGAAGTACACCGCCCAGGTCAGCCATAGCTTTACGTGGGCAAATTGGGGCTCCCCCAGCCGGGAGAGGCGGAACTGCCGATAGTCAACCATCGGTCTTTTCATGATGAGACACCTCGCAGGGGATATTTTGGGGATAGAGCTTGGGGGAGATGTTGCGGTAGGGAATCACGGTGTGCAGGGGCTGGGCCTCTGCTATGGCGGTGATGGAGTCCATCAGCGCCTGCTTAATGCGCTGGCGCTCGGCAGCCTTGGGTGCCTCCGGGTCGAAGCGGATGGGAGCGCCGAAAAATATCTTTTTCAGCTTTGGGGCCAGGTACATGGGGACGAATTGGAGCGACTTACCGGTCTTATTGTAATACATCCGGGCCAGGTCGATGAAGCGGTCCTGGAATTCGTAGAGAATGTGGTTATATTCCTCCCGGCACTCGGGGAAAATAACAAGATGGAAGCCTTCCTGGAGCTTCTCCATGGAGCGGCGGAAGGTGGTCAGGCACCGGCTGTCCCGGTACACCGGGATGGTTCTGGCGTGGGTCATGATGTACACTGCCGGGTATTTGATGATTCGGCTGATGATCCAGAAAAGCCACTGGGAGGATTTGGGCTTGTCCGACCAGAAATCCTGGAAGGCGTAGTCCGACACTTCCTCCTTGTCCATCATCTGGGAGGCGCACCAGGTATAGTGGTCAAAGGGCAGCCGCTCCTCGGTGACAATGGCCCCGTGGGCCTGGGAGTGATTGCCCACCAGGACGCAGGGCTCCCCCGGAATATTTTCAAGCCCCACCAGTTCCATTTTTGGATAGACCAAATCCACTGCCTTTCGAATCAGCCTGCAAAGGAAGGGCTCCTCAATCGGCCGCATGGCTGCACCTCCTGCCTATAATAATTTAAGTATCCTATCATGGCTTTCTAAACCGAAACGAAACTCTCCGCACAATTCTATCACAACCCGGGAAAAAAGGAAATAGTTTTTCTTTTCAGGATTCCGGCAAAAATTTCTACGGTGAGTTTCCGTACAAATTCACCGTAATTTGACCATTTTCCCATCCATTTTCTAAAAGATGGTAGAATCCTGCCGGCGCTGCATTCTTCCCCTTGACAAATGGACATAAATACATTAAATTGTTATAGAAGAACGAAACAATACGAAACTTCCCTCTCTACGGCCATTGGGGAGGGGATGTTCCGGAGAATTTTCAGATAAAAAGGTGAGGTAATTTTTCATGAGAAGCAGCGGTATTCTGATGCACATTACTAGCCTGCCCGGCCAGTACGGTGTGGGCACCATGGGTCGGCAGGCATACAAATTTGTGGACTTTTTGAAAAAGGCCGGTCAGAGCTATTGGCAGATTTTGCCCCTGACTCCCACCAGCTACGGCGACTCTCCCTACCAGTCCTGCTCCACCTTTGCGGGCAACCACTATCTCATTGATTTGTCCATGCTGGTGCAGGAAGGGCTCCTGAAAGAGGAGGAGCTGGAGGGCATCCAGTGGAGTGTCACCGAGGATAAGGCGGATTTCGGTCTGCTCTACAATAGCCGCCTGAAGGTGCTGCGTTATGCCTTCAACCGATTCACCCCCGACCGGGCCTACGAGACCTTCTGCGCCGAAAACAGCAGCTGGCTCCCGGATTTTGCTCTGTTCATGGCCCTGAAAACAAAGTTTGGCGGCAAGCCCTGGTATCAGTGGGACGAGAAGCTGAAATTCCGGGATCCGGATGCCATCTGGGAGGCCAGAAGTGCGCTGAAAGATGAAATCAGCTTCTACAGCTTCGTCCAGTATCTGTTCAATAAGCAGTGGACTGCCCTGCATGAGTACGCCAACAAGAATGGCGTGTATATCATCGGCGACGTGCCCATCTATGTGCCCCGGGATTCCGTGGAGACCTGGAGCAGTCCGGAGCTGTTCCAGATGGACGAGAAGCTGGACCCCAAGGCGGTGGCCGGGTGCCCTCCGGACGCTTTCTCCGCCGACGGTCAGCTCTGGGGCAACCCTCTGTACCGCTGGGACGTGGTAGCTGCCGACGACTACAGCTGGTGGATTCGTCGGCTGGCTGCTGCCGGAAAGCTCTATGACGTGGTGCGGATGGATCACTTCCGTGCCTTTGCGGGCTACTGGTCCGTACCCTTCGGCGACAGCACCGCCAGGGGCGGAAAGTGGATCACCGGCCCCGGCATGAGCTTTATTGACGCTGTGAAGAAAGGGCTGCCCAATTTGAAGCTCATCGCCGAGGACCTGGGTTATCTGACTCAGGATGTGCTGGATCTGCGGGATCAGTCCGGCTACCCCGGTATGAAGGTGCTGCAATTTGCCTTCGATTCCCGGGAGCCCTCCGACTACCTGCCCCACACCTATACCGCCAACTCCGTCTGCTACACCGGCACCCACGACAATATGACCACCCGCCAGTGGCTGGAAACCGGCACCCCCGAGATGCGTAGGTACGCTGCCGAATACATGCGCCTGGATGAGCAGGAGGGCATGGTCTGGGGCGTGATCCGCACCGCCATGAGCAGCGTGTCGGACACCTGTGTGATTCCCATGCAGGACTACTTGGATTTGGGTGGGGAAGCCCGGATGAATTTCCCCGGGACCACAAATTCCAACTGGACATGGCGGATGAAAGATGGTATGATTACGGATGCACTGGCGCAGAAGATTTATCAGCTTACCGCCCTGTATGCCCGGCTTGGCAATCAGGCCCCCCAGGAGCCTGTCAGTGCCGCCGGGGCTGAATAAGAAATTACGGCGAATCGTCGCTTATTTTTGAAGATAGGAGAAGAAATATGAGCTATAACTGCATGAACATTCTCAGGTGGACGGAGTCCCAGTTGAAGTACACCTACGACGTGTCTCTTCAGGAGGCCACGCCCCAGGAGCTCCACGAGGCCCTGGGCCAGGCGGTGATGATGTCCATTGCCGACAATTGGAGCAACAGCAAGCGGGCCCGGCTCCAGGAGCGCAAGGCCTACTATATCTCCGCCGAGTATCTGATCGGCCGGCTGGTGTACTCCAACCTGTATAACCTGGGAATCTTAGACGAGATGAAGCAGCTCTTCGCCTCCCGGGGCGTTGACCTGGCCGTGCTGGAGGACATTGAGGATGCCGCCTTGGGCAACGGCGGTCTGGGTCGTCTGGCGGCCTGCTTCCTGGACTCCGCCGCTTCCACCAATATCCCCCTGTCCGGCTATGGCCTGCGGTACAAGTACGGCCTGTTCAAGCAGAGCTTTGACGCCGAGGGCAGCCAGAAGGAGGCCGCCGACGACTGGAGCAAGTACGGCGATCCCTGGTCCTACCGCCGCTACAACCATACTGTGAAGGTCAAGTTCCCCGACCACACGGTGCTGGCCGTTCCCTATGATGTGCCCATCATCGGCTATGGCACGAACAACATCAACACCCTGCGCCTGTGGCAGTGTGAGCCCGAGACCCCCCTGGATTTCAGCGCCTTCAACGACCAGGATTACCTCCGGGCCCTGGCCGAGAAGAACAAGGCCGAGGACATCACCCGTGTCCTCTATCCCAACGACTCCACCTGGGAGGGCAAGCGGCTGAGAATCAAGCAGCAGTATGTGCTGTCTTCCGCCTCCTTGCAGGATATGATGCGCACCTTCAAGGCTGCCCATGGCAATGACCTGTCCCACTTCGCGGACTTCTACACCGTGCAGCTCAACGATACCCATCCCGCCATGTCCATCCCCGAGCTGATCCGCCTGCTGATGCTGGAGGGCATGGACTTTGAGCAGAGCTTCTCCATCGCCCAGCGCACCTTCTCCTACACCAACCACACCGTCATGAGCGAGGCTCTGGAGAAGTGGCCCCTGGACCTGCTGCGCAGCGTGGTGCCCGATATTGTGGACATTATCCTGCGCATTGACGAGCGGCTGAAGCGGGAGAATCCGGGCCTGTTTATCGTAAAGGACGACACCGCCCACATGGCGAACCTGTCCATCTATGTGGGTTCCTATGTCAACGGCGTGGCCGCCATTCATACCCAGATTTTGAAGGATGACTGCTTCAAGGACTGGTACCACATGTTCCCCCAGCGCTTCCAGAACAAGACCAACGGTGTGACTCCCCGCCGCTGGCTGGGCCTGTGCAACCCCGAGCTGACCCAGCTCATCAAGTACCGCATCGGCGGCGACTTCCTGAAGGATATGGACCGGCTGGCCAAGCTGAAGCCCCTGATCGACGACGACATGGTCCGCCAGTTCAACGCCGTGAAGCGGACTAAGAAGGAGCAGCTGTGCAGGGTTATTGCCGCAAAGGAAGGGGTGCAGCTGAATCCCGACTTTATCTTCGACGTCCAGGTCAAGCGGCTGCACGAGTACAAGCGCCAGCTGATGAACGCTCTGTCCATTGTGGACATTTACTTCCGCCTGAAGAATGGTGAGCTGCCCAATTTCCAGCCCACGGCCTTCATTTTCGGCGCCAAGTCCGCCCCCGGCTATGCCAGGGCAAAGGCCATCATCCGCTACATCAACCGGATTGCCCGGATGATTAACAATGACCCCGCTGTGGCCGACAAGCTGAAGGTGGTCTTCGTTCAGAATTACAACTGCTCCTATGCCGAGCACATCATCCCCGCCGCCGACATCTCCGAGCAGATTTCCCCTGCCGGAACAGAGGCCTCCGGCACTGGCAACATGAAGCTGATGATTAACGGCGCTGTGACGCTGGGCACCCTGGACGGAGCCAACGTGGAGATTGCCCAGGAGGCCGGTATGGAGAACGAGTATATCTTCGGCCACACCGTGGAGCAGATCAACGCCTGTAAGGGCAGCTACCATGCCCGGAGCATTTACGACAGCAACCCCTACCTCCACCGGGCCATCGACACTCTGGTGGACGGCACCGTCCCCACCGACGATGCCCAGCGGGAGCTGTACCACGCCCTGCTGGACGGCGCTTCCTGGCACAAGGCCGACCACTATTTCGTGCTGCTGGACTACGCCTCCTATGTGGAGACCAAGCTGAAGGCCAACGCCGACTATGCCGACCGGCTGAACTTTGGACGCAAGTGCCTGCTGAACATCGCCAGCGGCGCCAAATTCTCCTCCGACCGTACCATCCGCCAGTACGCCGAGGAAATCTGGCACATCCAGCCCACCCAGTATTGATAAGCTTCCTGACGGCTACCCCTTTCGGGGCAGTCGCTTCAGGCCGTCGAAAATCCCCTTTGGGGCTTTCCGACGGAAAGGCTGCAGTCTGCCGCGCGCACAACTCGCACACTTGCAGCCTGAGATGTATGTTTTGCCACGCACATGTCGCGGCAAAACATGATCCGATTTTATTCATCGCTGCGGCGGCGAACTCTGCGAGGCCTTTTTCGACACACTGTGACGACTGCCCCTTTCGGGGCAGTCGTTTTTCTAAATCCATAATATTTCTTTTGACAAATACCGCAAGGTTTATTATAATGTAGGATAGCTATGCATAAATCCAGCAACCGAAAACTTTACAAAAAGGACGGAACGCAATATGTATAAAATCGTTCGCAAAAAGGAGCTGAACTCCGCCGTTACCCTGATGGACATTGAGGCTCCCTTTGTCGCCAAAAAGGCCAAGGCCGGTCAGTTCATCATTTTCCGTGTTGACGAGCAAGGAGAGCGGGTGCCTCTGACCATCGCCGGTTACGACCGGGAGAAGGGCACCGTTACCATTATCTTCCAGAAGGTGGGCTTCTCCACCAAGGCTCTGGGCGCCCTGAACGAGGGCGACTACATTCGTGACTTTGTCGGTCCCCTGGGCCGCCCCACCGATGTGGAGAACAAGAAGCGGGTCTGCGTGGTGGGCGGCGGCGTGGGCTGCGCCATTGCCCTGCCTGCGGCCAAGGCCTTCCTGGAGGCCGGCGCCATCGTGGACGTGATCATCGGCTTCCGCTCCAAGGACATCGTGATCCTGGAGGAGGAATTCAAGGAAGCTTCTACTAACCTGTACCTGATGACCGACGACGGCTCCTACGGCGAGAAGGGCTTCGGCACCGTGAAGCTCCAGCAGCTGCTGGAGAGCGGCATCCAGTATGACGAGGTGCTGGCCATCGGGCCGGTGCCCATGATGAAATTCGTCTGCAAGACCACCGAGCCCTTCGGCGTCCACACCATGGTCTCCCTGAACCCCATCATGGTGGATGGCACCGGCATGTGCGGCGGCTGCCGTGTCACCGTGGGCGGCGAGACCAAGTTTGCCTGCGTGGACGGCCCCGAGTTCGATGGCCACAAGGTGGACTTTGCCGAGCTGATGAGCCGTAATGGCACCTACTGTGAGCGGGAAGCCCAGGTGGCCAAGGATCATGTCTGCCGCATGGAAGCCATGGGCAAGGCTTTGATTAAGTAAGGAGGAAACAGAAATGGCGAATATGACTCTTGTAAAAACGCCCATGCCCGAGCAGGACCCCCAGGTTCGTGCCCGGAACTTCAAGGAAGTTGCCCTGGGCTATACTCCTGAAATGGCTATGACCGAGGCTGGCCGCTGCCTGAACTGCAAGAATCCCAAATGCGTGGAAGGCTGCCCCGTGAACGTCCGCATCCCTGAATTTATTGCCAAGGTGGCCGAGGGCGACTTCAAGGCCGCCTATGAGATTATCACCTCCACCAACGCCCTGCCCGCCCTCAGCGGCCGGGTGTGCCCCCAGGAGACCCAGTGCGAGGCCCGCTGCGTCCGTGGCATCAAGGGTGAGCCCGTGGCCATTGGCCGCCTGGAGCGGTTCGTGGCCGACTGGTACCGGGAGAACGTCAACGCCATGCCCGAGAAGGCCCAGCCCAACGGCAAGAAGGTTGCCGTGGTTGGCTCCGGCCCTGCCGGTCTGACCTGCGCCTCGGACCTTGCCAAGAAGGGCTATGCCGTGTCTCTGTTTGAGGCGCTGCACACCGCCGGCGGCGTGCTGGTCTACGGCATCCCCGAGTTCCGTCTGCCCAAGGCCATCGTGGCCAACGAGGTGAAAAAGCTGGAGGCCCAGGGCGTTGAGGTCATGACCAATATGGTCATTGGCCGGGTGCTCACCATCGACGACCTGTTTGAGATGGGCTATCAGGCCGTGTTTGTGGGCTCCGGCGCAGGCCTGCCCATGTTCATGAACATCCCCGGCGAATCCCTCAAGGGCGTGCTCTCCGCCAACGAGTACCTGACCCGTACCAACCTGATGAAGGCCTACGATGAAAACTCCGATACCCCCGTCATCCGCTCCAAGGCGGTGGCCGTGGTGGGCGGCGGCAACGTGGCCATGGACGGCGCCCGCTGCGCCATGCGTCTGGGCGCCGAGCATGTGTACATCGTCTACCGCCGGGGTGAGGCCGAGATGCCCGCCCGGAAGGAAGAGCAGCACCACGCCAAGGAAGAGGGCATCGAGTTCAAGACCCTGTGCAACCCCGTGGAGATCATCGGCGACGAAAGTGGCCGGGTCTGCGGCATGAAGTGCATCCGCATGGAGCTGGGCGAGCCCGACGCCTCCGGCCGCCGCCGTCCTGTGGAGATTCCCGGCAGCGAGTTCATCCTGGATGTGGATACCGTCATCATGGCCCTGGGCACCAGCCCTAACCCCCTGATCCGCTCCACTACTCCCGGCCTGGACACCAACCGGAAGGGCTGCCTGATTGTGGACGAGCAGGAGATGACCACCCGCCAGGGCGTGTTCGCCGGCGGCGATGCCGTCACCGGCGCTGCCACCGTCATCCTGGCCATGGGCGCCGGCAAGAAGGGCGCTGCCGCCATCGACACTTATCTGAACAAGTAAATCCCGCATTTAGGAGCAGCCAGCGCCCCCGGCGCTGGCTGCTCCTTTTCCCGTATCTCAATCTTCTTCGCTATCTGCAAAAGAGTAGTCATTCAGCTCCTCAAAATCCAGAAATTCTGCAAGGGTCATATTGAATGCCAAAGCTACCTTGTGCAGCGTTGATGCTCTGGGGTCCTTTGTAAGACCGCGTACAATATTATCGAGGGTGGACTGATTGATTCCAGCCCGATTTGCCAGTTTATTGATGGCAAACCCTCTCTCCTTGCAGAGCTGACGAATTCTCCGTACATAAATCTCGGAGTATTCCATAATACATCCCTCACCTATATCATTACCCGTTCACGGGTTGATATGATGATAGCAATAAAAGAGGAATGGATTACCCGAATACGGGTTGACAAAAATAATAAACCCACGCTACAATGAGATTACCCGAATTTGGGTAATTCTGAGAAGCGAGGGCTTGCCATGTGTGTATGTACATTTTTTGGGCATAAAGATTGTCCGGACTCGATTAGAGAAAGGCTGAGGGAGACTCTGATAGAGCTAATCATAGAGTACCATGTGGATATGTTCTATGTTGGCAACCAGGGGCAGTTCGATGCGATTGTACAGGGTACTTTGCGGGAACTGAAGAAAGAGCACCCCCAGATCAATTATGCAGTTGTGTTGGCATATATGCCTGGAAAACAAAATAAACTTGACATTTACTCTGATACCATGCTGCCAGAAGGTATCGAATCCGTTCATCCCCGCTATGCAATTCCCTGGCGCAACGACTGGATGCTCCGGCAATCAGACTATGTTGTTACGTATATTACCCACTTCTGGGGAGGTGCTGCACAGTATGCTGCAAAGGCAGTACGTCAAGGAAAGATCGTAAGCAATCTTGCTTATGCAGAAAATAGCGCTATAATAAAATGAAATATGCTTATCGGTTTCACTCAGCAACCAAGCAAAATCGTACATTGGCAGGACGTTGAACGGAACGACGGAATGGTTTTTGAGCAAAGGTCCCCTGTGTAAGGGGTAAGCGAAGCGCAGTGGCGGTAGTGAATGACAGCGTAAGTGGACTGTCAGAGCCGCCACCGGGGAAAGCCGCAGCTTTCCTGTCGTGCGAACAGCACGACT
>JAETOP010000121.1 GCA_021771675.1 Oscillospiraceae bacterium | reverse complement strand
ACATTCCAGGCTGCGTGTGTGCGAGTTGTGCGCCACAGGCGCACAAGGAGTGCGCTAAGCAGACTGCAATCCTTCCGTCGGAAAGCCCCAGAGGGGATTTTCGACGGCCTGAAAGCACCCTTCGGGGTGCTTTTTTGAAGGTGGCGGAAACCTTAACTTAATGGCATTGCCCTTTGGGGGAGGATTTTTCTTGCAAAAAAAGGCAGTATGATATAATATTTATAGTATCTGTAAAAATGAGGACAAGGGAGGATATTGAATGTATTTTGACAACAAAATCTGGATTGGAGATGCCGAGGGGGAGAAGGTCTGCATCCTGCCTCAGATGGCCAACCGCCACGGCCTGATTGCGGGGGCCACCGGCACCGGCAAGACCATCACCCTGAAGGTGCTGGCGGAGAGCTTTTCCGATGCAGGGACTCCGGTGTTCCTGGCGGATGTGAAGGGCGACCTGGCCGGGATGTGCCGCCCCGGGGCGGAGAGCCCCGATATGCAGGAGCGGATTGCCCGGTTTGGACTGGCGGACTGCGGCTTTGGGTACCGGGCCTACCCCAGTACCTTCTGGGATGTGTACGGTCAGGCGGGCATCCCGGTGCGCACCACCATATCCGAAATAGGCCCGCTGCTGCTGGCAAAGCTTTTGGATTTGAACCCCACCCAGACGGACATCCTCACCGTGGTGTTCAAAATCGCCGACGACGAGGGGCTGCTGCTCATCGACACCAAGGATTTGAAATCCATGCTCCAATACGTGGCGGAGAACAACGCCCAGTATTCCGCCCAATATGGAAACATCGCCAAGGCCAGCATCAATGCCATTCTCCGGGGCGTGGTGGCCCTGGAGGCCAAAGGAGGCGAGCAGTTCTTTGGGGAGCCGGCGCTGAACATTGCCGACTGGTTCCAGACAGAGCAGGGCCGGGGCATGATCAACATTCTGGACTGCCGGAGTCTGATGCAGGACCCCTCCCTGTACACCACGTTCCTGCTGTGGATGCTCTCCGAGCTTTTCGAGGTGCTGCCGGAGGTGGGCGATATGGAGAAGCCCCGGATGGTCTTCTTCTTTGACGAGGCCCATCTGCTGTTCAAGGGCGTCTCCAAGGCACTGCTTGAAAAGATCGAGCAGGTGGTGAAGCTGATCCGCTCCAAGGGCGTGAGCATTTTCTTCATCACCCAGAATCCCAAGGATATTCCCGACGGCGTTTTGAGCCAACTGGGCAACAAGATTCAGCACGCCCTGCGGGCCTATACCCCCGCCGATGAAAAGGCGGTGAATGCGGCGGCCAAATCCTTCCGCATCAACCCGGCCTTCGACACCAAGGAGGCGCTGCTGAACCTGGGTACCGGTGAGGCGCTGATCTCCGTATTGGACGAGGAGGGAATTCCCACCGTGGTCCAGCGGTGCAAGGTCCTCCCGCCCCAGAGCCTGATGGGCCCCATCAGCGATGAGGAACGGAAAAAGGCCTTCCTGATGAACAACCTCTACCTGCGCTACCAGAACATGGTGGATCGGGATTCCGCCTACGAATTCCTGACCCGCAGAAGCGAGCAGCTGGCCGCCGAAATGAAGGAGCAGCTGCGCCGTCAGGCGGAGGAGAAGGAAGCGGAAAAGCAGCGCCTGGCCCAGGAGAAAGAAGCCCAGCGTCAGGCGGAGCGGGAAGCCAAGGCCGCCCAGCGGGAGAAGGAAAAGCAGGCGAAGGCGATCCGATCCAGTGTCCGCAGCGTGGGCAATTCCGTGGCAGGCACGGTAGGCCGGGAGGTGGGCAAAACCCTGGGCAGCTCCATTGGCGGCAGCTTCGGCCGGCGGCTGGGGGGCAACCTGGGCGCATCCCTGGGCAGAAGCATTCTGGGTACCTTCCTAAAGGGCTGAGCCGGCACCAAACACACGCCCCCGTCGCCGGAGTGCTTCCGGTGACGGGGGGATTTCCTTATGCAATTTCCCTTCTCCGGTACAGGGCGATGGAAGCAAGCCAGGAGACGGCGTACACCCCCGCCCCGGTCAGGCAGAGGATGGCGGACAGCAGGCCCTGGCTCACTGCCAGCCGGATGCCGCTGTCAAAGAGCGTGGGAACCAGGTACGCTCCGGTGCAGGCGACGCCGATCATGCAGTAATAGGCGATCCGCCCCTTCTCCACCCCCCAGCGGAACACAAAGGGCAGGCAGATGGACGCAGACACAGCAGCCACGGCCAGCACGCTGGCCATAAACAGGGCAAACTCCCCCAGCTGGAAGGAGCCCGCCAGATTCATCCGCACCGTCTGAACGATGCCCACTGCCAGAAACATCCCTCCCTGGATGATGGCGCCTACCAAATACTTGCCAGAGACGATCTGGGCCCTGGTATAGGGCAGGGCGCCGCTGTATTCCATCCACCGGCTCCGCTCGTCATAGGCCAGCAGGTTCACCGGAACCATGCCGCAGAGCAGACAGGGGTAGAACACAAAAAACAGGTTCTGTCTGTCCCCCCCGGTGAAGGACAGGGCCAGAAACGCAATTCCAATGAGCAGATAGCTGCGGCAGTATTTTGCCGCCATGTAAAAGTCCTTTCTCAGCAGCCCTTTCATGTTACCCTTCCTCCTTTACCATAAACACAAACAGCTCCTCGATGCTGATGGGGCTGAGGGTCATACTTACCGGCACCGCCTGGCGGTGGACGATGGCCTGAACCCCATAGGGGGTTTCCTTCCGGTAAATCACGGCTGCGGGATCCACATCATCCAGCTGCTCCGCCGTGCAGTGGAGCATCCCGTACTCCGCCAGCAGCTGATCCTTCTCCTGGCACAGCAGCAGCTTCCCCTTGTGCAGGAAGGCGATGTAGTCGCAGAGCTTTTCCAAATCGCTGACAATGTGGGAGGAGATCAGGATGGAGTGGTTCTCGTCCCGGGTGAAGTCGCTGAACATCTCCACCACCTCGTCCCGCACCACCGGGTCCAGTCCCCCGGTGGGCTCGTCCAGCAGCAGAAGCTTTGCCCCATGGGACATGGCCACGGCAATGCCCAGCTTCATTTTCATGCCCCGGGAAAAGGCGCCGAAGCTCTTGTTTTCCGGCAGGCCGAACCGGCGCAGGATGCGCTCATATTCCCCCTGGTTCCAGCTGCGGAAGGTGCCTGCCATGACTCTGCCCACCTGGCGGGTATTCAGGCACTCGGGGAGCCCCACCTCGTCCAGCACCACCCCCACCTCTTCCTTGGTCAGGGGGGTGTTTTCCCGGTTGTCCCGGCCCAGGACGGTGATGGAGCCGCTGTCAGCGTGAAGCATATCCAGAATCAGCCGGATGGTGGTGCTCTTCCCGGCTCCGTTCTCGCCGATGAGACCCATCACACAGCCGCTGGGCAGGGTGAGGCTCAGGTTGTCCAGCCGGAAGCCGGGGAAGGTCTTGGTCAGATTTTTGATTTCCAGTGCGTTCATGCCATGTCCTCCAATTCCAATTTCATCATTTCCAGAATATCCGCCCCGGTCAGATTGCAGCTGGCGGCGAGGTGAATGATCTGCTCCATGTGGGCCTCGATTTTTTTCAGATTCTCCTCCCGGAGCAGCTCCGTGTTTCTCTTTGCCACATAGCAGCCCTTGGCGGGAACGGTATAGATAAACCCCTCCCGCTCCAGCTCCTCATAGGCCCGCTTGGTGGTGATAAAGCTGATGCGCAGATCCTTGGCCAGGGAACGGATGGAGGGGAGCAGCTCATCCTCCCGCAGAGCGCCGCTGATGATCTGGCTCTTGATCTGGGCGTATATCTGGTCGTAGATGGGAACGCCGCTTTTGTTGTCAATGAGTACGGTCACGCCATCGCCTCCGTTTAATCTGTATATACACATTATATACAGTTATATCAGTTTGTCAATACTAATTTGAAATTAGTTTATCGGGTTGAATGGTGAAATGTGGCGGTTTCTGAGGGAGGCCCCTCTGTGTAAGGGGGGCTGTCAGCGAAGCTGACTGGGGGACTGTGCGGTAAGATGTTACGAATTCGCACTAGGTCAGGCGAAAAGGTAAGATTGTACTGCAACAGTCCCTCAGTCACGGCTTAGGCCGTGACAGCTCCCCTTACACAGGGGAGCCTTCCTCAAAAGCCATCGCTTTCCACCATTCAACCCACTGCCAAACGCCAACTTCCCAACAGACTTCTGAAAAATTGCCTTGCTTTTCCCCAGAGTATCCGTTACAATTGTTCCGCAGTATGGGCCGGACAGCTTCCTGCCCGGTCTTTTTCTGTGCAATGATCGATAACGGCGGAGGTATCCCATGGCAGTCACATTGAAAAAAGATACGTTTTATTCCGAGCTGATGAGGCTGGTGGTGCCCATCGCCATCCAGAGCTTCATGCTGGCCCTGGTCAGCGTCACCGACGCGGTGATGCTGGGGCGGCTGGACCAGCAGTCCATGGCCTCGGTATCCCAGGCGGGCAACGTGCAGTTTTTTCTGAGCCTGCTGGTGACAGGCTTCAGCATCGGCGTGGGCATCATGGCCGCCCAGTACTGGGGCAAGGGGGACGGCAAGTCCATTGAGAAAATCGCCCCCACAGGCTTAAAAATCATCCTGGTGCTGGGCGGGGCGGTGACTCTGGCGGCGCTGTTCGCCCCCACGGCGCTGATGCGCATTCTCACCAGCGACCAGTCCCTGATTCCCCTGGGGGCGGAATACCTGCGGGTGGTTGCTCCCTCTTATTTCCTGTGCGGCATCACCCAGGTCTATTTTGCCCTTCTGAAAAACACCGGCCACACCACCGAAAGCTCCACCATCAGCTCCGTGGCGGTGGTGGTGAACATCATTCTCAACGCCATATTCATCTTCGGTCTGCTGGGCGCTCCCGCCATGGGCATCCAGGGCGCGGCGCTGGCCACGGTGATCGCCCGGCTGGTGGAGCTGATTCTGGCCGTGATGGTCACCAGGCGCAAGGGCAATGTGCAGCTGCGCTGGCAGTGGCTGCTGAAAAAGGTGGACAAGCTTCTGTATCAGGATTTCCTGCGCTACACCATGCCGGTGATTGGGGCAAGTCTGGTCTGGGGCATCGCCTTCATGTCCTACTCCGTGGTGCTGGGGCATATGGACGGGGACGCCGTGGCCGCCAACTCCATCGCCTCCGTGGCCAAGAGCCTGATCTCCTGCCTGATTCGGGGCGTGGGCGGCGGTGCGGCCATCATGATTGGCAATCTCCTGGGAGCAAACCTGCTGGACAAGGCCAAAGCCTACGCCGCCCGGCTGACCAGGCTCTCCGCCGTGGTGGGCATCGCCACGGGACTGGCCCTGGTGGCCCTGACCCCGGTGATTATGAACATCACCCAGCTGACCCCCAAGGCCGCCGAATACCTGAAGATCATGATCGCCTTCACGGGATTGAACATTGCGGCCCAGTCCGTCAATCATGTGGTGCTGGACGGCATCTTCGGGGCCGGCGGCGACGCCAAGTTCGACATGAATACCAACATCATCTTCATGTGGTGCATCTGCGTTCCCCTGAGCCTGATGGCCGCCTTCTGGTGGAGACTCCCCGCTCCGGTGGTGTTCTGCCTGTGCAATATGGATGAGATCATCAAGCTTCCCGTGGTGTTCGTCCACTACCGGAAGTACATCTGGCTGAGAAACATCACAAGAGAACTGGATTGAGCCAGCGGTGAAGGGCGCACCTGCACAATATCTTATATCTCACTTGCGGGCACTGCCCGCCCCTGCGCAAAAGTCCCCCTGCCCATGTGGGCAGGGGGATATTTCACATGAAGCTTACAGGGTCACTTCCACCCAATATTCGGCCTTGCCGGTGTCGGGGATGACCTTCCCCTCCACGCTCTTGCCGTCCACGGTCATGCCGGGGGTCCCGGTTTGCCTGACGTGGATGTGATACATGGCCCCCCGGTAGCGGCGGTCAACGGTGTACTCCTCCAGCTGCTTCGGCAGGCAGGGGTCAACGCTCAGCCCATTCAGGGTGGGTTTCACGCCCAGGATGTACTGGCTGATGTTGACGAAGGTCCAGGAGGCGGTGCCGGTGAGCCAGCTGTTCCGGGCGGCGCCCTCCTCGAAGGAGGCCCGGGCGGCCACGGTCTGGGCGTAGACATAGGGCTCCACCCGGCGGATGTCGCTGCTGTCCTCCTGATACACGGGAGCGGTGCGGCGGTAGATGTCAAAGGCGTTGTCCCCCCGGCCCACCACGGTTTCCGCAATGGAAATCCAAGGGTTGTTGTGGCAGAAGATGGAGCCGTTCTCCTTGTATCCGGGAGGATAGGAGGAGATTTCACCCAGCTCCTTGTGGTAGACGGTGTAGCAGGGGGCCAGCAGCTCCACGCCGTATTTGCCCAGCAGGTGCCTGCGGACGGAATCCAGGGCCTTCACGGCCTTGCCGTCTTCCTTCCCCACGCCGGCCATGACGCACATGCCCTGGGGCTCGATGTAGATTTTGCCCTCGTCGCACAGGTGGGAGCCCACGGGGTTCGAATAGGCGTCGTAGGCCCGGCGGAACCACTCGCCGTCCCAGCCGGCAGTTTCGATGGCCTGCTCCATCTGCTTCACAGCGGACTCCACGGCGGCAGCTTCTTCCTCCAGGCCCCGGGCCCGGCAGATTTCGGCATACTCCCCGCCGTAGAGCACGAACATGCCGCCGATGAACACGGACTCCGCCACGCTTCCCTCGGAGGGGCCGGAGGTCTGGAAGCTCTCACCGGGCTCCTCGGAGAAGCAGTTCAGGTTCAGGCAGTCGTTCCAGTCCGCCCGGCCGATCAGGGGCAGGCCATGGGGGCCCTTGTGGGTCATGGTGTAGCTGACGCTGCGGCGCAGGTGCTCCATCAGCGGCGCCTCGGAGCCGGGAACATTGTCAAAGGGGGTGGGATGATCCAGAATGCTGAGGTCCCCGGTCTCGGCCAGGTAGGCATGGGTGGCGGCCACCAGCCACAGGGGGTCGTCGTTGAAGCCGGAGCCGATGTCGTTGTTGCCCCGCTTGGTCAGGGGCTGATACTGGTGGTAGGTGGAGCCGTCCGCCCACTGGACGGAGGCAATGTCGATGATCCGCTCCCGGGCCCGGTCCGGGGCGATGTGGACGAAGCCCAGCAGATCCTGGCAGCTGTCCCGGAAGCCCATGCCCCGGCCGGTGCCGGACTCAAAGTAGCTGGCGGAGCGGCTCATATTATAGGTGACCATGCACTGATACTGGTGCCAGATGTTCACGGCCCGGTTCAGCTTCTCGTCGGCGCAGTGCAGGGTGTAGGTGCTGAGCAAACCATCCCAGTAATCCTTCAGGGCGGCCATGGCCTGATCCACCGCCTCATCGGTGGAGAACTCCTTCATCACCCGATAGGCGGTGTCCTTGCGGATGACCCCGGGGGCGATGAATTTCTTGTTCTTGGGATTCTTGCCGTAGCCCAGGACGAAGACAAAGCTTTTGCTCTCCCCGGGGGCCAGGGTCACGTCCAGGTGCAGTGCCGCCATGGGGGCGCCGCCGTGGGCCAGGAAATCACCGGACTTGCCGCTGACAACGGCCTGAGGGGCGGCGAAGCTGCCGAAGGTGCCCAGGAAGGAGTCCCGGTCGGTGTCGTAGCCGGAGAGGGGGGCGTTCACGCCGTAGTAGGCGTAGTGGTCCCGGCGCTCCCGGTACTCGGTCTTGTGGTAGATCACGCTGTCCTCCACTTCCAGCTCGCCGATGTTCAGGTTCCGCTGGAAATTGGTGGAGTCGTCCACGGCGTTCCACAGGCACCATTCCACCGCCCCGGTGAACCGGAAGGAGCGGACGGTGTCGGAGCGGTTGGTCAGCTTCACCCGCTGGATTTCGCAGTTCTCGTCCCCGGGCACCAGGAAGGTCAGCTCCGCCCCGATGCCGTCCTTTTCCGCTTCAAAGATGGTGTAGCCCATGCCATGGCGGCACCGGTAGCTGTCCAGGGGGGTGTCGCAGGGGTGGAAGGTGGGGCTCCAGGGGGCCTTGTCCGCCTCTTTGATGTAGAAGAAGCGGCCGCCGATGTCTGCGGGCACATTGTTGTAGCGGTAGCGCAGCAGGCGCTGCAATTTGGCGTCCCGATAGAAGCAATAGCCGCCGGCGGTATTGCTGATGAGGGAGAAGAAATCCTTGCTGCCCAGGTAGTTGATCCAGGGCATGGGCGTTGCGGGGGTCTGGATTACGTACTCTTTCTTTGCGTCGTCAAAAAAACCGTAGCGCATTTTGTTCTCCTTTTCTTGTCGATGGATTGAGGGAATGGTGCGCAGTGCGTTCCGCTGTCCCGGAGCTTTTGCGCATTCATTCCGATTTCATACGCTTGCACAAAAAAACTGGTTCCTTAAACGTTTTCATGTTACCATATCCCCTAAAAAATTGCAAGTAGCTGGGAAAATTTTTCCTGCTCTTCATGCAAACAGCCCCTGCCCGGGTCGGGCAGGGGCGATTGGGATTACTGCACCAGGGTCAGATGCTGCCACAGGCCCCGGCGGTAGCGGTGGATGCACACCAGTCCGGTGACCGTCCAGGTCAGGCCCTGGGTGAGCCAGATGCCCCAGAAGCCGATGGCGCTCACCCGGGTGAGGATGCTGGCGAAGAGAATTCTGCACACCACCTCCGCCACGCCGTTCATCAGGCTGAACCGGGCGTCCCCGCAGCCGTTGAGGATGCCCCGGGGCACGTAGATCATCCCCAGGAAGAAGTAGAAGAAGCAGCTGATTCGCAGCGCTCCGGCGCCGATGGCAATGACCTCCGGCTCCTTGACAAAGCACCGGGCGGCCCAGCTGCCCAGCAGCCAGAAGAAGGGGATCATCAAAAGGCTCAGCCCCAGCACAATCAGGCAGGAGGCCCGGTAGCCCTGCTTCACCCGGTCGATCTTTCCCGCCCCCTTGTTCTGCCCGGCGAAGCTGGTCAGGGCCGTGCTCAGAGAGGTGAAGGGCATCTGCACCAGCGACTCGATCTTGCCCACCACAGTGTAGGCGGCCATCACCGTCTGGCCGAAGGTATTCACCACCCCCTGGAGCACCATCACGGAGATGGCGATCAGGGAGCTTTGCAGGGCCATGGGGATGCCCAGCTTTAAGCAGCGGGAGATGATCGCCTTCCGGGGCTTCCACTCCCCCCGGGTTAGCTGGAAATAGCTCACACGCCGCCAGGCGTACAGGGTGCTCACCAGGAAGGAGAACACCTGGGAGATCACCGTGGCCAGGGCCACGCCGAACACGCTCCAATTCAGCAGGAGCACAAAGGCCAAATCCAGCACAATGTTCATGACGCAGCTGAGAATCAGAAAATACAGAGGGGACTTGGAGTCCCCCAGAGAGCGGAGCAGGGAGGCCACGCCGTTGTACAGCGCCACGGCCACGGTGCCCAGGCTGGTGATCCGCAGATAGGTCAGCGACAGGGGGAAAATCTCCTCCGGCACCTGCAAAAGCCGGAGAAACAGCGGCGCTCCCCAATATCCCAGCAGGCTCACCCCGGTTCCGGCGGCCAGGAGGATGTAGGCGGCGTTGGAGATGGTGGCCCGAATCCGGCGGTCATCCCTGGCCCCAAAATACTGGGAGGCCAGGATGCCGATGCCCACCGCCAGCCCGGAGCTCAGGGAGAAAAAGAGGAATCCCAGCGACCCGCAGGTGCCCACGGCGGCCAGGGCGTCCGCCCCCACATAGTTGCCCACCACAATGGAGTCAACCACATTGTAGAACTGCTGGAAGAGGTTCCCCACCAGCAGCGGCAGGGTAAAGAGGAAAATATGATTCAGGGGGCTGCCCTCGGTCATATCGGTAATTCGTTTTGTCTGCGTCATTTTGCAGGCCCTCCCGGAAAGAAGAATTATCCAAATCCGCTGCATTATAACACGGTGAAATTCAGAAGTAAATCCGGCACAATTACTGATAAATGGGGAAATTCCCAAGCTGAATTTGGCGGCGGGCGAGCAGTGTCCACCCGGCAGGGCCGGGTTCGCTGTATTTCACAAATTTGCCAGATTGGGCGGCTTGAAAATCGCATCATTGTCTAAATAATTTGGCTATATTGTCAATTGCAAAGCTATCGACTTTTTCCGGTTCAGGCATTATAATGATAAAAGTGATTCTGGGTTCCTTGCCCGAACGCAATTTCCATAGAAAATGAAGGAGAGTACCCACTATGAACAACATTCCCGAAGTCAAGCTGGGCATCATTGCGGTGTCCCGGGACTGCTTCCCCATCGCCCTGTCAACCCAGCGGCGGAAGAACATTGTCGCCGCCTACGGCGAGGGGCTCTACGAGTGCCCCATCACGGTTGAAAATGAACTGGACGCCTCCGCCGCCATCGCCGATGTGGAGGCCCACGGCGTCAACGCCCTGGTGGTCTTCCTGGGCAATTTCGGCCCCGAGACCCCCGAGACCTTGCTTGTCAAGAAGTTCCAGGGCCCTGCCATGTGCGTGGCCGCTGCCGAGGGCGACGGCGACCTGATCAACGGCCGGGGCGACGCCTACTGCGGCATGCTGAACTGCTCCTATAACCTGGGGATGCGCCACCTGAGCGCCTACATCCCCGAGTACCCCGTGGGCACCGCCCAGGACTGCGCCCGGATGATCCGGGAGTTCGTCCCCATCGCCCGGGGCATCATCGGCCTGAAGAATCTGAAGGTCATCACCTTCGGCCCCCGGCCCCAGGACTTCTTCGCCTGCAACGCCCCCATCAAGGGGCTGTACGAGCTGGGCATCGAGGTGGAGGAGAACTCCGAGCTGGACCTGCTGGTGTCCTACAACGCCCACAAGGGCGACGCCAGAGTGGCCGCCATCATGGAGGA
>JAETOP010000120.1 GCA_021771675.1 Oscillospiraceae bacterium | reverse complement strand
GTAGGGGAGGCAACCTGCCTCCCGCCAGTTAAAGTGCCTGAGTGTTCCATTGAATGGAAGCAGGTCATGACTCAGAAGCCATCACCCTTCACCATTCAACAGAGCACTCAAAAAACATTACCTGGCGGGAGGCTAATAGCCTCCCCTACGATCAAACAGGAGGTGCGCCGGATCACTCCGCCAAACACCAATTTACTGACTTAAATCGATAGGCGCATAAAAGGAGGGGAAACAATGCGGATTTTATTGGTGGAGGACGACCGGAATCTCTCCGCCGCCATTGCCGAACAGCTGGAAAAGGAGGGCTATGGAACCGACTGCTGCTATGACGGCGAAACGGCCCTGCACTACGCACTGAATATCGAATATGGTTATGACATTGTGCTGCTGGATCGGATGCTTCCCATCCTGGATGGGCTGACCGTTTTGAAGGCCATGCGGCAGAAGCAGATATTTACGCCTGTGCTGATTCTTACCGGGCTGGGGGAATTGGAGGACAAAATCCAGGGACTGGACTGCGGGGCCGACGACTACTTGGTCAAGCCCTTCCACATTCGGGAGCTGCTGGCAAGAGTCCGGGCCCTGACCCGCCGCCGGTTGGAGATTCAGGAGCGCAAATCCCTCGAAGCATACGGTCTGACGTTGGATACCCAGCGCCGGCGGCTGTCCTATCAGGGAGCGTCTGTGCCTCTGACCCAGAAGGAGATGAATCTGATGGCCGTTTTCCTGGAACAGCCGGACAGAGTGCAGAGCCGAAGCCAGCTTCTTTGGAAGGTCTGGGGCGCAGATGCAGAAGTGGAGGATGGGAATGTGGACAACTATATCCACTTTCTGCGAAAGCACCTGCGGGAGCTTGGCTGCAAGGCCGTCATCAAAACCGTCTACGGCGCAGGGTATCGACTGGAGGAGGAGCCATGATTGAACGGCTGCAAAAAAAGCTGACAGTGCTCCTTCTCACCTGCACCATGCTTGTCTTCACCGCCGCCATGCTGGTCATGGCAGGCCATGCCGTAACCCAGATACGCAGTTCAGAAATTCGGTACGGAAACAACTTGACGGACAGCACTTTGGCCCAGATCAGGCGCGGAAATCATGATTTCTCCCGCTACCCAAAATCCCAAATCATGGTGCGCCTGACGGATGGCGCCACAACCCAGTCCAGCCCGGAATGTTTTCCGACACCGTTGGAAACCCTGATTGAACGGGCAAAAGGGGCCGACACCATTCTGTCTATGCAGGAGGAAGCGGCTGAAAATAATGGTTATGCAGAAAACCGCACCGTCCATGCCGTTTCTGGGAATCAGAAGGACGGGTACTATGCCATTCACAGCACGCTCTGCCATGGCGATATGATGGTGCTGGACCTGATTCTGGTCTACCCCAGAGCCTCTGGCTGGAAGGTTCTGAAAGACGGGTGCAACCTGTACCCCATCATCTGGCTGGGGGTATTGGCGCTGATGTACCTGCTCAGCCGTTTTGCGACCCGCAAGGCCGTTGCACCGGTGGAGGCCGCCATGGGCAGTCAGAAGGAGTTCATCGCCTCTGCCTCCCACGAGCTGAAAGCGCCCCTGGCCGTCATCCAGGTGAATGCGGAAATCATGGAGCCCAGCCCGAGGCAGAAGGTCATTCTGGAGGAGTGCAGCCGAATGAGCAGACTGATTCAATCCATGCTGGCCCTGGCTTCCAGCGATGCCGGAAGCTGGCACATGGAGATACGGGAGACAAATGTAGATGCACTTCTGATTGAAGCCTGGGAGCAGTTCTGCGAAAGCGCAAAGAAGCAGCATATCCAGCTGAATCTCAATATCGAAGATCATTACCCCAGGATTCCCTGCGACGCTGAGCGAATCGGCCAGGTCTTAAGCATTCTGCTAGACAACGCCATCACCCATTCCGCTCCCGGGCAGTCAATCGAAATGGGAGCCAGGGTGCAGCCAAAGCAGCTTGTGCTCTCTGTCACCGACCACGGCCCCGGCATCCCGGATGGGGAAAAGGAAAAGGTGTTTCAGCGGTTCTATTCCGGCGACCCTTCCAGAACGGACAAGAGCCATTTTGGGCTGGGGCTGAGCATCGCCCGGGAAATTGTAAAGCTGCATCACGGCGCCATCCGTCTGAGGGACACCCCGGGGGGCGGCTGCACCTTTGAAGTGTGCCTCCCTATGGAAAAGCGCTTCTGATGATTCAAAGGACAAAAAACCACTCTACGCTGCGTAGGTTGACGATTTCCAAAAAAATGTTATGCTGATTGACGTAAGGAGGGATTACCATATGAACAACTACGTCACAGGCTCCACCATTCGCAGGCTGCGGGAAAAGCAGGGGCTGACCCAGCTTCAGCTGGCGGAAAAATTATGTGTTAGCGACAAAGCCGTGTCCAAGTGGGAAACAGGGAAGGGATTTCCTGACATTTCGCTGATAGAAGCACTGGCTAACATTCTGCGGGTTTCGGTGCCGGAGCTGCTGTCCGGGGAGCAGATCATCAACGCCAACCGTTCGGCAAACATTTTGAAATCGAATTTATACGTCTGCCCCATCTGCGGAAACATTTTTCATTCCACGGGGTCGGCCATGATTTCCTGCTGCGGTGTCACTCTGCCGGCTTTGGAAGTCGAACAGGAAGATGACGAACACCAAATATCCTGTGAAAAGGTGGAAGACGAATACTTTGTGTCGATTCCCCACCCCATGAGCAAGAGCCACCATATCTCTTTCATTGCCTATTGTACGGCAGATCGGTTTGAGCTTATAAAGCTCTATCCCGAAGGCAGTGCCGAAGCCCGTTTTTTCCGTCGTGGGCACGGTATGCTGTACTGGTATTGTAATCATCATGGATTGTTTCAGAAGAGGATTTAGGGAAGACAAAACAAACCGCCCTGGCAGGAAAATCCTGTCCGGGCGGCATTCTCTCTTGCTGCAAAAGCCTTCATGGCTTGCAGTGCACAGTAAGGAGCATGGAATTTTACATTGAAATATTTGTGAATTTATAATATACTGGGTTTAACAAATCAAGGGGTCAAAAGGGGAGGATATACCATGTGGCGGTTACCTCATGATGATTCAAAAGCGGTGATTTCCGCATCTGAGCAGATTCACTGTGCGCACCGTGAGTGCCGTTTGCAACTGCCGAAAACAGCGATTGTGTTCTTTATGAGCAAGGGGACGGATTATCTTGCGGCGCATTATCATGCGGAGGAACTGTCAGAGCCATTCCCCCGGTTTCTGAATCGCTGCCCAATCTGGGAAATCAAAGGGCAAAATCTCTGCTTTTTGGATGGGGGACGGGGCGCACCGCAAGCGGTGGATACAGTAGAAACCCTTGCGGCTTTGGGCGTCAAGACTATCATAGCCGTCGGGATGTGCGGCGCCTTTGATGAAAGGGTTCGTGTTGGCGAGATCATTACCCCCAAAAAAGCATTTGTTGAAGAAGGGACATCGCTCCACTACTTTGAATCCATTGATGCTTCCTTCCCGGATGCTGATTTGCTCCACATGGCTGTGTCCCTGTTTCACACATGCACCTACCCAATTGTATCAACAGATGCGGTCTATCGTCAGACATTCCGCAAAGAGCAGATGTGGCGGGAAAAGGGCGCTGTTGGCGTGGATATGGAAACATCCGCTGTATTCAGCGTAGCCCAATATCTCGGACTGAGGGCAGCCGCTCTGCTGATGGTTTCCGACATTCACCCAATAAAGCAGGATGACCCCAAATGGGAATGGCATATGACAAGGGAAATGAAGGAGCACCTGGCGGAGCAGGGCATTCTATTTGCCAGGCAAGCGGCTGAAAATCCATAGTTTTGGGGAAGAGAATATCCCACCCCCGGATTGAAAGGGATGGCATTGTGCCATAGGGACAGAGAAACACCGAGAAAGAAGGATTTTCATGAGGCTTCCCAATTTCCTGAATTCAATTGTTCAGCGCTACCGCACTCTTTTCAGAAGGCAGCCCAAAGAAATGCCGGCGACGGCTCACCGCTCCCCTGACCCGCCGGTGGGCCTCACCTTTTACACCGTTTACATCCCCACCCTGGATGGCCGGTTTGACTATCTGAGCACCACGGACTACCCCGCCGGAGAGATCGTCGTCATTCCCTTCGGGCCGGAGGATAAGGAGATTCTGGGCATCGTAGAGAGCGCTCGGTTTTACCCTTACGGAAAAATGCCCCTGCCCCTGTGGAAAATGAAGTACATTCTGGACAGGGCCCCGGAACCCATTGCAGAGGAATACCGGAGGCAAAAAAAGCTTGACTTCGAGTGAACTCTAGGATATATACTGTCCACCAGGAGGTGAGAGCATGACTTATTCAATTTCCCAGGCCGCCGAAAAGATGGGCTTGTCCGTTCACGCTCTCCGTTTCTATGACAAGGAGGGGCTCCTGCCCAACCTTCAGCGCCTTGGCGGACGCCGGGTGTTCAGCGATGAGGATTTGGCATGGCTCCAAACGCTGAGCTGCCTGAAAGAAACGGGAATGCCGCTGAAGGACATTCGCCGATACATGGAGCTGTGCCAGCGGGGCGACGATAGTCTGAGGGAACGTCAGGAAATGATTCTGAAACAAAAGGAATCGGTGGAAGTCCAGATTTCCGCACTGAAAGCACATTTGAAAGTCATTGAGCGAAAGATCGCATACTACGACAATGCGATTGCCGCCGGAACAAAAACGCTTTAGGAGGTTTGCTATGAAATCAACTGTCTATTTCTCCCACGAAATCACTCCGGAAAAGGTTCTGGAGCTTTTCAAGCTGGTGGGAAAGGAGCTTCCCGGCCGGGTGGCAATCAAGGTTCACTCCGGCGAAAAGGGAAATCAGAATTTCCTGCGCCCCGGCTTCTGGAAGCCCATTGTCGATTACGTGGGCGGCACCGTGGTTGAATGCAACACAGCTTATGACGGCGCCCGAAACACCACTGAACGGCACCGCCAGCTGCTTACTGATCACGGCTGGAGCAAGGAATTCCCCGTTGACCTGCTAGATGCCGAAGGCCCCGACCTGGAGCTGGACATTCCGGACGGCAAGGTGATTCAGAAAAACTATGTGGGCAAGGATTTGGTGAACTATGATTCCATGCTGGTTCTCTCCCACTTCAAGGGCCACCCCATGGGCGGCTACGGCGGAGCCTTGAAGCAGCTGTCCATCGGCGTGGCCTCCTCCTACGGCAAGGCCTACATCCACGGCGCCGGACGCCCCGAAGAGCTCTGGACCGCTGAGCACAATGCCTTCCTGGAATCCATGGCGGATGCCGCCGGTTCCGTGGTGTCGTATTTTGGAGGAAACCTGGTCTATGTGAATGTAATGAAAAACATGAGCGTGGACTGCGACTGCTGCGCCGTCGCAGAGGATCCCTGTATCGCCGACATTGGCATTTTGGTCTCCACCGACCCCATTGCCATCGACCAGGCCTGCCTGGATCTGGTTCGTGCCAGCTCCGACCCCGGCAAAGCCCACCTGCTGGAGCGCATCGACAGCCGGAACGGCGTCCACACCATCGAAGCCGCCGCAGAGCTTGGCTACGGCAGCAGAGAATACGAATTGAAAACCGTATAACATTTGACCCCCTCTCTGCGTATCACAGCTCACAGAGAGGGGGGCTTTTAATCGTTAAATTGATGTTTGCCGGGATGAATATTGCAGAAGTCAGGCTTCTTTTTTCTTTCTCAGCGCTGCGGCGATTTTTTCCACGATCAACGTGCTGTAGCGGAGCACCGGTTCCGTGACGATGGCAAAGACGCCGAAGAGCAGGACGCATTTGAGAGACATGTGTTCCATCCCGAAAATATCTCCCAGCCAGATGCTGCATCCCAGCAGGCCCACAATGCAGCCCATCAGCACCAGAACCCGCAGCTCGTTCACCGGTTTTCCGATGTGATAGAGGATCATAAACCCAACAATGGCCAGCAGCATGGTACATGCGGTGGAAATATCCGACTCCTCTACCCCGAACACCCCTCCAAACACCACCAGAGCCCCCACCACCAGGAAATCCGTCAGTCCGGCGGGCAGAGCCTTGACCAAGACATTTGACAGGAACTTTCCCCGAATGGTATCGGCATTGGGCTGCAGGGCCAGGAAAAAGCCGGGAATGCCGATGGTAAACATGCTAATCAGGGACATCTGGGAGGGCTCCAAAGGATAGTTGATGGAGAAGCAGGCAGAGAATACCGCCATCAGGAAGGAGAAAATGTTCTTCACCAGGAACAGGCTGGCAGAGCGCTGAATGTTGTTCACCACCCGGCGTCCCTCCGCCACCACCGAGGGCATGGCAGAAAAGTCCGATTCCAGCAGCACCAGCTGGGAGACCTGGGCGGCCGCATCACACCCGGAGGCCATGGCAATGGAGCAGTCCGCATCCTTCAGGGCCAGCACATCGTTCACGCCGTCGCCGGTCATGCCTACGGTGTGCCCGGCGTTCTGCATCGCACGCACCAGCTGGCGCTTTTGATCCGGAGTCACCCGGCCAAAGACGGTGTACTCCTCCGCCGCCCGGCGAATATCCTCCTCCGAGGTCAGGGTGGAAGCATCCACATACCGCTCCGCCTGGTTGATTCCCGCCTCCAATGCGATCTGGGAAACCGTCAGAGGATTGTCGCCGGAGATGACCTTCACGGTGACCCCCTGCTGGGCAAAGTATTTGAAGGTATCCGGTGCGTCCCGGCGGATGGGATTTTCCAGCAGAATCAGTCCCATGGGGATGACCTTTTCCGTCAGGGCCTGTCCGTCGGGGGTACCGCAGTATTTTCCGAATACCACCACCCGGTAGCCGTCGGCGCTGTAGCTCTCGATCATGGCCCGGTGGGCCTCATAATCCTCCCGGAGGACAAATTCCGGCGCTCCCAGCACATAGGATTCCGTCTCAAAAACCACCCCGCTGTACTTGTAGGCAGAAGAAAAGGGCACCACAGAAAGGGCCTTTTTCTCCGTGGGCGTTTTGAAATACCGTTTCAGCGCCTGCATGGTCATGTTGCCCTGGGGCATCGCCGCCACAAAGGCACTGATGCAGGCCTTTAGCCCCTGCCCCTGGGACGGGTCAAAGCCGGGCAGGGGAATAACGGCGCTGACCTGCATCTCATTTTCCGTAATGGTTCCGGTCTTATCCACACAGAGCACATCCACCCGGGCCAGGGTCTCGATGCATTTCATGTCGTGAACCAGCACCTTCTTGGAGGCCAGCCGGATCACACTCACCACCAGTGCCACACTGGCCAGCAGATACAGCCCCTCCGGGATCATGCCAATCACCGCCGCCACCATGGAGACAATACTGCTCTGGAAGGAGGCGCCGGCAAACACAAACTGCTGCACAAACAGCAGGATACCGAGGGGAACGATGATGATCCCCATAACGCCCACCAGCTTATCCAGCACCCGGAGCATTTCCGAGCGCTGCTTCCGGTTCATGGCCTTGGCTTCCAGGGTCAGGCGGGAGATATAGGAATCCGCCCCCACCTTGTCAAGCCTTGCGTAGCACTCCCCGGACACCAGGAAGCTGCCGGACATCAGGGTGTCTCCCGGGCCCTTGCGCAGCTCATCCGGCTCGCCGGTGAGCAGGGACTCGTTCACCGCCGCATTTCCCTCCTGCACCACCGCATCGGCACAGACCTGGTTCCCCGCCCGGAACAGGACAATGTCATCCAGCACCAATTCCTCGGCGGGTATCTCCATCTGCCTGCCGTCCCGGATGACCAGAGCCTTGGGAGCGTTCAGCATGGTCAGCTCATCCAGCACCTTCTTCGCCCGGATCTCCTGGATGATGCCAATGAGCATATTGGCAATCACCACGGGCAGGAAGGTGAGGCTCCGGTAGGAGCCCGCCGCCACCAGCAAACAAGCGAGGATTGCAAAGACCAGGTTGAAATAGGTGAAGAGGTTGCTTTTGATGATGGAGCCCACGGTCTTCTCCTCCGGCTTCACCGCCTCATTGCGAAGGCCGGCTTGAAGGCGCTGCTCCACCTGCTCCCGGGTAAGGCCCAGGGCAATGTCCGGGCTGCAGCGCACCACCTCCACTTTCTTCGCTTCCTGATTCGTAATTTCTGTTTGGTTCTTTTTCATTTGCCATCCTCTAATCATTGTGAATCCGTTTCCCAACATGAGCTTAGGAACCTCTGAATAAATCTGCAAGAGCTTCCCTTATCGATCCATCTCGGTAAATTGACTGTAGTATACCACCATTTGGCGATTCTGTCCATAGAGGAATCAGGTGGTCTTCCCATTTTGTACGTAAAAAAAGTATGAACAATGATTGAAATTCAACGTATTATGTGCTATTCTCTAAGATAATTTGATATACGCTACATAAAGAGGAGCATTTACATGAGCAACCACTCAAAAGAATGTTTTATGTGCAAAGATGAAATGTTGGACTGCGTAGAACAGGCATTTGAGGAAAGACAATTTCGCATCTATTTTCAGCCTCAGTATAACCATACAAACGGGAGAATGATTGGAGCGGAGGCGCTTGTCAGATGGATTCATCCCCAGTATGGTCTGCAAATGCCAAACACCTTTATCCCTGTTCTCGAGACCGAGGGATACATTACCAAGCTTGATCTGTACGTTTTTGAAGAGGTGTGCAGATTTCAAAGAAAATGTCTGGACGACCATATTGATACCGTACCAATTTCCTTTAATGTTTCCAGATACGACCTTGCCGTTGAGGATTTCATAGAGCGCATGGAGCAAATCCGCAAACTCTACGGCGTTCCGGTAAGTCTCCTCCGGGTTGAAATATTGGAAAGCGCAGCCGTTGGCGGCAATGACCATCTGGCAAGAATCGTGGAAAAATTCCACTCCTTCGGATATCTGGTGGAAATGGACGATTTTGGAAGCGGCTACTCGTCCCTTGCCGTCCTGAAGGATGTGGAGGTTGACATCATAAAGCTGGACATGATCTTCCTGAGGGGAAAAATTGGGGGCAGAGGCGGCATTATCATCAGCTCCGTTGTCAGAATGGCCCACTGGCTGAAAACCCCCGTTATCGTGGAAGGCGTTGAAGAAATCGCTCAGGCGGATTATATGAAGAGCATCGGCTGTCAGTATATCCAGGGATACCTGTATTCAAAGCCTGTTCCGGAAGACGAATTCATTCAGCTGCTGCACGAGGTCAAAAAAGATGTTACCGCACCTTACATGAAGTTCATAGATAGTCTTGACGCCGAAAAGTTCTGGGATCCCCATACAATGGAAACGATGATTTTCAACAACTTCGTAAGCGCCGCCGCAATTTTCATCTATGAAAACGATGAAATAGAAATGCTTCGTGTCAATGAGAAATATCTCAAAGAGCTTTGCATGAACATGAACCAAAAAGAAGTCATCATCGATCACAAAAGTCTCGACCTTGATGAAGCGAACAAGAAAATATACATTGCCGCCATTAAACGTGCTATTGAATCAAATGACTATGAAACCTGCGAAACCTGGCGCATCATCCATTCCCCATGCTGCGGAGAGGACAGCCTTTGCATCCGGTCTACCTTGCAGGTAATCGGACGGGCCGATGGTCAATACCTCTTCTTTGCCACCATCCAGAACATCACAGCGGAGAAGAAGATGTATAAGGCGTTATCCGACAACGAAAAGAAATTCCGAACCGCAGGCGAGCAGCTGAACATTTATTGCTGGGAATACGAAGTTGAAACCAAAGAAATGCGTCCGTGCTCCAGATGTATCCGAGACCTTGGTCTTGCTCCGCTGATCAAGAACTACCCGGAGCCCGTTATTGAATCCGGTTTGTTCCCATCGGATTATGCCGATATGTATCGCAACTGGCACAGGCAGCTTGAAAAGGGCGCTGAATCCCTTGATGCAATTATTCCGCTTACCGCCGACAGGATCCCCTTCCATGTCAGATATACCGCCGAATTCGACGAAAACGGCAGGCCCTACAAGGCCTACGGTTCCGCCACATTGGTTGCAAACGAATAGAAAGAAGCAAAGCTTATTTTCCCAGGCCCCCTGAAGCAGTTCCGGGGGCTTTAGCTCTGGCTTCAGCTCTATTTTGTTTCCAGTGCGTCCACAATCTCCGGCTGACTGCGGCGGATGATCTTCACCGCCGTCAAAATGGTTATCATATTCAGGACTCCCTCGGTAATCAGACCCACCCCCAGCAGGATCATCATAACCCCGGCACTTTCTGTGGGCCGGAGCACCAAAAGGAATCCGGCTCCCCCGGTCAGAATTGCCATCATCAGAATCAGCCACCATTTGGGCAGTCCGAACCGCCTGGCATCGATGGACATCTGGATTTTCAGCAGTCCGTCCGCCAAAACACAGATGCCAATGATAATCAAAATGATCTGCACCATGGCCTCCGGGCGAAACAGCAGCGTCCCTCCCAGGGCAATCAGCAAAATGCCAAAGGCCAAGTCATACTGGAAGGCCAGCCGGTACAAATCCTTGGAGAAATAGCCGATGATCTTCACAATTCCAAATAAAATCATGGCCCCGCCGGTAAGGCGGCACAGCAGTACCGCTGAAAAATCCGGCACTGCAACCAAAGCGGCCCCCAATACACACAGCGCCCCGGAAATTAAAAGATAGCCCCATTTGGCTGCCTGAATCCGTTTGTTCCAATACATCGTAAATCCCCTCCGTTAAGTTAAGGCAACACCGCATAATAGGGCAAGGGTCCTCGGCGAGAGATTTTTTGCCCAATCAAAGTTTGGAAAATGGCGGAATACTTTGTGTATTTCCCTTTTTCCGAACTGAAGAGTGGGCG
>JAETOP010000234.1 GCA_021771675.1 Oscillospiraceae bacterium | reverse complement strand
AAGAAAAAGGGCATCATAAGCCCGATCATCAACAGCACTGCCGCCGAGTTGCCGATAGCGCCGCGGGTAAGGAAATATACCGGCAGCCCCACCAGCGCGGCCAGGCTGAAACAAATGAGCTGGCGCTTCGTCAGGTTAAACGCCAGCTTGGTTTTGACTTTTGTTAAGTCTTTGGGTACAGGTACATAAGGCATATAAATTCACCTCCATTCATGCTGTATCTCACTGACTCCGTTCCTGCATCGTGACCGTGGATTCCACCTCATTGCCCCACACATCCCAGCCGGGGGTCTGCTGCCTTGCAAAAAGTTCTACCCTGGGCTGGTCGCCCATGAGCTTTACGATCTTATCCCGTACCTCGTCCGGCTTTTTGCTGTGCTGCTCAATATGGGAGATCACAAACTGGTGGATTCCCGCGCACTGGCGTTTTGGGTGCCCCCTGGTCGCCAGTAAGCACACCTCCGCGTTTGAGCGGGTCCAGAACCCCATCCCATAAAACCAGGAATCCGCTTTCCGGTTCTGTTTCAGCCAGAGGAAGGCCAGTGTTTTATATTTGAATCCCCATGCTTCGATCACCCGGAAGGCTTCATTGAGCTGCGGGAAGGTGGCCCATAGAAAAAGCGCACTGTCTCTGGCCGCAAGGTCTGCAACCGGCAGTGCGCATATTTCTTCTATGCTCATGGTTAGGTAATGGTTTTCCGCCACCCCGTTGCCGCGTTTCATATCATAACGCCAGGGTGGGTCCGCATACACGATGCCGTATTTTCCAGCCTCCGGCATTATCGGGCCTGCTCATTCTTGACAGGAGCGGATTTTGCCGGCGGCGTCTTGACCTTGCCAGCGTTTTCTTTCAGGGCGCCAGTCAGGGAAGGTTTCTCCGCCGCTCCCTTTGTCGCTTCAAGGGTGGCCTGCAAATTTTCAATCGCCTGGCCGTACCCTTCAATCAGGGCATCGTTAAGCTGCCTGCGGAAATCCGCCGTCACCGGCCAGCAGACATCCCTCCATTTTCCCTGCTTATCCTGGGTGGAAGGCATATTGACATACAGCCCGTTTTCACCGGAGCAGATACGGAAGCCGTCAATCTTGAAACAGTCCCCAATCGTCACATTGGCGAAAGCCAGAAGGTTCCCCATCGGGGCAATCGGGCGCACAGTTACATCCAGCTTCAAGCTTTCACCCGTCTGTGCCTCCGGCTGCATGGGTTCGTTGTTTGTCTTACTCATATAGAAAAGTCCTCC
>JAETOP010000233.1 GCA_021771675.1 Oscillospiraceae bacterium | reverse complement strand
GCCGCTTCTGCGTCGTATTCAGTTTTTAGTACAATACCCTGCTTGTCCGTCGCTCGAAAAACCTTGATTTTCCAGTGTTTTCAAAAGTATCGTTATCTAACGTCAGCTTTCCAAAGGCCCGGTTTCCAGAGCATGATCCAGGACATTGAGGCCAAGCGTATCAACTGCGTCATCACCAAAGACCTGTCCCGCTTGGGCCGGAACTATCTGGACTGCGGGCTGTATCTGGAAGTGTTCTTCCCGGAGCATGGGGTGCGCTATATCTCTGTCAACGATGGGGTGGACACGCTGAACAAAAGCGCCATGGACATCACCCCGTTTCGCAATATCCTGAATGAGATGTACGCCGCCGACGTGTCTATGAAGGTGAAATCGGCCCTCCGTGCCAGGTTCAACAGCGGCTTGTATGTGTCCACCTCTCCCCCCTACGGCTACCTGAAAGACCCCGCCGACCACAACCACCTTATCATCGACGAAAAGGCGGCCCCCGTGGTGAAGCTGATTTTTCAAATGGCGCTGGATGGGGCTGGCATTGGCAAGATACGCAACCACCTCAACGCCAGCCATATCCTCCGCCCCGCCGCCTACGCCGCCGCAGAGCGGGGTGAGAGTGGCTATGAGCGGCATTTTAAGGGCAAGGAGGATAACCGCTACCAGTGGAGCAACAACAGCGTCAGGGCCATTCTACGCAGCCCTGTGTACGCCGGGAACCTTGTGGGGTATAAGCGGGTGGCGGTGAGCATGAAAAGCAAGAAGCGCCCCTCCAAGCTGCCGGAGGAATGGGAGGTGATACCCAACACCCATGAGGGCATTGTCACCCAGGCGCAGTTTGATACCGTTCAGCGACTCATGACCAGCAGACGGCGGGACAAGGGCGGGAGTGGCTTTGACAACATCTTTTCCGGGATATTGAAATGCGCTGACTGCGGCTACGCCATGCGGGCCATGAGCGCCAACCGCCGCAAGCGGCCCGATCCCATCGACTGTGTGCAGTATGTGTGCAACAACTACGGCACCAACGGCACCGAGGGCTGTTCGGCCCACACCATCGAAGCCAGAGACTTGTTTGACGCTGTGCTGGCTGATATTCGCCATTACGCAAGGCTGGCGGTGGAGGGCGATGAAAAGCGGGTGCGCCAGCTTCAGGAGCGGCTGTCCTCCATCGGGGCCACCGAGCAAAAGGCCCTGGAACGGGAAAAGCGCAAGCTGGACAAGCGGCTGGGCGAGCTGGATAAGCT
>JAETOP010000232.1 GCA_021771675.1 Oscillospiraceae bacterium | reverse complement strand
GTGCGCGGGAAACCCAGGAAGGGTGTCCTGCGCCATTCAAATCAACAGATTTCAGAACTTTTTAAAGGTTCTGAAATCTTAAGCAGCTTGTCGAAAAGACTTTTTCGACAAGCTGAAACAGCGGCATTCGCCGCTGTTTTTATGTCAAAAACCCGTAATTCTTTTCTAAAGTATCAAAGTGGTGCTCCAGCAGCCTCAGCAGCGCGTCGCCATCGCCGTCCTCCACGGCGCGGACCAGGTCCCAATGCTGGCGGATGTAGTCCAGCCGTCTCGCTTCGGGCCGCTCCTCGATGACCTCCGTCCAGTGCTTCAGGGAGATGCGGGCCATATAACCCATGACGATTTGGAACAGGCTGTGGAGCAGAGTGTTCCCGGAGGCCTTCAGAATGTGGGCATGGAGGGCGGTGTCCGCGTCTGTCAGGACCTGGGGATCCCGGCTGGACTCGATGGCGGCAGCCAGGTCCCGCAGTGCAGCAAGGTCTGCTTCCGTGCGGCTTTTGGCGGCGGCATGGGCACCGCCGGTCTCCAGAATGCGGCGGACCGCCAGCACGTCCTGGAAGTTCTCCCCGTCGGTCAGAGTCATCAGATAGAGGATATTCGTGCTTTGACTCAGATCTCTGCCGCTTAAAAAAGTGCCCTTGCCCTGCTGCCCGTACAGCACACCCAGAAGGGACAGGGCGGCATAGACCTCCCGCACCTGTGTCCGGGGAATATGCAGAATGCGGGCCAGCTGATTTTCCGAGTAGATCTTGTCATTGGGCTTCAGGGTGCCGTTCCGCAGGCTCTCCAGAAATTTTTCAATGACCAGCTGGTAGCTGTCAGAGCTGAGCATAGGCTCTCGATCCTTTCTCTCCGTCCGCTGGCACTGTGGAAGCCGGGCCGCGGGACGGTCATATCATTTGCGCGCGGGGATAACAGCATCATGCGCCATCCCGCCGGGGAATGCGCGGCAGCCGCCGGGGCGGATGCCGCTGGCGCGACCTCTCAACGGGAAATAGGCAGGCGCGTCGGCATTTACAGTAAGATGAAAGCACAGAATGACCGCTCCATGCCCCGGAAACAGCCGCTGACAATATAAGAACCTGTATTCATAACCGGGGAGTGCCGGATGGACGAGAATTTTTCTCGTCAGACAAGGAGATTTTCCACAGCCATACTGACGTATGGCAAGGGAAAGCAACGCCGTATGGCGATCGGGGCCCCCGCGAAAACGGAGTTTTCGTGGGGAGAGGAGGAAGGAATG
>JAETOP010000231.1 GCA_021771675.1 Oscillospiraceae bacterium | reverse complement strand
ATTTGCGCCGCCTGATCCCAAAACGGGTCTTGGGACTGTGAGCCTTTTGGGGTGGTGTTCTTGAACAGGTTCGTCACCAGCCGCTGGATGTCGTTGTCGCTGCGGAGGTAGACAAAGGGGTTGTAGCAGTAGCTTTTTTCCATGTTGATAAGGTCGATCACCTTAATGTCGTACCCCTTGGCTTTCAACAGGTTCCCGGTGTCCCGCAGCAGTTCGCCCTTGGGATCGAGGCACACAAAGCTGGTATTGGCGTTCATAATGTTGGGCTTTGCGAAAAATCTCGTCTTGCCCGCGCCAGAGCCGCCGCACACCAGAATATTGAGGTTGCGGCGGTGTTTGCGTCCGTCCAGCCCGATAGCCACATTCTGCGTCAGTATCTTGTTCTCGGTAACTCTCCTGTCGGCGTACTTCTTCCTGACGGCCTGGGCGCTGCCCCACTTGGCGGAGCCGTGTTCTTCCCGTCTGCGGTAGTTGCGGTCGGTGGAGAGGTAGATACCGATGCCCAGCCCGTAGCACAGCAGAAAAATGAGGACAGTTTTCAGGCTGTCCCCACACAGTATGATGTGGAACGGGTCGTTCAGCGCCGCGCCGCCGTAGCGCACCAGCCCCAGCAGACCGCCGCCCACATAGGGGGCCAGCAGCAGGGCCAGCCAAACCACGGGGATGATACCGCAGGCGTAGAGGGTCAGGTGGGTCTTGGAGAACTTATCTTGCCTCACGGTCAGCCCTCCTTTTCTGGCGCTTGGTGGGGGCGTCAATGACCTTGAGAATGAGGTCGTCCACATCCTCGGTGGGCTTGCCGTCCCGGAGAGCATCGTTGCGGAAGTCGGTCAAGCCCGCCACCATAAGCCGCTGCTCGAAGCCGTTCAGCGTGACCACACGTTTTTCATCACGCATAGAGCGCCCTCCTTACCTTGCGCCGCCGTCCCGGTTTTTTATATATTTTTCGTAGGCGGCAAATTCCCGGTTCATGTTGGTGGTGATAGTGCCCGCCACGTCCCGCATGACGCCCGCCTCGGCCCGAAGTGCCTTGGCATCCATCATGGCGTAGCTCTCCGGCAGACGGTCAAAGGAAAAGCCTTCCACCGACACGCCGTTGCGCTTGCACAGCATATAGGCCACACTGTACGCCACAAAGTCGGGACTTTCACAGTCAATGCCCTCCCTGTCCATGTGGGCGCGGGCCAGTTCCTGGGCCAGTCCACGAAAAAGTGTAGGAGCATCCAAACCGGGGCGTACAAAGAGAATTTT
>JAETOP010000119.1 GCA_021771675.1 Oscillospiraceae bacterium | reverse complement strand
TCAGCCTGTCCCGGCGCGGCCTCCCGCAAAGCAAAAGCGCCTGTGCCGCGAAAAGCGTCAGCACAAGCGCCGCATAAGCAAAGGGTCAGTTTCGGGGGTACGGGTTCGATCAGGCCAATGCTGACCGCCAGGGCGTGGTTGATGCCCCGGATATGTTTCTCGTCCAGCCTGCCGATGTAGCCGGACAACCGCCGCTTGTCCACGGTGCGAATTTGCTCCAACAGGACAAGGGAGGGCTGCGTCAGCCCGTTCCCAGCGTCCAGGTAGTAGTGGGTGGGCAGCTTGGCTTTGACGTTGGCCTTGCTGGTGATGGCGGCGATGATAACGGTGGGGCTGTACTTGTTGCCCACGTTGTTCTGGATGATAACGACGGGCCGGGTGCCCTTCTGTTCCGAGCCGATCCCGTGGCCCAGGTCGGCGTAATACAGGTCGCCGCGTAAATATGTCCTGCTCATGGTGTTTGACCTCCTATAAAAATTAGACGGCCTGCGCCGCCTATGTAGGGGCCGGACAGCATGACATATCAAGGTTGGTGGAGCATAAACGCTCCCGTTTCCATAAACCTGTCCCGCTGTCCGGCTTATATCAAAGCAAGCCTATTTGTCCGCGACACCCCGGCCCGCTGTGGGAAGTCATCAAGCGGCTGGCGGCGACCAGCTCCACGGGAATTTCACCCCCGCATGGTTCTCATGCGGCTGCTCTCATTGCCTGCGACGGCATAGTGCTGGAAACACTTTCACGCTCGGACTGTGACTGAACAGGAGTATCGTTGGCCCTATTGCCGGTCGTGGCCGTACCGGGAGCCGCCCGGTATTTTATGGCCGCTGGTTCTCGCTCCGTGCCGGATAACAGACCGTGGACGAAATGATACTGTGGCATCCCGCTGTCCTGTCCGGCACATCCTGGCGCGGCGGCAAAAGTGGCTCGCGGCAATAGGAATGTGCTTGATGAATGGGTATGAAGTTGTCAAAGGTCAAACCCATTCGCCGCACAAACGAGGAACAGGTGGGAGGCTTTCCATCGCCCTCCACCTGTTTCCTCACTCAAACGCTAAATTGTAACCTCCCCGGACAAGAAATTTTTAAGTTTCTTCAATGCAGAAGAAATTGACTTCATCACAGCGGGGTGCTTACATCCCTCCATATCCGCAATCTGCTCGTATGTAAACTCCCCAAAGTAGTACAACACCAGACGGCGGCGCTGCTTTTCAGGCAGTTTGGCGATTGCCTGATGCAGCTTGTCTACCTCCATCCGCTGGGAAACGGTTTCTTCCACGCTCTCCTGGGGCTTTGCGGCCCGCCTGTTCAGCGTCGCCTCCGTCACCTCGGATTTTTCATAGTGCCTGTCCACTTCATTGAAAAAAGAAAGATCGTCCAGCTCAAACTCGTTGAACGCATCGAACAGAGCCTTGTCGATCTCCATCCAACGTTTTACCTTGCCGCCGTCTGTAAACGACAAGAAGTAACACGGGTGGGCAGTATTGATGCCAGCGGTGTATATCTCATAGGGGCTTTCTTCATCCCTCCGGCGCTTGGGCCGGGGATCAAGGTTTTTTGGATGGCCGTCTGCCATTTTGTTTTACCTCCAATCTGAATTTTTGAAAATTCAGATTAGAAGGCGGACTGCGGCACCCTACACTCCATAAGAGCCTGTTTATCAGATTTGACAGGTTACGACAAAATTTGCCCGGTAGGTCATAGACCCACCGGGCAAATTGCTTTGTATAGTTTAACTTATCTGCATTGTATAGTATAACCTCGTGGCCGCAATTCTCCCAGGCGGGGAACAGGCTTTTTTTGACAGTTCAAATGCTGTCGGAGTGTGTCGAATGGTTATGTATTTCATGGCGGCTGCCTCCTGTCAGCCGCCGCACTTGCCAGCGTTACCGCATCGTTCCTTTTGAGGGATAAAAGAACGGCGGCTTTAATCTCTTAAAACCGCCGCATGGAACAAATAGGCATGAGAAATCGGTCTGCCCAGCAGCGGTTTTTTTCTTTTCTGCCGCTGGGCAGACATCTTTCCGATTATTGAATTACCAATCTTTTGTGCTGGGTAGAAATCAAAACATAGAGTGCAAACCATAAGATACAGTGAACAGCCAGGATGCCAACATCTTTTATTGCCGTTCCCATACTCCCACCAGATAGGGCCAAAATGCCCTCAAAGGCAGGCTGGGATGGAACGATGTTGCAAACGATAGCCAGCGGCCCGCTCACGCCAACCAGAGCGCATACAATGGGTACTGCGATAAACAGCAGCATGACGATTTTGATATAGACCACGCCGATCATCAAATTCTCGGAGAGTTTTCCGATAAACAGCCCAATCAGCGCAGCCACAAAGGAGGACAGCACAATTAGGGCCAGCATCATCCACACATCCTGCCAGGATAGCCGGAAACAGATACCCGCTGTTATGATGGAGGACAGACTTCCGCAGAGAAAGCCCACGATCACCTTTTGCAAAATGTACTGGCTGGGCGTCATGGGCAGGATTGCATTGACAAAAGCTACTCCGTCCTCCTTTTCAGAAATGATGTTCATAGCGTTGAATGTGCAGCCCATGAACATGGCGACGATCAGCACAGCGGGAATGAATATGTCCTGAAAACTTTCCAGAATGTCAGGCCGCTCCAATATCTGGACTTCTGCTTGTTCAGCATTCGCCCTTTGTTCATAGAGGGCCGGGAGTGTAACCGCCGCTTGCCGAAAAATGTCCAGTTCGTCCCCGGCAATCACGGTTTTGATACTTGCTCCATCCGCTTTCACGCCGATCATGCTGGTGGACGGCTCTTTGACGGCGGCGGTCAATTCCTCCATCGTTCCATAGGCCGTCACCGGGCCGTACCGTTCCAGCCATGCGATAGTCTGCGGGGAGAGGTCATTTTCCAACACGCCGAAGTGGTGTTCTCCCAGGCTGGACAGGTCGATAGAACCCATAAAATTCAGCGCCACAGCAACCACAATAGGAAGTAGGAATGTCATCAGGCAAAACTTGTCTTTCAGAACGCTTTTAAGCTGGTATTTCAAGCCTTTCATACCTCATCCCTCCTTTCCCATTTCACGGCGGAACGCAAGCTGCACAGCCAGGAACAACAATGCGATGGCGCACACGGAGCCGAGATAATAGACCGGTGAAATTGCCGCGCCGAAGTAGGCGTTTTTTAGCCCCATATAGACATGGTAGAACGGGTGGTAGTTAATCCAGTCAAACTTTACTGATGTATTTGCGGACAGGAACACAGGTGTCGCCGCAAAAATGGCAATCACCAGATAGGCCAATGTGAATTGCCGGAAGTCCTTCAGCACCAGAGCGCAGAGCAGTCCCGCCAGGGCCATGACAAGCGATAGAATTGCGGTTTGGAGCAGGACAGCAGGCAATAACGCCGCTCCGTCAGAAAATCCTACATTCAGCAGGGTAAGCAGTACCGCAAAGGCCAGATCGGAGAGCAGGAACACCGCCAGCTTGGACAGGAGGAACAGATTTTTCTGCATGGGGAGGATAGCGTGAACACGAATGACCCCCATACTTTTTTCCTTAAACAGCACAGCGGCAATTCCCAAAAATCCCACAGCCGCCAGTTCAAAGAACAGCAGTTCACAGGTAATTTCTTTCCTGGCCTTTTGCTCTGGCGTGTTCGTCCCGACGATCTCCGGGGTGCTGTTGGAAGATGGGCGCAGCAGGGACAGAGCATAGTCCGCCCGGTGGTGGTCAACGAGTTCTGACCCGGCATAGAGTATCACCCGCACATCCTCTGCGCTGGCGTCCAGTCCCACACCGTTTGCGTCAGCCAACAGAGCCTCGTTCATGGCCTCCATAGACGAAACCGATTGTACCAGGGCCGACACTTCTGTTTGCGCTCCGGCAGGGTCATACAGATACACGGTGTAGGGCGGCATCTGCATAAAACGGATATAGCCCAGGTTCACATACGCCGTATAGAGGGCCAGAAAGCCGATTGCCATGAGAAAGAATTTTCCAGATGCCAGCATCCTGCAATCTTTTTTGAACAGGGAGCAAAAGCATTTCCACATCAGGACAGCCCCCTCCCGGTGTACTGGATGAACATATCCTCCAAGGTTGGCTCCTGGGAATGGATACTGATGATCTCGTCATGGGCAAAGGGGAGGCCAGCGTCCAATTCCGGGGCCTCAACAGTTTTTGTTTCCCGCTGCCCCTGATACAGATAATCAATAATGACCCGGTGATTGCTGTTTTTCTCTTTCAGATTTTTGGGCGTGTCTAACGCTACAATGTTTCCGTTGGAGATAAACGCCACCCGGTCACAAAGCAGATCAGCGTCCATCATGTTATGGGTAGTCACGAAAACAGTAGTTCCCTTTTTGCGCTCTTGCTCAATAATTCTGCGGAACAGCACCGCGCCGGAGGGGTCAAGGCCGCTGGTAGGCTCGTCCAGGAACAGCAGTTGGGGATTGCTCACCAGCGCCCGCGCCATGCTCACCCGCTGGCGCATCCCTTTCGAGTAGGAGGATACCGGCTTTTTCAGAAAGTCCGGCTTAAATTCCAAAGTGTCAAGCAGTTCCCCCACATCCCGCCGCTGCTCCTTGGGATAAAACGAGGCAAAATAGTTCAGATTGTCTACGGCGCTCAAATTGGCGTACAAATAGGGAAATTCAAAGAGTACGCCGATTTTCTGAAAAAATCCTGGGCCGTGGACGGCGGAAACATCCTGCCCAAACAAAGATGCCTTTCCTCCGTAGCCCCTCAAAATACCGGTCAGGATTTTTTGGGTCGTGGACTTTCCAGAGCCATTTGGCCCCAGGAAACCGAAAATTTCCCCATCCTCCACGGTGAAGTCCAGGCCGTGGAGGGCCTGCTTATCTTTGCCGTAGGAGAATGTCAGGTTCTTGACCTCGATCACTCATCGTCACCCCATTTCCCTCGCTGGTTTTTCTTTTGCTCCTGCTGACGTTTGCTCCACCACTTCATAAACTTGACCTTGAAAGGAATGGAGATAATCAGCACCACCACGATCACCAGCCACCAGTACCACGCTAAACCCAAGAACATAAAAAAACCCTCCTTATTTGTGATAAGGAGAGTTTAGAAAGGTGGTGTGAAATTGGTGTGAGGCCGCTGTGAAATCCGTGTGAAATTATTCGGTGATGGGGACGGAGAAATAGAACCGCACCCCGTCCGCTTGGTTTTCCGCACCATAGGGAAGATTTTGCATGGACAGGACTTGTGCCACAATGGACAGCCCCAGCCCGGAGCCACTATATTCCGTGCCACTGTCCCGATAAAATTTTGTCCAGATTTTCGGCAGGTCGCTTTCTGGAATAGGTCTGCCCTGATTGAAAATGGAGAAAAGAAGTGTTCCATCTTCTGCTGCCAGTTCCAGCCCCAGCACACCACCAGGGCGCACATTTTTCTTGGCGTTGATAATCAGATTGCTTAAAACCTGCTCCATGCGCCGCTGGTCGGTTCGCACGAAAACCTTTTGTTCCGGCAATTCATATTGCAGTTCAAAGTCGGCATCAGGCGTATCTACCAGGAGCCGTCCAGCCACTGTTTCCACCAGCTCCACAAAGTCAAACCGGGTAATGTTCAGTTGAGCGGCCCCGCTTTCCAGGGCGGATAAATCCAGCAGCGTTACGATCAGATCGTTCATGCGCTCCACTTCGGAAACAATGACTTGGGCATATTTCTGTTTTTTGGCCTCGTCCGTTTCGTCCTGCAAGCCCTCCGCATAGGCCCGGATAATGCCCAGCGGCGTTTTCATTTCGTGGGATAGGCTGTCAACAAGTTCCTTGCGCTCGTCCAGAGAGTTTTCCAGCCGGGCCAGAGCCTGTTGCAGATTTTCCGCCATCGTATTCAGACTGGCGGAAAGCTGCCCAAATTCGTCTTGGGCCGTTACCTCGCAGGGGACCGAAAAGTCCAACTCCGCCATTCGTTTTGCGGAGGCGTTCAGTTTGTCAATCGGTTTTGTGATAAAGCGGCCCATAAAAAAATCTATCCCCAAAACCAGCAGCATAAGAAAACTCAGCCAGATCAGGAAAGAAATGTCCTCGCTGACGGGCAGGCGGGTGGATAGGATGTAGGAAAAAATCAGTACCAGCCCTGCCAGCTTTGACAGCATTAAAATCTTCTTCCGAACAGTACGGAGCGAAAATGCTTCTTTCATGCTGTCACCTCAAATTTATAGCCGGAGCGTATCAGTGTGACAATATGCCTGCCCTCGTCCCCCAGCTTTTGCCGCAGGGTCTTGATGTGGGTGTCCACGGTGCGGGTCGTTCCCTCGAAGTCATAGCCCCAAACACGGTTTAGGATTTGCTCCCGGCTGAAAATCTGTCCTGGATTTGCCATCAAAAAAGAAAGCAGTTCATATTCCTTGTGGGTCAAGGTGATTTCCTGCCCGTCCAGATAGACCTTGTGGGCATTGGGCTGGAGCAGGATTTTTCCGGCGCTGATCGCTCCAGAGGACAGATTGGAGGAACGGCGCAGGAGGGCGTTCACCTTTGCTAACAGCACCTTGGGACTGAACGGCTTTGTCATGTAGTCGTCTGCACCGTAGTCGTAGCCTTTCAGCTTATCGTCCTCCGCACTTTTGGCGGTCAGCATGATAATGGGCATATCGCTCATTTCCCGCGCCATTTTGCAGACGGAGAAACCGTCCAGGTGAGGCATCATCACATCCAAGATCATTAAATCCATAGGATTGCCTTTAAGCATGACCAGGGCATCTATTCCATCATCAGCAGTAAAACAGGTATGTCCGCCTTTCTGCATATAATCCGCAATAATGTCTTGCATGGACTTCTCATCTTCGACAATCAGAATATTTGACATAGACTGCACCCCATCCTTCCTCTGTTGATTTTCTTGCTATCAACATTTTACTTCTTTCTCTCAAATAAAACAAGTGCCGAAAAATAAACAATAAAGAATAGTTTTTTGCTCTGTATACTTTGTTTTCAATTCAAAAAGTAAAGTATACAATATAGATGGGTGATATAATATGGCTAATATTCGAGATTGCCCCGGTTTTGAACCCTTTGGGGCGGATGTCAAGGCGGCGAGGAAGAAGCGGCGGCTGTCCAGGCAGGAGGCCGCTGAAATGGCGGACATCTCCACAGTTTATCTTATCAACATTGAAAATAACCATATCATACCGGCTCTGCCAGTTATCATACAGCTTATACACATTTTCGATCTGCCTGCCGCAAAGTATTTCAATCAGCTTGTGGCTGGAGAGGAAAACGACCAGCGCCAGCGCATCAGCCGTAAGGTGATGCAGTGTCCAGAAGAACATCTGCCGGTTATTGAGGGAGCATTAGACGGGGCTATCGAAAGCAAATAGGAATCGCTTTGTTGATATGCAGAGCGGTTCTTATTTTTATGTACCAGCCGCCGATTTCGGTGGCTGGTTTTTATTAGTAGGCAGGTGTCCCGTACCCGTAAATCTCATAATGGCCTATGGCATAGCGGTTCTCCCGGCAGCTATCGCCGGAGTTGCCCTCCACGGTGTAGACAAGGCCGTTCTCCACCTTCTCCACGATGCCCACATGATCGGCAAGGCCGTCCTGGGGGCCGGAGCTGCCTTTGTTGTCCCAATCAAAGTAGATGATGTCGCCGGGGCGTGGCTCATAGCTGTTGTCCTGCCAGAGTCCCCGTTCCTTGAACCAGTTAGAGCCGGTGACACAGCCCGCGGTCTTGGGGATCACGCCAGCGTCCAGATAGCCGCACTCGTTGGCGCACCAACTGACAAAGCAGGCGCACCACTCCACACGGGAATTGAAGCCGTACCACGACCAATAGGGCTGGCCACCCACGTTGCCGAGCTGGGAGAGGGCCACCACCACGATCTCCCCATCGCCCACGCCGATACCGTATAGGGCGCTGCTCCACATACTGCGGTTTTCTTCAGCCAGTAACTCTGCAAGCTGCGCCCGCTGGTCAGCGGTGAAGTTGTAGGCGTCCGCCATTTCATCGGCGGTTTTGTGGGTCACAGTGATATAGAGGGTCGTTGTCGTTACCTCAACTTCTTCTTCAATGATATTGCCCGCCCCATCGTCCGTTTCCACGGTTTGGGTGGTGGTGGCGGTTTCGGTGCGGCTGCTTATCTCGTTCATCGCCCAAAATATCTCTTTCAACAACTCCTTTTTGCTGTCGTCCATCGTAGCGACTTCCTGGGGGTTGTCCGGGTCGGTGGTGGTCTTAACGGCGTATATTGCCAGCACCTCCGGCCAGACGGCGCGGGAGCCGGACATTTCAAGCGTGTCATGGGCGGTGCCGTTTTTGATCTCGTCCAGCTTGCCCTCATACTCCTGATTGATCTCCCGGACAACAGCGGGCATGGTCTGTCCTGTGCCGCTGTCCTCCCCGGAGAAAAAGATACCGAAGCAGGAGCCGACGATCAGGCCAATCAAGCAGATAATCACAATAGTAAGGATGGCAACCCAGCCTCCAGCGGCAATAGCGGCCACAAGTGCCTTAACAGACGTAATCATGGCCTTTACCGTGGCGGAAACGCCCTTTGCTGCGGCTTTTGCGGTGGTGGCGGCGGTCTTGGCCGTGGCACGGGCGGCGTGAGCGGTCATTTTCTCCGCCTTTGCGGTTGCCTGGGCTGTTTTCTGTGCCGCCTTTGCCGCATGGTCTACGGTCTTGATAGCGGTTTTAGACGTGTGCTGGGCGGTTTTTACGGTGCCCTTTGCGGTGTGCTGTGCCGTTTTTACTGTCCGCTGTGCGCTCTTGATGGTGCCCTTTGCGCCTCTGCCGGTGGCCTTTGCGGTTTGCCCCATAGCCTGGGCGGGCCGTTTTGCCGCTTTTACGGGCGTTTCCACGGTGTTGACCGCCGTTTCCACCTGCCGGGGCGCTTTGGCGGCGTCCTGGGGCTTTATCTGCGGTGGCCGGTCGGATTGGACGGCCCGGTTTTTCACCTGCCGTTTCCGCTCGGCCCACTTTGCGGCCTGTTTCTTGGCAAAAGTCCGCCCACGTTCTACAAAGGAATTTACAGTATCGGCGGGGCGCTCAACGTCAGCATGGGCCGGGGGCCGCTCCACCGTGCGCTCATACCGTGGGAGGGGCTGACGCTCCGGGGCTGTGTGTGTCCGCTGGCTTGGGAGCCGTCTGTCCTGGGTAGGGCCGGTGCCCTGCCGGGGGCGCTGTCCATCCCTGGGCGGGTCGGTGAGCTGGCGCGGGAGCCGTCCCTCCGGGGCCGTCCCGCTATGCCGCTGCGGGGTCTGGCCCTCCGGGGCCGTACCCTGGGGCGGTTCGGGGGCGGGGGCCTGTTCAGTGGGGGCGGTGTTCTCCCGGCGCTTCTCCGCTGCCCGCTTCTCCCGCTGGCGCTGGAACAGGTTTCGCCCCTGGCGTACCGCCGTTTTCGTGCTGGACACGGCCACATTCGCCGTATCATGGGCCAGATCATCGGCGGCAAACTCCACCTTGTCCTCGGCGTACTCGCTGGGGGTGGCCTGTCGGTCGTCCATCAGCGCCGCAGCGTTCCGCTTGGAGCGGATAAAGGCGTTCTTCATGCGCTGGCCCACCACGGCGGACTTGTCCAGCACTTTAATGTCCTTGCCCTTTTCACGGGTCTTGATCTTGCTCATGGCCGCTCACCTGCCCGTCTTTTCATCCAGCGGTGTTTCAGCTCGGCGGGGGCCACATAGTAATCCCTGCGGCGCTGGCCTGTCCATTCTTTACCCCCGGCCACGCCGTCAAAGGCAAAGCCAGCGGCCCGCAGGGACGCCCCGGTTTCCGCTGCCAGCGTATAGGTGACGATGCGCTCATAGCCCATATCAAATCCGATGCGGCAGCAGGCCCCATAGAGCTTGGAACAGGCGTTGTCTGTCCCGTCCGTACAGCAGCGCAGGATTTCAAGGGTCAGCCCATCGTCCAGATACCGGGCGACGGGACGGCCACAAATGGCGACGCCGCACAAATCGTCCCCGTCATAGCAGGCCACGGCGAACTTGCCGCCCACGGGCGGGATGCTGTGCCGGTGATACCGGCCTACATAGTCTCTCGCGGCCCGCAGGTGGCAGGGCTTGATTTTCAATGGCATTTTCATCCCTCCAATCAAAAGGAGAGGGACAGGCTTCAAGCCCATCCCCCTCCGGGTCATATCCTGTTCACGGTCTGGCGCTCTTTTTGTTGGGATTGGGGATATAGTCGGCAAAATTCGGGACAACGCGAAATATCCGCTTGTTGTTTACCCACCGGGCAAGCTGGCGGGTGATGGGCGGGGCGGTGGGCCGCTCGTAGATCATCACAAAGGGGTCATACCCCATATCCCGCAGGGTTTCCACCCGGTAAAGGTCTTGTTCATGGGTGCTGCCAAAGTTGGTCAGGACATATACCCGCCGCCGTCGAAAGTCCCGGATGCTGGTCAGCTCGGAAAACCGCCTGAAATAGTCCGTCAAGTCCGTGTTGGGGTCGTCCCACGCAAAATGGAGCATTTTTGTCTTTACTCGGTTCAGCAGGGAAACATTGTCCGGGGTAATCAGGCGCACATCCAGACCTTGGGTGAAGTCCACCCATGCGCCGCTCTCCGCAAGCTGCAAAATCAGCTTTTCGTGGTCGGGACAGGCAAGCAGGTTCGGGTCAAGCAATTTGACTTCCTTTTGCCCGTCCCAAAATTCGGACAGGTCAGCGACATGGGTACTGCACCGTCCCTCTTTCTTGGACACAATGCAAAATCCGCAGTTTCGGGGACAGCCACGGGTCAAAAAGCCGTAGGCTGTGCCGGAAAACTGCGGATATAAAGCGTAGTCCGGGCGGGTGTGTTCTACCTCGTCCGGCAGGTTAGGGCCGGGGCCATAGCCGGTGCCGCCCTTTATGACTTCACCGGCATTTTCAACCGTGATCGTGTCCTTGGAATAGGTGTCCGTGAACACCCGGCTTTTATACACCCGGTCATAGCGGCCCACCGGCGTCCACCACTCAACATCATCCCCATTCGCTTTGTGGTAGGCGGACAGCTTCATCAGGCAAAGGTTAGGCCAGCGGTGCCCGTCCACGTCTATCAGGCCGATTTTCATGTCTGGCCCCCTGCAAAGCGGCCCTCACCGGGCCGGGTGGTCATTAAGCGGTACAGCTCCGTATTGGAGGGGAAGCGGTTGACAAAGGGCACCAGGGCCGAGCCGTACTTGATAAGCCCGCACCCGGCGGGGGCGTTGGTGATGTGGCCCATCTGTTCCTC
>JAETOP010000118.1 GCA_021771675.1 Oscillospiraceae bacterium | reverse complement strand
CAGTTCCACCACGTCCCGCTCCATTTTCCCCTTTTCCATCATTTTTCTCACCCTGCTCTATTTTACCTCATAAATATGAAAAAGTCTGCCCCACGGCAGACTTTTTCGACAGACTGGGGCGGGGGTCACAAGTGACCCCCGCCCGAATCACAACGCCCCGCAGTGCGGGTCGTTTCAAGGGCTTCCGAACTTTGAAACGTAGGCGTATACGGGGGTCACATTCTGCCCGCTGGGGTCATTGTTGGGGTCTGATATTGCTCAAATGCCCATGGGTGGCCGCTTTGGGCGGGGATCAGTGCGGGGATAAGGGCTGAAATCATGGGGTGAGAGGCCAAAAAATTGTGTGTTCCATTCAACGAGAACTACGCCCAAACAGCCAGAATTAGTACCATGAACCACCTCAAAAAAATGGGGCACAGTAAACAATAAGAGGGCCTCTTTCCTCGGCTCCGTACACTTCTGAGGGAGAGTACGAATTGCACCAGTGTATACAAAGAGAAGGGCACCGCCAGTACGGCAGAAAAAATATGTGTCTGAACTGATAATTCTCGCTGTTTCCTATGGATATTCCCTCCAAGGTGTGGTATGGTGTGTCGCTGCGAAGGAGGGACATACCATGTACAACTACATGAGGGCGCTGGAGGATAGGTTCACTCCCAAGCCGAACCATAAGCAGCGTCAGGAACTTGAAGTTAAACGTCAGGAAGTTTCCATCCTGCTGGATAAGCAAGGCCGGAAAAAGCTGCTCCGGTTGGTAGATGCCCACACGATGGCACAGGAGGAGATGGCGCTGGAGAGTTTCATCGCTGGCTTTCGTCTGGCCTGGGGGATTGCAACGGAATTGAGTGTGGACGGCAGCTATTCCTACGAGCAGGAGCAACTCACCTGTTTCCGAGAAAGAGGTGAACCCCATGGCTAAAAAGCGTGCTAACGGTGAGGGCAGTTTGCGAAAACGATCCGATGGCCGCTGGGAGGGCCGTTACACGGCAGGCCATGATCCGGAAACTGGCAAGGCGATCTACAAAAACGTACTGGCAAAAACCCAGAAGGAGTGCAAGGAAAAGCTGTCGGCGGCACTGGAACAGGCCGGAAAAGTCGATGCCAGCAAAACGGGCCAATTCACAGTGGGTCAATGGGCGGAAACCTGGCTTGAGAACTACGCCAAGCCCTCCATCCGGGAAACCACCGCAGCCTACTACAAGAACTACATCGACAAGCACGGGGCCTCCACGCCATGCTCCGCCAGTGCCTCGACCAAGCGGTGCAGGAGCGGCTCATTCCGTACAACCCAGCCGCAGGGTGCAAGCTGCCGCCCAAGGAGAAGAAAGAGATGCAGACGCTTCCAGCGGAGAAAATCAGCGCCTACCTCGCTGCCGCAGAGGAACATGGCGTCCTGCCGATGTTCTACCTGGAGCTGACCACAGGGCTGAGAAGGGGAGAGCTGGTAGCCCTTCTCTGGGATGACCTTGACCTGGAGGCCCAGACCCTCACTGTCTCCAAATCCGCCGGGCGGATCAACGGCGAAGTGAAGGTGACCCAGCCCAAGACCGCCAACTCAGTGCGGACAATCTACCTGCCGCAGGAAACCATCGACCTGCTGCTCCAGGAGCACGCTAAGCATCCCAACAACCCGATCATGTTCCCCTCCCCAGTGACAGGCAAACTCTACGGTCCGGACTGCATCGGACGGCTGCATAAGAACCTGTTGAAAAAGGCTGGGATCACCAAGAACATCCCCTTCCACGGCTTGAGGCACACCTTCGCAACGCTGGCCATCCAGCAGGGGATAGACGCCAAAACGGTATCCAGCATCCTGGGCCACTACAGCGCGGGCTTCACGCTGGATACCTACACCCACGTCACCAACGAAATGCAGCGAGACGCCGCCAAGCGGATGGGTAGCTTCATGGCCCAGGCAGTGTAAAAAATCCAGAGAAATTTCGCGGAAGTACCGAGCAAGTCAGCCCGGTACTTCCGCAAAATTTTCTGGTATGGGTCTTGTCAGGGTCAAACCAAAAATACGCAAAATCCGAGCAAACAAATCCGCACAAAAAGCAAGCAAAATCTCCTGATTCAGCCGAGAATCAGGAGATTTGTGGTCGGAGTGCCGGGATTCGAACCCGGGGCCTCTTGGACCCGAAGATTCGGCTGAAAAATCAGCGGGCGCTTTCGGGTACATTTGGTGCTATTTCTTACGGGAACGGTTGCTTTCCCGACCTCTCCGCTCCAATGCCTCCGTCCGCTCTCGGCGTGGTCTGGGTCGGCGTTTGGGTCAGATCACTTTGCGTCAAAAATGGAGCTGCTGACAAGGTCGGTTTTCTAAAACCGCCTTCCTAAAAAGTTTTGAAAAGTGGATGTTCCTCCACAAAACCATCATAGTCAGAACACAAAATCGGCTCAATTTTTTCAGGACTGAACTTTGCCAACTGATCCGAAATTAGGAAGGGAAAAAGAACATGATTTGACATCTTGGAAATTACTCTCCCATATGGTAAAATGAAAACAATTCTGGTATGAGGGCGGGATATTATGACACTCAAGCAAATCGAGTACTTCCAGAAGGTGTGCGAGACCGGTAACATCTCCACCGCCGCCGACGCCCTGTTTGTCTCCCGCTCTGTGGTGTCCCGCACCATGGTGGAGCTGGAGGAAGAATTTGATGCGGTCCTGTTCACCCGCTCCCGCAATGGCGTGGCGCTGACGGAGAGCGGGCAGATCCTGTTCCGGCTGTTTGAAACCTTTATGGCGAGCTGCTCCACCGCCAAGGAGCGTATCCGCCGCCTTTCGGTGCAGGAGCAGGCGAAGCCGCTGCGTTTGGGGGTGACCCCGACCAACGCCTACTGCGTTTACAAGAACTACTTGGAAAAGTTCCAGGAGCTGTACCCGGACATCCGCCTCTATGTGACGGAGAACAGCGCCTTTGACTCCTGGAAGCTCCTGCTGGACGGCGTACTTGATGCGTCCTTTACCCCTGCGCTCCCCGACGAAACGGTGTTTGAGTATTTTAACCTCTATCAAAACCCAGTCATGCTGGGGGCGGCGGAGCACGACGTCCGGATTGGGGAGAAAGCCGGCATCATCGACATCATCGGGCTGCCCCTGGGCTTTTTTAACGCCCCCATGCCGGTGGAACACATCCTGAACGCCAGCTTTGAGGCGGTGGGACGCAAGCCCAATGTGGTGCTGCGCACCTCCGATCAGATGCTGCTGCGGGAGCTCACCTGCCAGGGGAAAATCTATCCCATCCTGCCGCTGGATATGATGGCCACCTGGCAGGGCGTGCGGCAGGTGCCGATCGATTTTTTCCAATCCAGCACCAACCGGGTGGTGTGGAGCCGGGCGCTGGCATCCAGCCCGGCGCTGGCGGTATTTTTGGAATTCATGCGGGAACAGCTCGTTTAGAGGGGGGGCCGACGGCCCTGCCTCAAAACTCCATAGTTCGGGGCAGGCATTGCCCCTGACACAGACAGCGGCCCGGAACCCATGGTTCCGGGCCGCTGTCTGTGTTGTTCAGTGCTCGCACAGTCCGCACTCGCTGCACACGCCGTCCTTTTCACAGCCGGGCTGGGGCCGGAGGGAGCGGAGAAATTGGAGGGAGGCCTCCTGCCCCGGCTCTGCGGGGGCGGGCTGAGGGTCAATGGAGTTTTCGTTCCACGTTTGCATTGTTGATGTTCTCCTGGAACTCCAGGTTGAGGGGCTGGCCCTTTTCCTTCTGCTCCCTGGCCAGTTTGGCCTTGTCGGTGTACAGGCCGTATTCATGGGCCTCCACGCACTCCTGGTAGGAGGGGTCCTTGGCGGCGAATTTCGCGTTGCGGGGCAGGGGCACATCCTGGTCCACCAGGATGTCCTGCACCTTTTTGATGTCCACGCCATGGGCGGTGGAGCCGTCCGCCACCGCCACGGCGGCCGCGATCCCGGCGGCCTGGCCGGTGCCCACGCACTGGGGGATCAGGTCCAGCCAGTCGATGGCGATGCCGTCGGCGGACAGGTGCCGGCCGGGGCACAGCAGGTTTTCCACCCCCTGGGGCAGGATGGCCCGGTAGGGGATCTCCACGGGGCCGCAGTCGTTGACCTGGCAGATGGTGGAGTGCCACGCGATCACGTCGTCATGCTGGATGGCATAGGCGAAGTCGGCGGTGCTCATCACGTATTCGCCCTTCAGGCGGCGGCTGATGCGGGTGCCCAGCTGGGGGGCAATGTCGTAGAGGTAGGCGTTGCGGAAGGCCACGGGGACGGCCTCCTTCAAATAGGCCAGCGTCTCCCGCATGGTGGCCCGGGTGTTCATTTCGGTCTCGGTCTGATCCTTGACCTTGGAGCAGTCCCGGTTCATATGCCAGTTGTTGAACCAGAAAATATCGCTCTGGTTGGAGGGCATGGGCACACAGCGGAATCCGGCGGTCTTTTGCAGCCCCGCCCGCAGGGCGTTCATCTCGGCGGGGTGGGCCTGCTTCCACTCGTAGTAGGCGTCCCCGTCCACGCCGCCGATGCGCCACACCAGGGCGGTGGTGTTGGCACGGGTCACCCCGTCGGACATACTGGCGTAGGGCGCGCCCGCCCGGGAGTAGAGGTCGCCGTCGCCGGTGGCATCAATGACCTGCTTGGCGAGGATGGCCTTGCGGCCCTCCTTGCTCTCGTAGACCACGCCCTTCACCACGCCGTCCTCCACGATGGGGCCGCTGACCCAGCTGTGGCACATGACGGTGATGGCGTCCCTGTGCTCCAGCAGCATTTTGTCCATCTCGATCTTGAGCTGGTTGGGCTCAAAGTACACCGAGCGCACCAGGCAGTTGGGCTTGGCCCCGCCGAAGCCGCCCCGGCTTACGCAGTCATGGACGGCCATCCAGGGGTGGAGCAGGGCGGGGTCGGTGGAGCCGATCCGGTCCAGAGAGGGGCCGCGCACCGCGTTGGGGATAGGGGAGAGGCGGGTAAACCACTCCTCCTGGAGGCCGCGGACAAAGGACTTGTCATACCAGGACAGGTTGGGCACCATAATCACGTAGCCGCCGGTGACATCCCCGCCCATGTAGCCATAGCGCTCCAGCAGGATGATGTTTTTGGCCCCGGCCCGGGCGGCGGCGATGGCGGCGGAGTGGCCCGCCGCGCCTCCGCCCACCACAAGGATGTCGCATTCCGCCTCGACGGGGAGGGGGCGGGCGGCCTCAAGATAAGTTTTACTCATAGTCTGCTCTCCTTTTGCGGTGCAATGGTTAGAATAGGTAGCCGGCCACGATACAGATCACGCTGGCGACGACGATATAGATAGCGTTGGTGGCCAGCCCCTTGGTGAACATGAACTTGGTGGTCATCTCCTCGCGGCCCAGCATCAGCGGGGCATAGGCAATGGCGCCGTTGGTCATGAACGCGCACATACTGGACAGGATGGTGGCCACGCCCAGGATGGTGGCGTTGCCGCTGCCGTTCATCTGCATGGTGCAGGCCAGGGGGATGCATACGGCGTTGATGGTGAAGCTCACCGGCATACCGTTGGTGATGTTGGTGAAAACGGTGGAGATGGCTACGCACAGGATGACCATGACGGGCCAGCTGGCGTTGCCCAGGATGGGGGAGAGGAAGTCGGCAATGGCCGCCTTGATGCCGAAGTCGTCGGAGGCGATGGCGCTGCCGCAGATGGTGAAGCACCCGGCTACGGCCACAATGCCCCACATGGTCTTGGTCTGGAGCAGCTTGACGCCGTTGATGAAGGGCTTGCCGTCCCGGTCCCGGATGATGCACAGGACGGTGAACAGGAAGATCCAGATCCAGGTGGAACCGATTTTATTGTAGAACGCCATGATGGCCGATTCCTTGGGGAGCACCATGCTCATCAGAAGGAACACGATGCCGAAAATCATGAAGCCCAGGAGGATCTTCTGCCGGGTGTTCATCTTCAGATCGGCCTCGGTGAGGTTCATCTTGTCTACGTCAAATTCCTTCAGCGGGGTGAAGTCGATTTTCCACACAAAGCGCATGAAGGCGATATAGGCCAGCACAAAGGCCAGGATGACCAGGGTGGCCACGATCAGATAGGCCGTGCTGTCGAAGGCCAGGCCGCTGCTGCCCATAATGCCGCTGATGATGGCGATGGAGGACAGGTGGACGCCCTTGAAGGGGAGGACATAGGCGCCCATGGCGGAGATGTAGACGCCCAGCAGCAGGCTGCGCTTCAGATCGCTGTCCTTCTGGACGCCGCACATCTCACAGATGGTGTCCAGGATGGGATACCACAGCAGGAGCATGGTGGTGGGACTGCTCACCAGGGCGGAGCAGACCAGGACCGTAATCAGCAGGGCGGTGATCAGCCGGATGGGGTGGCCATGGAGGGCCTTGATCTTCAGCACCTTCCGGGCCAGCACGTTGACGGCGCCGGACTCGGTCACCGCGCCGGTGAGGGCCATGACCCAGATGATCTGCTGGATGGTGACGTTGCCGAACCAGGTGGCCAGCAGGCCGCCGGCGGTAGTAAAGTCGCAGATAATCATGGCGAACAGGCCCAGCAGGGCAGGCCAGAAGGTTTCGCCGGTGACGATCGTCACAATGAGCACGCCGAAGAAGATGCCCAGCATACTCACGCCCACGGGGGTGATGCCGGCGAAGGAAGGCACGATACGGCCAAAAATGAACATGAAAAATACAGCGATGGCGACACAGACATAGTACGGTACATTGCTCTTTTTTGCAACGGAGGTGGACATAATATTCCCTCTCTTTCTTGTTCTGCCTGATATGGTTGTGAACCTGGTTTCCATCGATGGATTTTGTTGCAACTAAACCAAATATATATGCTTTTTTTGCTTCTGTAAAGTGCGATATTTGAGCAAGCCGTGTTAATTTTACTTCGGATGCTGTAAAGAAAATTGCCTGCTCCTTCCCATCATCTTGTAAAAGTGCCTTTTTCTACGTTGCAGGGAAGGTGAACACTGATTTAGAATTGCCAAATCGCACGGAATTGTGAAAAAAGTTCTGTCGGATATGATGCTTATCCACTATACTTAAAAAAGTTCAAATTTTAAAAAGCAACAGAGGAAAAATCTACTACGCCGTAATCATAGAAACGTCTTTTACGACAAGCCGAGAACACCCAAAAGGTTTAGAAAATCTGAAACCAAGTGACAGATTTTTGCCGGACTATTCTCTGCCAATGACCGTTAGGCTGCAACGGATACTATAGTCCAAAACCGCGAGGCCCCGCGTCGGCCCCTGTGAGGACGTTCGTGGCCCTCCTGCGGGGCGGGTGGCATCCGTACACCTCTGAGGGAATGAGACGTGGTGTTGGGGCCTTTGTACGCGATTGTGACGGAGAGCGATTTCGCCCCCAAAAGCTGAAGCGCCGCAGCGGGATAAATTGGAACCACACCTGCCCGCAGTGCGGTCAGTCACTTTTGGAAGCTGAAGGGATAAGCCGTTAAAGGCAGCGCAGAGGCGCCCCGTTGGGGCGGAAGCCCACCCTCTTGGGTGGGGCAAGCATCGCGTCCGGCTATACGCCGTCCGCACTCGCCGAGGCGTTGCCCCGGCACCCCCTGTCCCCTAAAGGGGAGAAAAAGTGTAATACAGGAGGAACGACCCCCGCAGAATCTGCGGCACAGTAAACAAGGAAAAAGCCTGCTGGCAAAACCATCTGCGCCAAAAAGTACCGCTACGGGAAATTGCGAATTGCACCAGTGTTACCAAAGAGAAGGCCCATCGGGGATAGTATAAAAGATGTGTCTAAAGTGATAATTCTCAGCGCGTCCAGTAGCTTTCCCCTCCAAGGTGTGGTATGGTGTGTCGCTGCGAAGGAGGGACACGCCATGTACAACTACATGAGGGCGCTGAAGGATAGGTTTACGCCAAAACCGAACCATAAGCAGCACCGAGATCTTGAGGCAAGGCGTCAGGAGGTCGCAGCCCTGCTGGACAAGCAGGACCGAAAGAAGCTGCTCCGGCTGGTGGACGCCCACACGATGGTACAGGAGGAAGTAGCGCTGGAGAGTTTTATCGCCGGCTTTCGCTTGGCCTGGGGGATCGCAACGGAACTGAGTGTGAACGGCAGCTATTCCTATGAGCAGGAGCAACTCACCTGTTTCCGAGAAAGAGGTGAGCCCCATGGCTAAAAAGCGCGCTAACGGCGAGGGCAGTTTGAGAAAGCGATCCGATGGCCGCTGGGAGGGCCGCTACACAGCAGGCCATGATCCGGAAACTGGCAAGGCGATCTACAAAAACGTACTGGCAAAAACCCAGAAAGAGTGCAAGGGAAAGCTGGCTGCGGCCTTGGAACAGGCCGGAAAAGTTGACGCCAGCAAAACGGGTCAATTCACAGTAGGACAGTGGGCGGAAACCTGGTTTGAGAACTACGCCAAGCCCTCCATCCGAGAGACCACAGCGGCATACTACAAGAACTACATCGACAAGCACATCATACCCAACATCGGGAAAATCAAGCTCAACAAGCTCACCACCTTGGATATCCAGAAGTTCTACAACAAAGCCAAGACCAAAGGCCGAGTCAAACGCTACGAGGGCATGAAGGATCTCAGTCTGAGCGCCAAGACCATCCGGGGCCTCCACGCCATGCTCCGCCAGTGCTTAGACCAAGCAGTGCAGGAGCGGCTGATCCCCTACAACCCCGCCGCAGGGTGTAAACTGCCGCCCAAGGAGAAAAAGGAGATGCACACCCTCCCGGCGGAAAAAATCAGCGCCTACCTCGCCGCCGCAGAGGAACATGGTGTCCTCCCCATGTTCTATCTGGAACTGACCACAGGTCTGAGAAGGGGAGAACTGGTAGCCCTTCTCTGGGATGACTTCGACTTGGAGACACAGACCCTCACCATCTCTAAATCCGCCGGACGTATCAACGGCGAAGTAAAAGTGACTCAGCCCAAGACCGCAAACTCGGTGCGGACGATTTACCTGCCGCAGGAAACCATAAACCTGCTGCTCCAGGAACACGCCAAGCACTCCAGCAACCCGATCATGTTCCCCTCCCCGGTGACAGGCAGGCTCTACGGCCCGGATTGCATCGGGCGGTTGCACAAGAACCTGCTGAAGAAAGCCGGGATCGCTGAGAACATCCCGTTCCACGGCCTCCGTCACACCTTCGCCACCTTAGCGATTCAACAGGGGATAGACGCCAAAACGGTATCCAGCATTCTGGGCCATTACAGCGCGGGCTTCACGCTGGACACCTACACCCACGTCACCAACGAGATGCAGAAAGACGCCGCCCAGCGGATGGGCAGTTTCATGGCCCAGGCAGTCTAAAAACCCAGAAAAAGAATGCGGGAGCGCCAACCAAGAAGCTGGCACTCCCGCAAAATTTTCTGGTATGGGTCTTGTCAGGGTCAAAGCGAAAACACGCAAAATCCAAGCGAACAAATCCGAACAAAAAGCAAGCAAAATCTCCTGATTCAGCCAAGAATCAGGAGATTTGTGGTCGGAGTGCCGGGATTCGAACCCGGGGCCTCTTGGACCCGAAGATTCAGCTGAAAAATCAAAGGGCGCTTTCAGCCCCATTTGGTGCCGTTTGTTACGGGAGCAGTTGCTTTCCCGACCTCTCCGCTTCAATGCCTCCGTCCGCTCCCGGCGTGGTCTGGGTCAGCGTTTGGGTCAAAGTGTTGGTACAGCCTGCATAACGTTATATTTGCAAGCCCCCTCAATATTAAAAAGGCCGGGGGTTATCGGTGCAGTTAATGCCGTGGAGGCAGGATTTGTACTTACTCTACAGGGTATGGAACCGCCGCAAATACAAGGCCAGTTCCAGCTGCAGCCGATCAGGCGGATGGCCAAGATCCATCCCCGTCATATCTTGGATACCTTTCAAGCGGTAGGCCACTGTATTATAGTGAATATGAAGCTCCTGCGCCATACGCCGCTGGTTTCCAAGGTTTTTGAAATAGCAGTCCAGGGTCTGCAGCAGCTCCGCACTATGCGGATTTTGGGAAGTCAGACCCTTCAACGTTTCATGAATGAACAGGCCAATCTCCCTATGGGGGTCTCCGGAGTATAGAAGCCTCAGTATTCCGAGCTGGTCAAAGGGCAGAAAACGGTTTCCTCCGGTATTGAGAGCGGCTTTCAGCGCAAGTTGAGCCTCCCAGTTGCAAAGGGACAGCCCTGGGATTCCCGCGTGGGGTCTGCTACACCCGCCCGCAATCACCAACGCGGGGAAGTCGGCGCATAATTGCTCAAACAGGAAAGGAAAACGCGTGAGAATATCTGCGAAAGGCTGACCACCTTCCTCGGTGCTTAGCAACATAAAGTTGGAGTCGGCCTGAGTTATGCTGTGTGTATTCAGGCGTAACCCCTCCAGTTGCCGCCGCAAGGACTGGAAAAACGCCGTGCGTTGGAAAATCGCCGCATAGCTGCCGGATTTTTCTCTCAACTCAATGTGCACCCCCAGCAGGACATGGGGCTGGGCCAGGTTCAGGCGGAACGCGCTGGCCCGCTCCTGTTCCCACTGGTCATCCAAAATGCGGTCAGAGATCAGATGGAGGAAAAACTCGGAGAAACTTTTGTTCTCTCGCTGGCGGACAGAATGCTCCCGGGAGATTTCAAGAGGGATGGTCTGCAAAATCTGTGACAGTATTTCACTCCCGATGGGTGACCGATCTTCGGCTTCGCACAGGTAAAGGATTCCGAATATATGGCCGTCTATGTTCATCTCATGGACAGTCGCATCTTTCTGCAAAGCGTGCCGCAATTCGTCCGTACCCATGGAAGAAAAACGGAACGCATCTTTTTCCGACAGGCTGTGGGCCTGCCGCTGGTTGATGCTGTCCACCAGGAGGACGCTGCTGCCCGTAATCCCGCAAACCGTATCCGCAATTTGCTCCAGGGATGCGCCGGCAGTGATCGTTTGAATCAGCATTTGGTTGACGGACAAGCTGCTGCGCAGCAGCGCGGTCTGTCTGCGCAGGCGCTCATCAGATACGGCCTTGGTAATGTCCGCAAACCGGACGTCGTCCGGCAGCTCAATAAGGGGAAAGTTTAATTCCTCTGCCGCGCGAAGCATGGCTTCTGGCATTGTACCTAAAAAACGGGTTGGTTTGATGCAGGCCCCGGACAATCCGTGCCTCGCCAGCGTCTGAATATAATTTGCGATGGCGGCGGGATCTTTATGGATGGCAAAGCAGTTGCTGACTACCAGTTCATGGGGGAAAATCCAGTTTTGATAATCCGGAATGTCCACCAGGTTGACGCCCACCACAGGCCGATCCAGTGCTGCCTCCCCGCACAGCAGGCGGCTGTGCGCGAATACGGGCATTGCGAGCAACTCCCGCACTGTAGGATAGTCAGGGTGTTCCATATGTTGCTCCCCTCCCTTGGAATTATGATACTATCATAAATTATAAGAGGTTTCTTATGGAGTGTCAACATAGAAACAGGCCCTCTGCTGCCGTATACTGTTTTTAGAGAGCAGGAAACAGAGCCTGCCTCAATCAGAAAGGAGCTTGTGAGCATGAACAGTTTGAATATTTCCAAAGTCAGTCCCATGGGGATGGCAACCCAGCGTATGCTTGCCATCGAGCGGAAAGATGATCGTGTCTCCGTTGGTGTGCAGAGGCTGAGCGAGGCAAAAGGCCCGTTGGAGAAAGCGACGATCCGCGCCATGCGGTTCTATGGCTGAGCCGCATATAGGACTCCGTCCAGGCCACCCGGGCGGAGGCGGCGAAGATGCTAAAGAGTTTCATGGAGAAGCGATAAATAATGACAGCAGGACGGTGCGGAGGGAAACTCCCACCGTCCTGCTGCCAATTAACATTGAAACTCCATTGTAGGTCATCACAACCCATCACCTGTTGGAGGGAACCCCCTCCAGGATTTGAGGAGGAAATAAATAAACAAGACGAATAACAATAAGGGAAAGGTGCTTCTGCATAAATAAGAGTTTTCTGGAAAAGTTCAAATGTTGAAAAGCAGCAAAGGAAAAATTTACAACGCCGTAATCAGAGAGAAGTTCTCTGGCCAACATCGATGCCCTCGAAAAGTTCCAGAAAATGAAAAACAGGCGCTAAATTTTCCGGCAGGATTATCTCTGCCAATAGTTGTGAACAGCACCTCGAATCACACTCCAAAATCAGGAACCCCTGTGTTGGGCCTTTTGGGACGGTTTGTTGCCCACTCTGCGGGCTGGGTGGCATCCGTACACCTCCGAGAAGCTAAAACGCGGTGTTGGGGCCTTTGTGCGCGATTGTGAAGGAGCGCAATTCTGCCCCTGAAATTTGGAACAGCAACGCAGTGGATGACGCTGGGCGGCTGGGCAGATTGTCCGGCCGCCCAGCGGTGCTTTTGCCCGCCAGCACCGGATTTTTCGAAGCGCTTGCATTCGGCAAAATGCCCAGGGCAAGGGCAAGGCAGGGGGTTCGAAAAAAGAGCAGGATAAAAGCCGGGCGTCACAAGTGGCACCCGGCAGATCACAGCGGCCCGCAGTGCGGGCCGCTTTTAGGGCTTTCACGGGCCAGGGAAGGAATTCCGGGAACTGTTTAGAG
>JAETOP010000117.1 GCA_021771675.1 Oscillospiraceae bacterium | reverse complement strand
CTACTGTAGGGGAGGCTATTAGCCTCCCGCGCAGAACAATCCCCAAAAGCGGCACCAAGTCAGGCAAATCCGTATCATTTTCCATTTTTCGGCTCCATTCACCGGAATACTCAAAATATGTTACCTAGCGGGAGGCTAATAGCCTCCCCTACGCAGAAAAGGGCAGTGCGGCACATTTTTCGGCACTTCGTTGAATGGAATTAGGTAAAGGCTTCTGAAGAAGGCTCCCCTTACACTTCGGGAGCCTTCGCTCAGAAACCGTCGCCTGGTTCCGTTCAACGTCCCGCCCGAAAAACGTCAGCCAGCGCCCATAGACAGAATAGACGCCGCCCCCTCCGATTTGGAGGGGGCGGTTAACGTATACTCAGTGCTGAATCTTCTGCTTTTCCCCCTGCCCCGGGCCAAGAGCGGAGGTGACCAGGGTGTGCAGCTCTACCAGGGCATGGTCGTGGTTGTGAACCAGACGGCAGTGCTCGTCGAAGATCATGCAGGCCTCATCCCCCTCCTGACAGGGAGGCCAGGCGGGCAGATTTGGGGCGGCGGGGGTGCCGGTGCGGGCGAAATTCAGCCAGGCATCGCTGAGCTGCTGCTCCAGGCGCTCTGTGACCTTGCCGTTCTGGCACACGCTCACAAGACCCGTATTATGGAACACGAAGGGGATTTCGCTGCAATGCCAGGCAATGTGGCCGTCGTCATAGGGGAAGGTGTAGGTGAACAGGTAGGAATAGGTGGGACTGTCCGGGCAGCGGGATTTCAGGGCCACGAAATCAATGGTGGGGCCCCGGAACAGGGAGTCCACGAACAGTGCGTCGCTGGGGTGCTTATCCGGATAGGTCTGGGCGAAGAGGGTTGCCATCTGGTCGGCGTGGCTGCCGTAGCGCTTTTCCATCAGAGCGGCCACGGTCTTGCTGCTGTTTTTGACCTTTTCCGGCAGGGCGGGCAGGAAACTGAACTCCCCCAGCACCGTGCCGATGAGAATGGGGATTTTTTTAGCCTCCTCCCGGAAGCCCACTTCCAGCGGATCACCCAGGAAGTATTTGTCAGCTTTGGGATTTCCGCCGACGTAGAAGCCCTGCTCTTGCAGTTGCGGAGCCACCTTCAGATAGGCCTGGGCCAGCAGGGGATAGGGGACGGTTTCCAGCTGCTTCACCTTTTTCAGCTTCAGCTCTTTCATGAGGGCATTGACGATCTGGGCGCCGTTGGAGCCGCTGCACTCCCGGGAGAAATCCCGGATAACGCCGCTCTGGACGATGCCCTTGTGGAACAGGCCGTCAGCAGCGGGAGTCTGCATCAGGGTCCAGACCTTCATGCCGCCGCCGGACTGGCCGAAGAGGGTTACGTTCTCCGGGTCGCCGCCGAAAGCGGCGATGTTATCGTGAATCCATTTCAGGGCCGCAACCATGTCGGCGGTGCCTGCATTGGCAGAGTTTTCGTATTCCTCCCCAAAGGGGGACAGATCCAGATAGCCCAGGATGTTCAGCCGGTGATTCAGGGTCACCACCACCACGTCGCCGTAGCGGCTGAGGTTTTTGCCATCGTAGGCCACCTGCTCAATGGAGGAGCCTGCGAAGAAGCCGCCCCCGTGGAGCCAGACCATCACCGGTTTTTTGGCATCCAGAGATTGGGTCCAGATATTCAGGCTTTGGCAGTTTTCGCTCATAGGCCAGTAGCGGTGGGGAATCATCACTTCATTGCTGGGCTCGTCCTGCTTCAGAAGGGGGCACACATAGCCGTAGGCCAGGGCATCCTTCACGCCCTTCCAGGGCTTCACCGGCTCCGGCTGATGGAACCGCTTTGCCGTGGCGTAGGGAATGCCATGGAAGGTATAGGTTCCCTCCGAAAGGAATCCCCGCAGCTCTCCGGCTTTGGTTTGTACGATGGGGCCATTCTGGCCGCAGTAAAATTGTTCAGGCATGGGAAGCTCCTTTCGCTTTTCCGAAGACAATCCACCCGATCAGGGCTAAGAAGGCGGCGGCCACGATGAGCCAGGGAATCAGATACCCCGGCCCCTTTCCAGCGAACATATCCCAGTAGCCTTTCAAATAGATTACCACCACAATGACGGGCAGCGCCCAGGTCATGTACCGGCGCAGCCATCCGGGGAAGCGCAGCCCCTTGCCGGTGTCCGCCTCTGCCAGGAAATTGTCCCAGCCCCAGCCCCGGCGGCTGACGCAGAAGGCCAGATACACCAGCGAACCCAGGGGCAGCAGGTTGTTGGAGACCAGGAAGTCCTCCAAGTCCAAAACCCCGGAACCGGGGCCCAGAGGCTGGAAGCCGGAGAGCACATTGAAGCCCAGCACACAGGGGACGCTCAGCAGGGTAATGGCAATCAGGTTCACAAGCACTGACTTTTTCCGACTCCACTTCCACAGATCCATGGAGCAGGCCAGAATGTTCTCAAACACGGCGATCACCGTGGAGATGGCGGCGAAGGACATGAACAGGAAGAACAATGTGCCCCAAATCCGGCCCCCGGCCATCTGATTGAACACATTGGGCAGGGTGATAAAAATCAGAGAGGGGCCCGCGTCCGGCTCAATGCCGAAGCTGAAGCAGGCGGGAATGATGATCAGGCCAGCCATCAGCGCCACGAAGGTGTCCAGAATGGTGACGCTGAGAGCATCCCCGGACAGCGAGGCGCTTTTCTCCTTGTAGCTGCCGAAGATGGCCATGGCTCCGATGCCCAGACTCAGGGTGAAGAAGGCCTGGCTCATGGCGGCAAAGATCACGTTGCCCACGCCCTGCTCTGCCATGGCTCCGAAATTTGGAATCAGGTAGAATTTAACGCCCTCCATGGCCCCCGGGAGGGTCAGGGAGTGGACGGCCAGCACCACGATCAGCGCCAGCATTCCCGTCATCATCACCTTGGTGATCCGCTCCACGCCCTTCACCACGCCCAGGGCGCAGATACCGAAGGAGAGCACCGTGGCCAGCACGGCCCAGAAGAGCATCCTGAGGGGATCATCGGTGAGAGCGCCGAACTGGGCGGCCACCTGGTCGGTGGTCAGGGGGACGGAGAAGTCTCCCACGAGACATTTCCAGAAATAGCACATCATCCACCCGGCCACGGTGGTGTAGAACATCATCAGCAGCACATTGCCCAGCATTCCCAGCACGCCGTAGCGGTGGAACTGGCTGCCCTCCGGCTCCAGAATCTGGAAGGAGGCGGCGCAGCTTTTCCGGCTGCTCCGGCCTACGGCAAATTCACACACCAAAATGGGGAACCCCAAAATGGCCAAAAACAGCAGATAAATGAGGATAAAGGCGGCGCCGCCGAATTTGCCGCAGATGTAGGGGAATTTCCAGACATTTCCGATTCCCACGGCGCACCCGGCGGATACCAGAATGAATCCCAGCCGGGAGCTGAAGGTTTCCCGTGTTTGCATAAGCTCCACTCCTTATGAAATGACTTCCTGATTCTTGGGGTAGGCGTTGAGTACCTTGCAGCCATCGCCCGTGACGCAGACCAGATCCTCGATCCGGATGCCCACCCGGCCGGGGATGTAGATGCCCGGCTCAATGGAGAAGCACATGCCCTCCTGTACGATCACCTCGTCGGTGGCGGAGACGTCAAAGGGCTCGTGAACCTCCATGCCGATGCCGTGGCCCAGCCGGTGGATGAAATACTCCCCATAGCCCGCCTCCTCGATGACCTGCCGGGCGGCCCGGTCGATGTGAGAGAAGGGAATGCCCGGCTTCACGGCGGCGATGCCCGCCAGGTTGGCCCGGAGCACGGTGTCATAGAGCTCCTGCTCGGTGTTCTCCCCCACGAAGAAGGTGCGGGTCATGTCGCTGCAAAAGCCGTCCACGACGCAGCCCATGTCCACCACCACGGCCTCGCCCTCTTTCAGCTTCCGGTCGCCGGGGATGCCGTGGGGGTCGGCGGCGTGGTCGCCGTAGGCCACGATGGTGTCGAAGGAATTGCCCTGGGACACCTGACGGAACAGCGCATCGATCTCATCCCGGAGCTGGGCTTCGGATTTGCCCACCTGGATGAGCTTTGCCACCTGGGCCATGACGGTGTCGTTGACCTGGGAGGCCCGGAGCATCTTTTCCTGCTCCCGCTCTGTTTTAATGGCCTTCACCTCGTCCATCACCGTGCCCACCACCAGCTTCAGCGCCGGGGCCTTCGCCTGCAAGGCCAGCAGGAACCGGGCGGGGAAATTCTTGTCCACGGCCACGGTGCCTGTGAGCTCCCGGGAGAGCAGCTCCACGCCGTCCTGGGCATCGGAGAACCAGGTTACCTCCTGGTTCCCATTATAGGGGAAGAGAATGTTGAGGAATAACCGGGTCTGACCGGTTTTCTTCACCACCAGTGCCAGCAGCCGTTCCCCGGGGGCGAACTGAGTTCCGGTAAAATAGCGGATGGCATTGGGGTCGGACACCAGGGCGGCGTCCAGATTCTGCTGATTCAGCCTGTCTACCAGGCGGGAAATGGATTCCATGGTCATCGCTCCTTCTATTGTTAAGATACGAGATATGAGATACAAGATACGAGATAATTAGGAATTAGGAGTTAGGAGTAAGGAATTAGGAATTAAGGATTTCTCTCACGCAGCCCCACCCTTTTCACTGTAGGGGAGGCTATTAGCCTCCCGCTTTTGTGTGGTTTTCGAGTGTTCCGGTGAATGGGGCCAGCGGGCGGGTCAAACATCCCGCCAACTTATAATTTGTCGGGCAACGATGGTGGGTTATTCCTAACTCCTCATTCCTCATTCCTAATTTCCTCCGTCAGGTCGGCAATTTTTGCGATCTGGCGGCAGTTTTCCGGCAGGGGGGAGGCAAGGGGCGGGGACTGAGGGGTTCGGACATAGAAGCTGTCCAGCCCGGCTCTTGCGGCCCCCCAGCAGTCGCACTGGTCGTCGTTGCCCACCATCACCGTCTCATTGGGGTCCAGGTGATACCTCTCCATCAGCATATGGAAGAAGGCGGGGTCGGGCTTTTTCCGGCCTGCTTCGCTGGACAGGAGCACCCCGTCCAGCCGGGTGTCCAGCCCCAGCAGGGTAAGCTCGGGCCGGGTGAACAGGGCCTGAGCATTGGACAGCAGATACACGTTCTTCCCCTGGCGGTGCAGGTATTCCAGCATCCCCGGCACTCCGGGGAAGAGCTTTAATCGCCGGATGGACAGCAGCCGGAAGGCTCGGGCAAAGTCCGCCACCCCCCGCTCGTCCACACTGACACCGGTATCCTCAAAAAAGCCTCGGAAAATGGGAGCCAGATCCACCTCCGGCGACCCTCCCGGTGGGAGCTGGCTGCGAAGGCGGGATTCCTGCCTGGCGATTTCCGATTCATATTTCTCTTTCAGCAGGGCGGGGGAGATGTCCACTCCCTGCATCCCCAGCAGACGGCTGACAGAGCGCCAGAAGGCGGGGGAGGATTCATTGGTGTGGATGTCCGCCAGAGTGCCGTAGAGGTCGAACAGGTAGTTTTTGCAGTGTTTCATATTTCCTCCACTCCGGCGTGATTCACCAGTTCCAGGAAGCAGTTCCGCCGGGTCAGGGCGGCGGCGCATTTGGGGCACAGATAGTCCTGGTTCAGCAGAGCTGACCGGGCGCCCCCGTCGCCGCAGCGGCAGCAGGCGGGGATGGCGGTGATCTTCTTTTCCATGATGTAGAAGGTGGCCCCGCCGGAGAGGACATTCTCCCGGGTGAAATAGTCCACCTTGTGGCCGTCCAGTCTGCCATAGTTGTAAATATTGGAATCCCGAACCTGGAAGGTGTCGTTGTCCGGGTAGTATTTTTGCAGCAGCAGATAATGGCCGCCGCTGGTGAAGTGACCCTGGTGCTGAAGGCTGATTACCATCTGGCCGTTTTCCAGGGCGGCAATCACCTCTTCGATCTTCGAGGTGGTTTTGTCCAGCTGGAAGCCCATCTCGGCGGGGCCGTAGCGGAACAGCTCGCCCCGGGTGCCGCTTTCGTCGTGGTAGGTGGGATACTTGGCGGCCAGCATGTGGGGGGTCTGAATGGAGTCGGTCATGTAGGTGCAGAGCATGGCAAAGGTGGTGATGCCGCAGCCGCCCCGGCCCACATAGGATCCGCCGTAGGGCGAGTACATGTAATCCTGCTGGAAATAGACAATGGCCTCCGGGAAGCGCTCATGGGCGATGTCCGGATAGAGAACGTCCACCGGGGCCACAAAGGGCAGTGCGGCTTCCACCCAAAGCGCTACGGCGCTGTAGTCCACATTGCAGGGCTCCTTTTCCAGGCGCCTCTCCCATTTCTCCAGCTGCTTGCGCTCCGTCAGCGCCTGCCGGGCAGCAGTCCGGGCGGCGGAATTGGAGCCGCAGAAGAAGACAATGTGATAGCCCAGCTTGGAGCGGAGAATTTCCACATCCTCCGTTTTGCGGTTCGGGTCGAAGCACCACTCGTCCAGAGGCTCCGCCAGCTGGCCGGGGCGGATGTTCTGATACAATCCGCCGCCTACCCGGGAGCCCAGGTCCCGGGACTGCTTGGCGGCCAGCCGGGAGAAATTGTAATCCCGGCCCAGGGAGTTCAGGTAATCCCAGCTCCAGCTTTGCAGGATGCTCTCCGCCTCCTTTTTGCATGCCTCCCACTGGGCGTCGGTGGCGGTGATGGTGCCGTCGGCGGCCACCTTCGCCCCCTCGGGGATGAGGAGCACGTGGCGCATGTCCACGGTGTCCTGATCCTTGCCGGGAAGCTGGGAAGCGTGTTCCTTCACATAATCGTCCACCTCTTCCTCGGTGACGGCAATGTCATAGCTCTCCTCGGTGAAGAACATATAGGCGGTGTTGTACCGGATGGCGGCAGCGGTGAGCGCCCCGGTATCCAGGGTGCCGCCGAAGGCGGACTCCACGCAGTCGGCGAGACCCGCATAGCCCTGATCCCGGGCCAGGCTGTCCAGCTGATTTTTCAGGTCGTCCAGATAGTCCTGGTGCATAGAGTTGGGCTTGTAGCAGGGCTGATCGCTGTAGAGAAAATCGTTGACAGGCAGCTCGGCGGCCACGTATTTGCCGTGGAGGTCGTCGGTCTCGTTGGGCTTGAAGGCCTCCTCCTGGATGGGACGGGGCTCCTGGGCGGCCTGGAGCAGCATGGTTTCGGCCTGCCAGGCGGAGATGGCCCGGCTCAGGAAGTAATGCTGCCAGGAGAGGTTCTCGTCCAGCGGACACGCCTGGGTTTCCAGGGGCTGGGTGTAATCCGGGTTTTCTGACGTTTCCTCCAGCTGATGGGATCGGATGGCATTCAGATAGTAAATCTGCAATTCGCCGGCCGTCAGGGTTTCACCGGCGTAGGCTGCGACGGCTTTTCCCGGGTCGGCCTGGCTGGGAAGCCGGCTGTAGCTGGCCCGGCAGAGCAGGCTCTCGGAGCGCCCATCGGCAGAAACCACAGCCGGCGCCTGGGTGGGCTGGGGCAGAGTTTGCTCTTCGGTGGGCGCAGGAAGGACAGCGGCCTGCGGGGCGGAAAAATGCCGGTACAGCGCCAGAACGCCTCCGATCAGCAGCAGCGCAATGGCAATGACGATGCAGACCAGGGCGGTGGCCAGGGTGTGTTTGGAACGGCGCTTGGAAGATGTATAAGCCATAGGCATGAGCAACCTCACTTGTTATGTTGATGAGATAGGGTGTCCAGCAGGGAGAGGAAGCTGCCGCGCCGGGCCAGGGCAGCGACGCATTTGTCGCAGGTATAGCTCCGGGCAAGCAGAGCGGAGGGAACCGTTTCCCCATGGCCGCAGCGCTCGCAGGCGGGGATGGCGGTGATTTTGGGCTGCATGATAAAATACATGACCCCGGCGTCGGCCACGATTCCCCGGCTGAACCGATCCGTCTGGTGGCCGTGGAGGTGGTTGTAATTGTAGATGTTGGAATCCCGCACCTGGATGGTGTCATCCTCGGGATAATAGTGCATCAGCAGCAGGTAGTGGCCCTTGGAGGTAAAGTGCCCCGCATATTGCAGACTGACGGCTACCTGACCGTTTTCCAGGGCGGCTACCACCTCCTTGATGTCGGTGGAAACCTTGTCCAGATAGAAGCCCATCTCTGTTGGGCCGTAGCGGAAAATGTTGCCGTCGGTGCTGTGGCTGGTATAGTCAAAATACTCCTTTGTAAACCGGTCGGACATCATGGCAGGGGATTGGATGGTGTCGGTCATGTAGGTGGCCAGCATGGCGAAGGTGGTGATGCCGCAGCCGTTCAGGCCGATGCCCCGGTCGCCGAAGGGGTAATTGTGGTAGTCCTGCTGGAAATAAACAATGGCCTCCGGAAAGCGCTCATGGGAAATGTCGGGGTACAAGGTATCCGCCAGGCTGACGGCCTGCCCGGTGGTATCCACCCAGAGGGTCACAGCGCTGTAGTCCGGTGTCAGAGGAACTGCTTCCAGCCACCTGCTCCAGCTTTCCAGGGCCAGCTGGGACAGAAGGGCGTTCCGGGCGCCGGTTATGTCGGCCTTTTGGAGATTGGACAGATAGAGAATGTGGCAGCCGTAATCACTGCGCAGCACCGCAGTGTCTCCCACCTGGCGGCTGGAATCGAAGCACCAGCCGTTCAGCGGCTCGACCAAATCTCCCGAATGAAGGCCTCCATACCGGCCTCCATCCAGCCGGGTGCCCTCATCCTGGGAGTAGAGGTTGGCCACCCTGGCAAATTCGGTGTCCGGGTCCCGGCGAACGCAGCCGCTCTTCCACTCATCCAGAATCTCCTGAGCCCGCTGCTCCGCCTGGCGCCACTGCTGCTCGGTGGCGGTGGCTTTTCCGTTTTCGTCCTGCGCAGCTCCCTGGGGAATCAGAAGGATGTGGCGGATGTCCGCCACCGCTTCCCCATCCTGAGAACCGGACAGCCCGGAGGTATCCCAGTCGTAGCTCTCCTCGGTGAAGAGCATGTAGGCGGTGTTGTAGTCCCGGGCGCAGCGCAAATAGTCCTGAGCATCCACCCCCAGACTTTGAGCCATGGCGGCCAGACCCTCATACCCCGCCTGGGCGGCCAGACCGTCCAGAATATCCTCCAGGGAGTCCAGATAGGCCTGGTGGAGCCGGTTGGGGGTGAAGGAGTCCTGATCCTGGTAGAGGAAATGATTCACCGGCAGCTCCGGAGCGATGTTTTTCTCGTGGAGATTGTCGGTGGCATCGGGCTTGAAGCCCTCCTCGGTGATGATCCGGGGCTGCTGAGCCTGTTCCAGGGCGGCCTGCTGAGCCTGCCAGCCCAGCACGGCGGCTTTCAGGAAATAGTGCTGCCAGGACAGACCCTCTTCCAGGGGGCAGGGCTGGCAGTCCAGAGGAAGGTCAAAATCCGGGGAAACCTCCTGCCGGGCGGCCTGAAAATCCCTGATTTGAGACAGGTAGAGAATTTGCAGCATCCCGGCCGTCAGCTTCCTGCTTCCGGCGGCGGCCACCACCGCTTCTGGGTTCCCTTCACCGGGAGAAACGGTATAGCTGGCCTTGCAGGTCACCAGGGCTTTGTCATTGGTGGGTGTCACCACTGGGGTTTCCGAAGAGACGGTCGGTTCGCTGGCTGCGTCTGTCGCCGGCAGCGTCTGAGTCGTGGCCTCAGTAGCCTGGAGGGCTTCCCGCTGGGGGGGACGGCTCTGCAAAAGCAGCACCCAGGCGGCCCCGGTCAGTACCAGAGCCAGGGCCAGGACGGCCCACCCCCATTTTTTCCGGGGCTTCCGGCGGGGGGAACTGTATTTACCCATTTGTTTTCCCATATGGTGATCCTCCTTTGCTGGTTGGAGCCGGTTACACCGCCCCGACGTATTCCTCCAGGCACAGCCCCGTGTCCTTCATGGCCATGGAGACCTTGGTGCCCACGTAGCGGTAGTGCCAGTGCTCATAGGAGATGCCGGTGATGCTGCTCTTGTCTTCGGGATAGCGGAGGATGAAGCCGTACTCCCAGCAGTGCTCGTGGAGCCAGGTGGGGGAGACGGAGCATACAATGTCCATGGCCAGCCCCGTCTCGTGCTCGCTGTAGCCCGGCAGGGCCACGGTTTCCAGAGCCTTGTCATAGGCCGCCTGATAGCTCAGGCCGTCCTGCTGGTATTCCTGGGTTCGCTCATCCAGAATCGTTTGCTGCTCTGTCCGGGTGCGGTAGCCGCAGTTGAGCCAGCATTCGATGCCGGTGGCACGGCAGTCCAGGATCATCTGACGCAGATGCTCCTCAGCCACGGTGGCCACCCGGGCCCACTCCCCATAGCGCACCAGGCTAGGCTGGCGGTTTTCGGGCATCCCATAGCGGTAGTTCACCAGCAGGATATAGATGCCGTCGGGGGTGAAGAAGCAGGTCTCGCCGTCGATGACCGTGGGGGAGGTGGCCATGGCGCCGCTTTCCAGGAAATAGTAGGAGTATTCGTCTTCCTGGAGCCAGCCGGTGTGCATGGCTCCGTTTTCGTCAAAGAAGAAGCTGTCTGAGCCGATCTGCTGCCAGCCGGTGGTCATCAGGCCGTCCTCGCCGAAGAAGTAGCGGCTTCCCTCCGCCTCCACCAGTCCCCGGGTCATCAGGCCGGTGTCGGGGTCAAAATAGTAGGTGCCTGCCTCAATTGTCTCAAAGCCGGTGACGGGAATGCCGTTCATATCCAGATAGTAGCGGCCCTGGGCGTCCTCCAGCCAGCCTGTGACCACGGTGCCCACGTTTGAAAGGTAGCGGAGCATCCCGTCGGTCTCCTGCCAGCCGGTGGCAAGCAGTCCGTCGGCCAGGAAGTACCGCTTTTCTCCGTCCACCAGCTCCCAGCCCTGGGCAGGGACGCCGGTATCGTGGAAATAGCGCATCTGGCCCTCAATTTCCTGCCAGCCGGTGCGCATCACGCCGTTGCCGCCGAAGTAGTAGTGCTGGCCGTCGATCTCCTGCCAGCCGGTGACCATGGCGGAATTGTAGCCGAAATAATAGCGGTTTTCCCCGTCCTCCATCCAGCCGGAGATGGGGTTGCCCGATTCATCTAAATAATAATAGTATCCGTTCTGCTGGGCCCAGCCGCTGCGGTCCATGTGAGCGGTGTAGTACCAGAGGATTCCCAGGGCCGCCAGAATGGCTGCGGCGGCCAGGGAAAACACCAGCAGAAGGGCACGGTTTTTTGACTTCATCCAATTCGCCTACTTTTGACTATACTTTATTTCATTCTAACATATATTTGCCGCAATTTCAAGCCCGGCAAGCAGCGCCAAAAATGATACGGGATATAAGATGGTTAGGAATTAGGAATTAGGAATTGTGCTTGCCGGCCTTTCTCAGCAGCCCGGCAAATTGGTGTTTGACGGAGTGATCCGGCGCACCTCCTGTTTGATCGTAGGGGAGGCTATTAGCCTCCCGCTCGGTAACGTTTTTTGAGTGCTCTGTTAAATGGTAAAGGGTG